>NZ_JACJEV010000023.1:0-71377 GCF_014164235.1 Pseudoalteromonas sp. SG44-17 | reverse complement strand
CGTTGGTCAGGAAAGTCTCGAAATTGGACAATGATCAATGAAGTAAATTTGAATCCAGAGAAAAAAGAAGAAGTGCGGGCGGCATAAAATTTAACTTGATGCGACAACTAACTTGAAAAACTCCGAAACCATTCCAAGAATTAATTGAGAAATTAATAACCTCAGAAAAATTCAAATCTCCTCAAGAAGCTATAGAAAATTTGAGCAAGTCAGTGGGTGATGAAGCACTGACCTACCTTTACCAATTAAAGAGACAAGAAAATTCAAATGATTGATGTAAAAGGATTAAGAACTAGAAAAGGAAGTGATGACTGGCTAGAGCTAGCAATAAATAGTAATAAAGATACAGTAGATCAACTTAAAGAATTAAAGCCAATTATAAAGTTTTATTATAATAAGTATGAAAAGCTACTAAGAAACCAAGCTTCGGAACCCCAAACATCTGCAGTTTTAGCTCATAGTGCTATACTAAAAAGCTACTATACATCCCCCCCAAAAGATTTGGGTATCCAAATAAAAGCAAGAAGAGAAAATGACGAACTTTCTCAATGCCCCTTTTGTGGCAGGCCTGGCTACCCAAGAATTTTAGACCATTTTTTACCCAAGAACCGGTGGCCTGAATACTCTTTGCTAAAAAACAACTTGGTTAACCAATGTAGTGCTTGCTCATCTAAAAAAAGCGAAAGTTATTTCTGTATAAAAAACTCATCTCCTAAATTTATTCACCCCATCTACTCAAGTGTGTTATCTAAACTTGAATTAGAATTCTCGATAAACATCCCTAATCCACTAGATATAAAACAGTTTGAAATTAGCTTGGAAATAAAAATCCCTCCGCATTACTCCGTAAAAACTCAAAAAAGAGTTAAGTTACATATACAATCATTAGAAATAAGAAAATATGCAATAGAACATGCTGAGAGAACTTACTTAGAGTGGATTAAAAAATCACTACTAAGAAGGGTAGATATCTTAGACATGCTAAAAAATAATATTATTTTGAATGAAAAGCTACATAATAATGATTGGACTATTTGCTTGCAAAAAGCAATGTCTCAACATCCCATTCTAATAAGGCATTTTGAACAACATCTCCCCTAAAGTAATACGCTTAAACTTTTAATAATTATCCCTAACTTCCTACCTAACAATGGAGGCACAGCATTACCAACCTGCGTATACTGAGGTACTTCATAACGCCTCATTTTACCGCCAGTAGTAACTTTAGAACGAAACTCGAAGTTATCAGGAAAAGACTGTATACGCGCCATTTCTCTTACGGTAAGTGTACGAAGTTCATCTTCATGATAATGACATGCATCATCAGGAATAGATAAAGCTGCCGGAGCAGGTAAATTAGGGGACAATGCTTTTTGAGTTTGCTTTTTAGTTGGGTGGAGTTTCAGATAACTAATAAACTCTTGAAGGCTTTTAATAAGCTCTAATTCACCATCTAAATTTAAATACTCATACTTAGATAGTGCTGCCCATGCGTCATTGCTAAGGATTGTAGATTCGCTTTTTAAAATAGCAAATACTTCTTTGCTTATAGCTTTACTACCGACTTGTTGTAACACCTGATAAAGCCTAAAGCGCCTTTGCACAAGTTCACCATTCGCACGTTTATCGTGGTTTGGAGTAACGCCTCTATCTGGCAATTCAAAGGTGCTGTTAAGTTGAGTAACAAAGTTAGATGGCTCTATACCTTCACCTCGAAGATCATCAATTGCCTCACTAACAGAAACCTGAGCACCATTTACTAGCTCAGCTAAAAAGCTTCCTTCAAAAACCTCTAGTTGTTTATCTACATCAAAGTAATCTAAATGACCAAATTCTAATTCAGCACCTTTCCTTTGTACCATATTGAAAAACGGTAAGGATGACGCGAGTAGACTAAGGCTTTGCTCATTCAAATGCTGCGCTTCTAAAATAACTTCATGAACATCTTGTCGAATAGCTATAAGAATAAAACGAGGTCTATTTTGTGCAATGCCTACATAACGAGCGTTAACGTGGAGACAAAGCGGTACATACCCGATAGAAGCGAAAGCTTTCGCGACTTCATACCATGCGTGATACTTGTTACCATCATCGTCTTGGAACGCTCTTAAAATGCCGGTTACGTTTTCAAGTAACGCGAAACGTGGTCTAGTGCGCTCTACAAAAGAAACAAACTCCAAAGGTAAGGTATTTTTTTCACAGTCTTTTTTACGTGCACCTGCCATACTAAAGCTCTGACAAGGTGGACCACCTGAAACAAGTGTTAACTCACCTTTACCGAAACTATTATGTAACGCATCAGCAAGCTCCGGTCGTTGTGATAAAAGGGTGTTTAGCTCTCTTACACTACCAACCAATAACTTGCCTTCGTATTCACAAACATCAACAGGTAAATCGCTGTAACTACTCTCATCAATCGTAGGAAACTCAAAAGGGTTTTCTCGTAACCTAGCATTCAAGTCATCATTATGGCTATTAATCCACTTCACTCGCTTCGGCTTTGCTTGGGCTTTAGCTAGATCGCTTAAATTTTCATTAAAGAAATTATAAGCAAACGTCTCTGCTGCCATAGGTGATAATTCATTGCCTAAGACAAACTCAAAACCCACACTTTCTAAACCTAATGAAAGGCCGCCACAGCCAGCAAACAGCTCAATATGCCGCACAAATAAATACTCCGAAACTTTAATAGCTAACAGTTTAACGCAACCCTGAAGCTAAGTCCAGGGCTATGAAAAGGTTTGACTGACTTGGGGTAGCTAACTAAGATACTAAAACTAAATATAAATGAGTGACGCTACCTCATTTAACCTTGAAGTAGTCATTTGTATTTTTCTCTCTAATCTCATTTGATACTTCAGAGTTCCAGCCTTTTTGATATGATTGCAATGTAGTTTGGAAATTCTTGTCTAGTATCTCAGCGAGGTTCATCGCAACACCGGTTTTACTTGGTAACCCCCAAAAGTTACCTCCAGATAAATTCTGCACTCTTTTTACACAAGTTGAAGTATTCTTTATTTTATCAGGATTAACTGTTGGTACTGTTACAAAGGCATATGAAAACTTTTGCAGCTTCTTGTGGGAATAGCCATTACTTCCAACAGTAGTTTCGCCCTGAAAGCCTTGCGATGAATAAATCAAATCCCACAGCATTGGAATTTGAGCATTGTCATTCCAGTTAGTTTTACACTGTATAACTACTAATTCAGTTTCATGGAAACGACTTTCAACAACCGGAGATAGCTTTGATAGGACATTTTTTGAATCATCATTATACTCCCCTGTAATTTCTGGAGAGTCAGGGAATGTAATCGCTAGTAAATCACTTTCAGTATTTGATTTAAAGTTACCGTAATTTACGCTTATCGCATTTTGTATTGCTTCAGGTATATGGGCTTTCTTCGATTTTATAATTACAGTTCTGCTTCCAATTAAGCACAAATTTAAATACCAACAAACCAACCCCTCCCAGGCAGCTCCTCCTCCTGAAACTTCGTTCTGAGATCGCGTACCGCTCGATGTACCTTTAAAAATAGTGTAAAGGTTATTTCCTAAATTCCTTAGTTCCTTATTTGTTGGGGGGTAACTTGATATATGTTTGGATATTTCAATAGACCATATTGGCCAAACATTTTTCATCGTACTTAAATCCAGTAAATCTGAAATTACATTTTCTCGTAATTGCTCTATAGCATTCATTTAATTCTCCTTTTTGTCTGAGTTCATTACACAGATAACCAAGTAAAAAATCAATGCTTTATATTTTTAGATAATACGCTTTTTGTTTTCACAAAACGTTTAGTTGGCTGGGTAGACTACTAGCCCTGATGCTTACTTAAATTAAGGCCGTGGAAGCATAATTCGATGCACTTCATTTGAGTGCATCGATTAAAACTTCAGAGAAGAAATGAGCTAGTACTTAAGATTGATTTCACAATGCCCTAGTTTTTGCTTTCATATGGGTGAGCACGTTTGTGTATTATACGTCTCTGACAAAAACGGGGCGATTCAGAGCTGTTAGTTACGATGAATAATAGAGCTAGTACTAATAGCTTTACTCTCAAGCTCTGTTATAAAGTTCCTTGATTCCAGTAAAGCTTTCTCTAAAGATCTTAATTCTGTATTCATCTCATCGCTTGGTACTCTTCTATTAATTCTATTTTGTAAATGTACAAGTTGCCTTCTAAGGTCTTTAATTTTTGATTCTGTTAAGTAATATAAATAATAGGAATTTGATTCATTAAAACAAACTGTTTCTTTAAAATTTCTTGCCCTGCACATTTTATATTGATCCCACGCCTTCATAGAGGAGGCATCATTTTTTTCTCTATATAGGTTTTCCAGTTCTATTTCGATAGGATCTTTTAAGCTATCAATCTTGCTTATTTTCCTCAAACTACCCAGTAAATTAAAACGCTGATATCTACAAGTATTAAACACCTCTTCCATTAGAGATTTAGGGTTGGTAGCTAGTATTGAATCAAAAGTTGGTTTTTGATAGGGAAATAGTCCTTTAGCGACTTCAGCTAAAGTTACTTTCATACCCCCAAGAACAGAATCAAAATCAACTTCACTTTTATTTTCTGATATTAATGCTACATAATACTGATCCATAAATCGCTCACAAGTAGCCCCTCCAGTCTCAAAGAGACTTTTAGAAAATTTCATTACATCTTCTTGATATGCAACTTCTTGCTCCATTTCTAAAGCTTTTTGCTCTTCTCGCTTTTTAGCTCTTAACGCACTTTGATCTTTATCCCAAAGTTTCTTTGCTATTGGTTTTGTTATATGGCCTAACATATCCCAAATACGAACAGCTGGTTTTTTTTCACATTCATCAGCTAAATTATTTTGAATAAAATCATTTCCATAGTTTGGATCTTTTTGAACTCTTTTAATGCTAGGAACAAAAACTCCAGAAAACATTACTGTTGGATTTTTAATTTCTTCTAATATATCTTCATAATCCAATATGCCTTCATTAACCGAACGACAAGTTGCCATGCCTGCCTTATAAGAGATATTTTCATATAGCTTTGTAAGACTTAGTGAAGCAGCCTCGTTAACCCCTAAAGAAGCATTTGATTCGCAAAATTTAAAAAACGTTTGATAAAAATAATACTTATAGTCATGCTTTTTAAGCTGTAATTTATGAAACTCTTCAATAAGTGAATCGCCTACGTACTCTTTATCCATTATTGATAAGCTAATTTCTGCTATTTTCTGAGCTTTTCTAGGTTCATTCATAATTCGCAAATCATTTATAGAAGAACATAAATATGGTGATTCAGTTTGAAGAGGTGGAGCCTCTATATCTGATTGACCACAACCAACTAACAATAAAGTTAGTGCGGTCGTAAAATACAAGCCTTGAAGATTCATTTTCTTACCTCAAACAATTAATTTTCAACAGTGCCGCAATCTCGACACTTTCTTTTTCCTTGAATCTTTAAGTCGCGCCCCATGAGCTGCGTCCAGTTATGTGAGGTACTTCCTAGTTGCTCTTCGTGGCAAACTGAGCACTGCTCAATTATTCTACAACTTGAGTTTTTACCTTTTTCTTTAAACTCATGCAGCCTCTTAGTTTCTTGAACATCACAATGTATGCAGCTTCTAAATGAATCGCATTTATGGCTATGAACCGAATTAATATATTGCCACTCATTAAATTTATGCTTGATCGCTGTTATATATTTATTGCAATCTGGGCATGTCTTCTCAACATTACACTGAGGTTTGCCCGACATAGGGCTGTAGTCACCAGCATGCCAGCCTGTTAAGCATTTTGCAGAAGTTGCAGCACTTTTTACTTTATCCCAAAATCCCATTTTAAATCCCTTCGTATAATTATTTTTCGGTAATAAACGTATCTCTAGCGATATTTCCGATAGCATTAGTTGCAACAGAGTCAAATGTCGCGCCAATAATTCCACCAACAAATGGCACTGCTTTTCCTAAATTAATAACCCCTTTTTCTCCAAATTTAGTGACTAAACGAAATCCTACTTTTTGATTTATCGCTACTATGGTTTTTCCTGATATATTTTTAATAGCACTCGTTGTGAGTTTTGTTCCGGCAACGATCCCTATATCTTTAAGAATATCTTTAGCTGCATTACCCGTTAAACAAGCATATACAAGAGCTTTCACGCGATCGTCTTTAATGTCATGACCACCAATATGTGCAATTGCAGCTATCATTCTCATTTGCACGAAAATTACACTTGCGACGTTTGCTGGTATGGTAACTGGCATTGTAATTATGCCGCCTAAACCAGTTAAGAAACCTGATGTACCTGCTTTAGTATTTTGCCAACGGATTAATGAGTTAGCTTGATCATTACGTGAAGTACTACTTTTAATGTAACTCTGCGCTAGTTCACTTGCTGAATCTAACCCAGCAACACCATTGACAGCTTTTTCATAGCTCCATTCAAGCATTTGCATCATTTTTCCTTCAGATACTTTCTCACTCAACTGACTTTCTCCTAAGCATTATTTTTTAGACTTGATTAAATATATTCCAATAAACTGAGCAAACTTTCTGCCCTGACATTTGCTTGAGACAAAATAGTTGTCGAAGCTTCTTCTAAGATCTGAGCTTGCGTAAGCTTTGCAGTTTCGCTCGCAAAGTCAGTATCCTGAATCCTTTGCCTTGCAGCTGATAAATTAGTATTTGATACTTCCTGCCTGCGAACACTGGATTCAAATCGATTCTGCGTAGCCCCCATTGTATTGCGTTGATTTGAAACCTGCTGTAAAGCAACATCAATAATACGTAGTGAGCGAGCTCGTTCTTCTTCCGAGTCTAGTGTGAGTGAATCTATTGTGGATTTGATACGATCTTCAGAATATAGATTGAAAGCTTCATTATCTTCCAGCTCAGCTTCCATCGTCGTAAACTTATCGCCAAATGACTCAAAACGAATTAATGGTGTATAAATACCATCATCTATATCTGGAAAAAGCGGACTTAAGTTCCTCAGCTCTAATGGGTTGGAATTTCCAGTAAAGCCAATACTATTTTCATCTGAGTTTGGATCGAATACCCCATGAAAGTTTAACCCTTGACTGACCATTACATTACGAACTCGATCAAGTACTTCTGCGTAGTAATACCCTTCCTCCCCTCTACTTCTAAGGTTATTTGGAGGGTAAACAATTGTTGGGTCATATGCGGGTATATTGTCACACCGAACATCAATACCATTGACTTGGAATACGTGCGGCAGCTGATTTAAGTCAACGTGCCCAGATACACCATTCCCAGAAGCTTTCTCCGCGATTAATGGCGACTGATTTGGCAATTGAGGTGCAGAATTAATATCTTCAATAAGTTCATCCACGTCTGTATATGGACCTGTAAATGACTGCCCATTAACCACCAGCGGCCCAGCATTAAAAGCAGTCTCTAGATTTAATCCTCTAGCGAAAGATTTAAGTCCACCATCAGGATATCTACTAATAACCTTTATTGCTCTGGGCTCCCACTCATAAGATCCTAGGTTTTCCGTTTTTGTATTTAGATCTGTAATCCGAATAGTTTGGAGCGCTTCTTGGCCAACCTGAAAATCATCAAGATAAGTGCCATTAAGCAATGGAATACCTGCAAAGGTAGTATCTTCAGCCACTCTATCAATTTCGTCTCGAAGTGCCGAGAATTCCTTATAAATAGCATCAACATCAATATCTGTGTTAGCACCATTTCCAGCATTAATAGTTAGTGTTCGCATTCTTTGTAGATTATTAACAACCTCTTCCAATGCCCCATCAACGGACTGCGTGACAGAAATACCATTGAAGGTATTTCTTATTGCTTGATTACTAGCATTAATATTGGAAGTTAAACGAGATGAAATTTGCAGTCCAGCGGCATCATCTTTTGCACTATTTATGCGCAACCCAGATGATAAACGTTCTAAACTTGTTTGTTCTTTTAGTTGTATCTTGGATAAGTTATTTCTCGCAGAAAGTGATGCTGCATTATTAATGAACGATGGCATAAAATCCCTATAGCACTTTCCATCTAATGTATATTGATAAAGATAACTTTCATTGCTTACATGAAAGCTCTTTAATATAAATAACTTAAGGTATTGAATTGATTTTTAGTATGAGGGGGGAGTGGGATTAATAAAATAAGGGTTTTGGACTAAAATCTAACTTGTTCATCATTAAAGTTACTTTCAATTAGATCATAACCTGAGTAATACAGATAGCTAATAACCTCAGCACGGGAGGAAGTACCTAGCTTATTCATTATCTGTTTTATATGTGCCTCCACTGTTTTAACACTAATACCCAATGTGTTTTTTATTTCTTGGTTAGAATAGGTCAGTAATAAAAGCTTACATACTGACCACTCCGTCGTTGAGAGTGACTCAATACCAAAGTCATATTCAATAATACTGATCGCTCTGTAAACTGATAAGCTAGATATGGATACTTTCAATTTACAATCAATGTTGTATATAGCTGAACTTGCTAATATATTTGAGAGGGGCGAAAAACGGCTATCTAGTGTGCATAACTTATTATAAAAGCTATCAAATTCCTCTGTTTTCCCAATTAGCTCATCATGGCTATTAAAGACTACTCTTTGGTTTCTTGTTACTTTCCAACCAAACCGAATAAACTCCTTAATATTCATGTCAATTGCACCATCTAAATGAGGTGCTAAAAAATCAAGAACCTCAATATCAGTTTTACAAAACTCATTTTCACTACTCAAACGAAAAAGAATTATGCTTTGCAATTCATCACTACTGCTAAGCGTTATAATTATTGGGGAGCTATATTGTTGATAGTCAGGATAATCACATAACACTTCGGACCACTCATCGTTGGACAATAGCGTTACCTGCGAATTACTAAAGGATGCGACCCGCTGTAAAAATTTTACAGCGGTTGATGTTCGCATTCTGCTTTTCGCTTCATAGAAGTAATATTTGCTAAAGTGACACACAGGGTCATGCTTATTTTCATAGACCCAAATTTGACAAGATGAACTCATCATTCCACTTAGTTGCTCACTAAGTTTTTGTTGGAACAAACTTGGCCCGTAAATGAGAGCCGTTTCATACATTTTACTTAGTGTATTCTGATAATTAAATTGTGTAGATTTTGATATGCTCTGCACACTCAAACCATCCATTCCATTAGTGCTAATACAGCAGCTTCTCGGGTACTTACATTCAGCTTTTGTAGTATGCTATTAACTTGGTTTTTTACCGTATTAGGGCTTCGGCACAAATAATTTGCGATATCTTTATTACTCAATCCATTGAGTAATAATTTACTTACCTCAATTTCTTTTGGGCTTAGCAGTTCTTCAACTAAAGGAAGAGTGATCTTAATAAAAAACAGACCTTTTTCATGTTCTATTTGTATTAAATATCGATCCAACCAAAAGCTTGATGATGCTGTAATACCTCCATGGGATTCTAATTCAAGAACGCCATCATTTAATACATCGCAATGAGTCATTATGCTTATAAACTGCTCCTGAGCCTCAACAATAGTACCAAATCGGTCAACCACCCCTCGTACTACCCTTGCAGAACTATTTGGTATAAATGAATACAATAAATTGAGTCTAAAAGCTTGGAGTAAAAATGGTAATAGGAAGGTTATCAGCTCCCGCTCTTGTTCGGTAAACTTAAGAGCAAAATCACTTCGGTAGATACTAATTGCATGGCTAACTGATGTATTCTCACTTTTACTAACTAAAGCAGCTAAAGCATTTTCAACACCATATTGCTTACAGTGCTCAGAGTAATAAACAGAACGCTGCCACTCGTCAACTGAAACAACCTGCCATAAGTCGATGAATTGATTTGGATGGTTGATTAAATATTCATTCAATAAATCTGGAGTGTCAGCAGTACTTGCAATACTGAAGTAATTTTCCATAAATGCATCTGGCTGATTAAATAAGAAAGAATCATCTACCCAGTGTACATTGACCTTATTGAACATATCTGAACGCGTGGTCCAGAGTCCGCTATCGAATTGAATTACACTCTGCAAGTGCTTAAAACAGTACTCCTTAAACTCCCCGATACCTTTATCCTGAGAAGCCGTAAAAAGCGACTTCAGCCACAAACTTATTTCATGTTCACTCAAAGCAAATTCCTTTTTAAATATAACATTACAACGTTTAACTAAATGAAGAATAACAGCTCCATTGAAGCAAAGTACTAATTTTACGCCAAACAGCATAACTGTATGCATTCAATCGCTTTCGTCAATTATTTATTAGCATGGCTCCGGTTAAAACTATATACCAATGTAAGTTGCTGAGGTCCTTCTCAGCTATAGATTCACTTAGATAAAACTAAGAAGTTCAAGCCCCCGCAATAAAACTCTTGGTGACAGGCTTCAACTTTAAAACCGACACTTTGCACTTGCTTAATCAACTCTGTCATTTCAACTAGGTTTGCGTCCCTCTCGTTGATTAACATCAAGTTATACTCTCTGAACTTGTTATAGAAAGGATTTCCTATTAACTCCTTTTTTGCTTGTTTATCTAATAAAATCAGGTCTAATCTTTTGTTTGGTGTAGCTAAAACAAAAGTACCACCTACCTTAATTAAATTGTAAATGTGTTTTAATGTATCCAGTGGGTTTGGCCATGAATAATAGCTATTTAAGCTAACAGCACCATCGAAAGATGTAAGATTGTAGTCTTCTATAAATCCATGATAAACGCTTTGCTCGTTTATTGGCTCCATTTTTTTGATTGATTCTCGAGCAATATTAATCATCTCTATCGATGCATCAATACCAATGTAAGACTCAATTATTTCATTATCAGATAATAACACCCCTACTTTTGCACTGCCGCAACCAAAATCACCGACGTTGCCTTTTAGATGCTTCGCAGCCTCTTGCTGGAGCTCCTGCTGAACTTGCGTTTGCACTGAGGAAAACGGCCTCGCATAATCATCCCAGTCTTGAGCTGTAAACGTTTCAGGATTAGTATTTTGAACAATACCAAGCCAGTTATAAAAACGACTGTCTAAGCTATTTAAACGCCACTGAACCAAAGCAAACTCGTGCTCACTACCAAAGGTAAGCTGAGTATTCCTGGCTAATACATCAGCCTTAAACCTTGCTTCATGAAGAGGTACATCTTTGCTCTTAACAAGACCTGTAATTGTCGATATCTCTAGAGCATCAGCAAGTTCCACAAAACATTTAAAATACCATTTAAGTAACGACTGCCCTTTCACACCTCCAATATAAAACCGCCCAACTTGTAATGTGACGTCATTATTTTTGTTAATTAAAGCTGCCTTTTCCATCCATACTTCAGGCACTATCTCTCCGCTCAGCCATGATATTGACACCGTACTCGTAATCACACCGACTGCGTCTTCAGTGTATAAACAGACTGATGTATCAGTATTGATGACTGTCTCATTGACTTGGATTGCGGGGAAGAGAGGTTGATATATACCTTTTAAGAAGTTGCACACTCTTAATTCATCATTTGTCGCAGTAACAACTTTAATCCCTGAAATGTTGCTTAACACTTTCTCTAAGCGCGACAATACCTTATCTTTGTTTAATGGAAGATTCATTAGCCTCTCCCCCTAACTTTTTCTTCAATCCACTCATCTACTTCAGATTCAAGCCAGGCCACCGATTTTGCACCAAGCGATACTTGTTTTGGAAAAGACCCTTCTGCAATAAACTTATAAATACTTGAATGGCCAAGTGATGTTTTTTGTATAACTTCTTTTAATTTAATTAACCGCATTTTTCTATCTCCGTTATAGGTTCAAGAGATATGTCAGTTATGTAGAAAGTTACTTTTTGAGCTGGTGGCCAAATCCAAAATATTGAAGGCATATATCACTGAGGGGTATTAATCATTCACCTGAGGACCTGATAATGGCTTTAATTAAAACCAAGCAATACGAATCTCAATTTAAATGTTTAGAAGATAAAATTTTAGAAAGAGCTGCTGAAATAATGCAGCAAAGGTATGCTCGCCTAGGGGCGCTTAACAGCCCCTCTACAGCCATAGACTTTTTAAAGGCAAAACTCGGTGCGTATGAGCGTGAAGTATTCGCGGCGTTATATTTGGATAGCCAAAATCGGATTATTGATTATCAAGAGCTCTTCTTTGGAACTATTAATGCAGCTTCAGTTTATCCAAGGGAGGTAGTTAAATCTGTGCTTAATAAAAATGCCACCAGCGTTATCTTTGCTCATAACCACCCTTCAGGTGATCCCACACCATCACAGGCAGACAAACTCATTACAAAGAAGTTGGAAAGTGCTTTAGCGCTAATAGACGTGACAGTGCTTGATCACATTATCGTAGGAGAAACATGTGTTTCTTTTGCGGAAAGGCAGCTACTGAATTTAGACAGTAATAACTAAGAGGAGGATATATTGCTAAATACCAATACGATAAGAATTATTATTCATACGATTGCTATATTGAAGATAATTCAGAAGATCTATGAAGATGATATTAAATAAACCAGCGCCCTATCTGGGGCGCTTTACAGTGAGTCATTAATACTGTTTAGGTGTGTAACTGGTTCCAAAATTTCTCTTACCAGTACCATAAACTTTTGTTTTATTTTTTGCTAAATAGTTTAATCGAGATACAGATATATCCCTTTGTGTTAAGTGATTTTTAGAATTGCTTTCAACCCAGTTACAAGCTTTGTCAGGAAAGTTTACAAGGCTTTGCGCTTCATCTACGGGGATATCGAGTGCACTAGCCCATGCTTGTATAATTAAGGAGGCTAAGCTACCCGAATTACAGTCATAGCTACCTAAGGAGTGGAACCTATCTTTATTAATAAAGATAGCAATATGATAATGCTCTTTACCTGCAAGCTCTCCAAACTCTCTCGCCCAGACATAATACAAATCTGTGTCATGAACTCTATGCCCTAAGCGTCTGCGCTGTATAGCATCACTGCTAAGTCTTGCCTTTAGTGAAGCAAAGAACCTAGATATTAAGTTATTCGCTAGTGCTTTAGGTGTATCTATGCACTGATAATAATCAGGCAAGTATAAGTCAAACCTCACAACATTCAATCGAGAGTATTGCTCAATGGCATGGTTTAAAACTAATTCGATACGTTGTTGGTATGCTGGGTTATATGAAAGTTGTTTTGTCATTTTACAGTCTCATTGTTGGTTAGCTATACAAAGAGACTCTTGTGTATTTTCGTACACTATTAGTGTTTATAAATGGTTAAGTTAAATTGGTATATCTTACCTATCCGACACCATCAATTTCTAAGTTACCCCAAATTACATATAAATTTTTTCGAAGTGGTCGGAAAATAACGGAAATTAAAAAAAGTTCACTCTGGAGTTAAATCAAAAAAGTGTATTTTAATTAACAACTTAGAAACCAGCTTTTTATTTTTTTGCACATCATAAACATTAAAACCTACCAAGTTCATTGTGCTCAATGGCGTACCCTTATACTCCAACATATTACAAGAAACGATACCGTAGCCTAAAAAAATAAGATTACAATCAACCCTCTTTAATGGATGAGATGGCTCGATAAATAACTCTCCTTCAGGAAGCGTTTTTGCTATATCTACTAAATTTGTCTCAATTCGACTAAGTGTCATTTTAAACCAAGATCTTATTAAAAACTCTAGGATATCAATTTCTTCATCATTAAAGCTTTTAGAGCTCGTTTTAAGTACTTCTTGGGCTAAACTATTGATATAAGGAAATTCAGCTTTCTTACTAATAGAGTCACAAATGAACCTACTAATAATATTTTTAGCTAACAAACTTAATTCTGCAAGATTTAGTTTATTCAAAATTTGATAAGTTTTTATCAAATTATCAAACGTGTAGAAGTTTTCTATCTGCTCTGTTTTAAAACCTTTAAAGCATTTATCTATAAACACTACCCTCGCAAGGTTCCTGTTAAATATATAATGCACCCACTCTGGATCTGTACCTTTACCTCTATTTATCCCATCATAACTTTTTGCGATCGTTCTCGAAAAAGATTTCATTTTTTGATGTAACTTCTTTAGAAACTCCACCTCGAAAGAATTCCCTCTATAGAAATAATCCTTTACAAAGATAGAACGAAGGGCACAGTCTCGTAGCTTATTTTTATGTTCGAACTCTAATCTTATTAGCGATGAAAAAAAATATCCTTTACGTTTTTTTGTATAATGAACACGGCCTACGATCACATCCTTTTTTTTTGATTTTAACTTTTTGATTGTTGAATGAACTCTTGCTTCTGAAATTTTTAAGGTCTGCGAGATAACTTTAGTTTCAAGAAATTTACTATGACTATTTTCATACTCGAAGAACCTAAAAAGAAGTAACACGGCACGTTCAATATTTGTCCAAGGCTTCGAGTATCGCCTTGCATATGCAATATCTTCAATAAACTCCTTATAACAATCCGGCAAGTAACCCTTCAAAAAAAGTTCAGATGCAAAATCATTTTTCTTAAACTCTCTTGTTTCCCCTCCCCTAGATTGAGTGTAGATAACATTAATTGATAAAAGTGATTTTTGATTAATTCTCTCCAAAGCCTTTTTACAAGAAAAGCTATCTATACCAAAGGATTTTGACACAGAATTAACAGACGAATGTGCTGAGAAGTCCTCAGTGAAGAAGTATAAACAGGCAAGTAGTTCCTTGTAATTACCATCGAACAGCATCCATTTAAACCATAATAAATAAATCTCAATACTTGTAACGTATACTAGTAACTATAAAAATCAACTGTTAATATATAAATAATTAGAATAAAAAATGTAGGACTAAAGAAAATGTCAGAAGATAAACCATTTGAAAAGTGCTTGGGTGGGAAGGGTTGCAAATGGTGTAATGACACAACAAAAGGTAAAGAAAGGTGGTTTGCAAACTACCTTGAAAATAAAAAAATTATCATAGGTTATGGTACAAAAACCTTAACACCATGCATATGTATTGTCTTTAAGAGTAATATAGCACCCGTGAAACTTGAAAAAAATAAAGCTATGCAAGCATGGCGACAATATAAAAATAGAAAAAAAGACACAACAAAAGTGCAAACTAATTACACACTTACTAAAGAAACTATTAAAATACTAAAGCAGTCAGCTATTCAAGAAAATAGGCCCCTAAACCTCGAACTTGAGATAATCATAAATACTTACGTTAAAATGAAAGCTGAAGGTAAACTTGATCACGAAATATCGAAGATAGTTCTAAGTAATCTTATTACTGCTCAAAATATTGATTAGAGATCGAAATATTTACAAACTCACTCCACCATTCCATTATTGGCCTACGTTGCTCAAGATAATCAGAGCGGTTATATGCCGCTCTTGTTTCATTTTCATCTGCATGTGCTAAGCATGCTTCAACTAACAGACTGTCGTAACCTTTTTCATGAAGGGCTGTAGAAGCAACAGAGCGCAAGCCATGGGCCACCAGCTTATCTTTGTAGCCTAAGCTGCGTTTAATCGCGGCATTAACTGTGTAGGTGCTTGCATGACCCTTTTCATTTCGTTCACTAGGGAATACATATTCATGATGGCCGCTGAGTGGTTTCATTTGTTCAAGTATTGCCAAAGTTGCAGGCGTTAAAGGCACTCTGTGGGCCTTTCTACGCTTCATTTCTTCAGCAGGGATCACCCAAACAGCCTCTTTAATATTAATATCTTCCCACTTAGTGCCTGCGGCTTCCTTTGAGCGAGTCATAGTGTGCAATTGCCACAAAATTAAAAGCTTTGTTTTGTTCTGAATGGTTTGTGAACCATTCAAAGCCGTTAAAAAGTCAGGTAACTCTTCGGGCCTAATAGTAGCCATGTGCTCTACTGTATTTTTAGTAAATACTTTTATAATTTTTGCTAGTGGATTGGCATTAATAAACCCATGGTTCACCGAGTAATCCATGATCTGATTTAAGCTTTGGCAAATACGCTTGATTGTGGAGTGCTTTCCGTCAGCCTCAAGTGGCCTGAGAATTTCAATGGTATCAATCGCTGTAATGCTTTCTAAAGGCGTGTCTTTCAACTTGGGGAAAATATACATCTCAAGCGTTCGCCACTCCCTAGCTGCGTGATGAGCCGTCACTGTAGGCTGTTTGCGCTCAAACCAAAGCTCTGCGGCTACTAAGAAAGTATTCGCAGCTTTTCGACTTTCTGATTGCTTCTTAGCTAATTCATGTACCTTTGGGTTGATCCCTTGAGCTAACAACTCGTTATATTCAATTGCCTTAGTACGGGCATTCGAAAGCGATAAAGCTGGATAAAGCCCCAAAGGTACTCTATTAAACTTTTTACTTATTGGATCCCTAAACTTAAATTGCCAAGACTTAGTACCACTAGGTAAAACACGTAATTGAAGACCACCGCCATCAGAAAGCGTTTGCTCTTTACCAACACTGGCAATCGATTTTATTTTCTTGTCTGTTAGACGAACTACAGGCCTAGCCATATTAAGCTCCACAATGCTATTTAGAGCTAGTATATATATAATACAATCTCATGGGTACTATTGTGGGTATTAAAAATCGCAGAAGTAGGAAGGTAATACTGGAAGGTTACGGAAAGAAATAACCTTAAACGATTGTTCTATAAGTAAATAGAATAAAACACCGGATTGCTACGGAAGTTAATTCAAGCGACCAGGGAACCACTGGATAGCCATTTTTAACTCCTACAGATAATTTCGGGCTATTTTAACTGGCTCAGCCCTTAATTGCGCTATACTGGCGCAAATTTTTTTAAATAAACTGTTATGGCTCTTAAATCGACGATTATTAAAGCGCAGTTATCGCTAAGCGATATGGACCGCAACGTATACCAAGACTTTAATTTAACCTTGGCACAACACCCTTCAGAAACCGAGCAACGCTTGATGATCCGCTTGCTTGCCTATGCACTTAATGCCTGTGATGGTTTAGAATTTACTAAGGGTTTATCGGCTGATGATGAACCAGAGCTGTGGCATAAAAGCTATAGCGATGAGATCGAGCTGTGGGTTGAGCTTGGTTTACCTGATGAAAAGCGTGTTAAAAAAGCCTGTAATAAAGCTAAAAAAGTGGTGCTATACACTTATGGTGAAAACAACCAAGCAATTTGGTGGCAAAAGCATCAACCTAAATTGTATGAGTTTAAAAATTTAAGTATTTTTAGTTTAGATTTTGCTACAACTCAAGCGCTGGCAGCGCTGGTTGATCGCAATATATCGCTGACTATTACCATTCAAGATGGTGATGTATGGGTGAGCTCTGATTCAGTTAACATTGAAATAAAACCAGTACAATTAATGTAATTGTAGGTTCAATAGATTAAGAGGGTGTATGACTGTTAAACGCGTTGTGGTATTACACGGATTGTATATGTCTGGCTTTGTAATGCGCCCTTTATGCTCGCAGCTCGAAAAGTCTGGGTTGGATATTCTCAACCTCTCTTACAATACATTGTCTCCCGATCGCGCCGCTATTTTTAAACAGATTGATAATTTTATTAATGATAAAAATACGGCCCTTGTTTGTCATTCAATGGGCGGACTGGTGGCGCGCGCATACCTTGCTGCAAATTCTCAACAAAGCCAAAACGTAACAAAAGTTATTACTTTAGGCACACCGCATAAAGGCAGCCATATAGCCCGCAGAATGCAGCAAAAAGGCTTTGATGTATTTTTAAAAAACAGTGTGGAATTTTTACTGACCGAAAATGGTGATTGGCCATTTAATGCCAAGCTTTATAGTATTGCTGGCGATTTACCGATCGGCCTCATGCCGCTAATTGCCAAAGGTAGTCAATCAGATGGCACGGTATTAATTGATGAAACCAAACTCAAAGGCATGGCAGAACATAAAGTGTTTCATTTAAGTCACACCAGTATGATCTACTCACGCCAAGTGATGAATTATATTGTTGAGTTGCTGGTTTAATCTTCTGCACTAGCAGCCACTTTATAGGCAACAAATGCGATGATTGCTAAGATCAGTGGTGTTGGCGCTGCGATATAACCAAAGGTATCAAAGTTAGCAAAGCTTGCTCCTGCTAAATGGCCGACTAAGCCAACTACAAATGCAATCAACGCTATACCAATAACAACTAATTCCATTTTACTTTCTTTTTGTGTTTTAGCCTGCATGTTATCTCTCCATCAAATTTATCTGTGTTGATTATGCGCCGACTAAAAACGTTAATTTTGACCTAAATCAAATAACCACTCGCCATGTAATAGCTTGCTATAAAAGCTTGTTTTAGATCATCTTATTGTGCTTTTATTAAGCGATTTGCGGTTATTTTGATTTTTGGGGTGGTTTTTTAAAGATTGGAGCCCATCTCTATTGTACGAACAAATTAATTACTACAGCAGGTTGGCTAATAGGTAAAATCTATTAAGGTTATCGATTTTAACCATTTTACAGATTACTAAAAATGGCTGATACTTGCTTCAGTGTTTAGAAAACATCTTATCAGTTTATTAAGGAGAAGTTATGTCACAGGTAAACGCAATTGGTCTTAACAGCGCGAAAAGTGAAGATATCGTCAAGTCACTCAATACCCTGCTAAGTAGTTATCAAATTCAATATATGAATGCCCGCGGTTTTCATTGGAATATTAAAGGTCGCAACTTTTTTGAACTACACATCAAGTTTGAAGAAATTTATAACCTATTACTTTTAAAAGTAGATGAAGTCGCTGAGCGTATTTTAACGCTTGATGGCGCACCACTGCATGCATTTTCTGATTACTTAGAGATCAGCAAAATTAAAGAAGCAAAAAATATCAGTGATGGTGTCGCAGCAGTCGAAAACTTACTCGCTGGTTATAGCACGCTAATTAAAATGCAGCGCGATATTTTAGAGCAAGCAAGTGATGCACAAGATGAAGGTACGGCTTCATTGATGAGTGATTATATAACTGAGCAAGAGAAGCTAGTGTGGATGCTTAAAGCATACTTAAATTAATCATAACCAGGTTTTAATATATAGATGTTCCGGGTGCTTAGCTAAGTAACCTGGAATATCATCGTAAAATTGTATATCCATATCGCTACCCCGCCAGATATGTTCCAGCAAACTTTTGGCTACAGCACTTGCTTGAATATAAACAACACGTTTATAACCGCGCGCTTTAACACCATGAAAGTATTCAGTTGCAACCGCCAAGCTATCTGCGGTCGCTAATTCAAACTCAACTAAATTAATCACCGCATATTCAATAGATTGAGGCGGCAACTTTGCTAAATCAGCAAATACATCCTTGGTAAAAGCCTGTATACCTTCTCGATTAAAACAACCAATCACTTTGATATATATCGTTGGTGATTCAATTGAGTATTCCCAGCGCCCATGCACATTAAACATATAAGTACCTCCAAACATAGTGAAACTCAATTGAATAGAAAATCACACTTAATCAGCCAAACTGATAAAGAAAGCTATCTCTAATGCTTTTTCTTCCAAGCTTTTAAAGCGCCCTGATGCTCCGCCGTGACCGGCATCCATATCGGTTTTAAACACCAAAATATTATCGTCAGTTTTATATTCACGCATTTTAGCCACCCACTTCATCGGCTCCCAATATTGCACTTGTGAATCATGCAAACCGGTAGTCACTAAAATATGTGGGTATGCCTGTGCGGTAATATTGTCATACGGTGAATACTGAGCAATCACATCATAATAGGCAGGGTCATTTGGATTACCCCATTCATCGTATTCATTGGTAGTTAGAGGTATTGACTCATCCAGCATGGTGGTTAGCACATCTAAAAATGGCACATGGCAGCCAATTCCTAAATAAAGCGCTGGCGCTTGGTTAACAACCGCTCCCATTAGTAAGCCACCGGCACTACCGCCTGAAGCAAACACTTTATCTTGCGCACCATAACCTTGCTCAACCAATGCTTTGGTTACATCAATAAAGTCGTTAAAGCTATTTTGCTTATGTTGTTTTTTGCCTTGCTCGTACCAATCACGACCCAACATCTCACTACCACGAACATGTGCTATGGCATACACAAAACCACGATCGAGTAAGCTTAATGAGGTACTCGAAAAGCTCGGATCGATGGTTATGCCATACGCCCCATAACCATATTGAAACAGTGGATTAGTGCCATTTTTAGCAAAACTATCTTTACGATAAACCAGCGACACGGGCACTTTAATACCATCACGCGCTGTTACCATTAACCTTTCAGAGGCATAGTTTTGCGGATCAAAACTGCCTAATACTTGCTGTTGTTTTAATAAAGTTTTATCACCATTATTTAAGTCTACTTCAAATAATGAACCTGGCGTGGTGAGGCTTGAGTAATAAATACGAGCTACGTGCGTATCATGCTCAGGATTCATTGCAATGGCAGCATAATAACAAGGATCATCAAATTCTAAGGTCATACGCTGCTGTTGCTTATTAATGACCACAAAGCGTGTTTGTCCTTGCTCGCGCTCAGTAAGCACCAAGAAATCGTCAAACAGCTCTACGCCTTCTAATAAAACGCTATCACGATGAGGGGTATGCTCAAGCCACTGTGTTTTATCTGCAATGGTACTTGTATTAGCCGTCATTAAACGAAAGTTTTTAGCTTGCCAATTGGTCACGATATAAAACGTATCGCCGAGTTTATCAACATCAAACTCATGCCCTTCTTCGCGTGGCAGTAACTGAGTAAACACTCCTTGCGGCTGTTCAGCATCTAGCACCCAAGTATCGTTCGTTTCTGTAGTGGCTAAATCAATAATGATCAGCCCCTCATCACGGCTTTTACCAAGCCCCATAAAAAAGCTTCGATCTTGCTCTTCATATACCAATACATCGTGCGCTTGCTTAGTACCTAATACATGGCGATAAACTTGATAACCTAATAACGTTTTAAGGTCTTTCTTTACGTAAAAAACCGTTTTATTGTCGTTTGCCCAAACGATTTGCCCTTCGGTGTTTTCTAATACATCTTCAAGTAAATCATCGTTATCAATAACTTTAAACTTTACGGTATAGATACGACGGCCATCGGTATCTTCAGAGTAAGCCAACAATTGTTCATTAGGACTAATTGCCACCTCGCCTAATTCATAAAATTCAAAACCTTCTGCAAGTATATTTACATCTAACAGTAGCTGCTTATCTGCGGCATCCATCTGACTACTACGGTAATGGCGAGAATATTCATCATCGCCACGTACTTCAGAGTGATACCAATACTGGCCATCTTTAACGGGAAAAGTATTATCGTCTTTAACAATACGCCCTTTTAGTTCTTCGAACAGTTGCTTCTGAAAAGACTGAATAGGCGCTAGTTGCTGTTCACAATAGTCATTTTCAGCAGCTAAATGTGCCAGCATCGCTGGATCTGTACGTTCGTCATCACGCATCCAATAATAATCATCAATGCGTATTTTTTTGTGTGTTGTTAACGTGTGCGGCTGTTTACGCGCAACAGGAGCATTAGGAAGTGAAGAAAACGATAAGTTTGATAGAGCCACAGAAAAACCAATAAAAAATTTCGATGGCTGGAGTTTAACATAATTTTCAAAAGTGCATAAAAAAGCCCACTCAATGAGTGGGCCGAAAAATGCTAAATAGCATTAAGGGGAAACTTGCTGCCAAGCAAGGTGCCAACTTTGTCCAACACCGGGCTCGTAAAGTGGATTATTTTCTTCTTTCACATTGCAAAACTGGCTGAAAGGCCAAGGTTTACATTTATAAATTAAGCCTGTTTTTGGCTGTAATACTTTTACACCCGCATTATATACACCACACTTTTCAGGATAGATATAATCATATGCGGGCTTAACAACCTGGTAATCATCACATTTAGCAATACATTGAAAAGTTAATTCCGCACGAGTAATCCCGCAACCTTCGAGTGCATAAATCTGGTTTGAACGATAAGCTACCACTAAACCTTGCTCAGTCATTCTTCCTGCTTCGACTAAGGGTATATGAGTATTAATATATTCCGCGACAAAGCGTGGCCAATTATGTGGCTCACCTTGTTCTTCGGTGATAATTTCATATTGAAATGATAAATCGACTAGCTCTCCTTGCGTGTCATAAAAAGTCACCGTCACCATATCACCTACAAACAATTGGGTATGATGATTTAGACAACCTATTGGCATCCAATTTCCACAGGCCAATGACGTATGCATAAACAAAGCAACACCTTAAGAATATCTAATAGGTACTATCCAGCATTTATTGGATAAAAGAAATACTTTTAACTACATTGTAGGGCTGATGACACACAGTGAGGTTGGTATTACCCTGTGCGACGGCCCCGCTATCTTAGTTTTAATGCTAAAACCTTAGACCGGAAACTTTGCGTCCTAACCTTTCGGTTAGTTTGCCAAAACAGCGTGAGTATAGTGTGACATAGCTCGAAGATCAAACTAAAGAATGTAATCAAAAGTTAAAGCTGGCACTTAAGTTTAATTAACCTGCACTCTGGTTAAGAGATTTTCTGTAAAAACAAGGTTAATTTACGTCTCAATAGCTGGCCTCTTGTAATTAAACTCAAAGCTACCAGTATTATAAACAGCTGCTCAAACATGATTTATTACATATAATTCAGAAGCTTATACTTATTTTTGTCGACATAAAATAAAAAAGCCAACCTTAAGCTGGTTGGCTTTTTATTATGGTGTAAGCAAAACCTTAACACTCAAAGTTAGCTTACTTTAACCTTTTGGCTAGTAAATGGACGTTTAAACAAACTCCCAATATCCGTTAAAATAATATACAGACATGGCACTAAAATAAGTGTAATTAAGGTTGCAAACATCACAGCAAAACCAAGTGCAACTGCCATAGGTATTACAAATTTAGCCTGTAAGCTGGTTTCAAACATAATCGGCAATACGCCTGCAAATGTAGTAATAGATGTCAGCAATATAGGTCTAAAACGAGCACAACCGGCCTCTATAACCGCATCTTTAATATCTATTCCTGCACGGCGTGCTTGATTAATAAAATCAGTCATTACCAAGGAGTCATTAATAACCACCCCTGCTGCGGCAATTAATCCAAAACCCGACATTAGACTAATGTCTAAGCCAAACCAAAAGTGGCCCCAAATTGCTCCTGTCAGACTAAATGGAATAACCGACATTACAATTAAAGGTTGTGAATAACTTTTAAGCGGTACGGCCAATAATATGTAAACTAAAATCATCCCGCCTGCAAAAAACAGTTGCTGCTCATTTGCTTGCGCTTGCTGCTCTTCTATTGCACCGCCTAATTCAGACTTAACACTTGGGTATTCTTCTTGAAGCTGTGGTAGTAAGTTTTCTTTAACTTGTTTGACTACCTCACTTGGTTCAATTGCTTCCTCGTCAATGTTGCCATAAACGTAAACAGTACGATAACCACCTTCACGGCGAATATAACTAATGCCCGGTGTTTCTGTTAGCTCAACCACATCACCTAATAAAACTTCTCGGCCTTGTGGCGTTGTAACAACCGCATGCTTAAGTGATGAAAATGCCTCACGAGTGAGCTTAGGATAACGCACCATCACCCGAACCTCTTCACCACGGCGAATAACGCGCTGCGCTTCACCACCATAAAAGCTTGCACCTACTTGGTTCGCAATTGCCGCCAGATCTAAGCCTAAGTCATAGGCAACTGGTTTTAAGCTCATTTGCACTTCTTTACTGGCAGGATCGATAGTTGAGCTAATATCAAACAAACCTTCTTGCTGTTGTAATAGCTGTATAAAACGACGACCCGCATCATTAAGCGTATCGATATCAGAGCCATATAGTAAATAGCCAAACTCGCCACCACTACCGCCGCCTCCGCCGCCAACATCATCTTGAATAGTTAATGATTTGACACCAGCGATAACCGGCATCGCTTCACGCCAACGTCGAGATAGCTCAAATGCATTATATGGACGCAGTTCTTCGTCAACTAATGGTGCGAGTAATTGCGCTTCAGTGCGACCTTGATTGAACACTAGCACATCACGCACTATCTTCTGGCCTTCTTCACGCTCTGTTTGTCTATCAACCTCTAGCACCATAGCTTCAATTTCACGTATCGCATTAATGGTTTGAATGTCGGATACATTGTCGTTCATTTCTACATTAATTTGCGGGAAGTCATGAGGTACCTTAGGTGAAGGGATCATACGCACTTGATTAGATGAAATTAAACCAAAGGTTAAAATTAACAGCGCAATAAAACCAAACATCACCGTCCAGCGCCATTTTATGCAGTTCACTATAAATTGTTTATAAGGGCCATTAACAAAGCCAAAAAAACGGTTATTAAAACGTGCTCGCCAACCATCAGGATTAATAGGTGAGAAATGCGTATGCGCAATATGTGCTGGTAAAATTAATTTAGATTCAATGAGGCTGAAAACTAAACATAAAATAACCACCACTGAAATACCATAAAAGAAGGCACTTTCAGGACCACTCGAAAGCGTAAACGGAGCAAACACGGCAATAGTTGTTAGTACACCAAAGGTTGCAGGGGTTGCCACTCGCTTAGCGCCATTGACCACATTAACAACACCGCCGCCTTTTTTCTCTATTTCGGTGTAGGCACTTTCGCCTATGACTATGGCGTCATCCACCACAATCCCCAGCACCATAATAAAGGCAAACAGGGACACAATATTAATAGTGACACCAAACAGCGGCATCAACATCATCGCCCCTAAAAAACACACAGGTAAGCCAATCATTACCCATAGCGCTAATTTAAAGCGTAAAAATAACGAAAGCATGATTGCTACCAAAATAGCGCCTTGAAATAAGTTAGCTTTCATCATATCTAAGCGCGCATTTAGGTAGTAGGTAAAGTCCATTAATGGCTCTAAACGCACACCGAGCGGTAACTCTTTATTTTTTTGATCAATATACGCTTTTACCGAGTCAGCCACCGGAATAATATTTTGATCTTCGGTTGCTTTTACCGATAAGTAAACCGCATTTTCACCGTTAAACTTAAAGTAACGCTCCCCTTCAGTGAACTGGTCTTTAATAACAGCAATATCTTGTAGTAATACTTTTGCGCCATTAGCGCCAATTTTAACCGGAATTTGTCTAAACTCTTCACCCGAGTAAAACTGATTCTCTACACGAACCGAAATAACTCCTGCATCTGTTTTTAATTGCCCAGCTGAAAAGTTAGCCGAATAACGACGTACAGCATTTACCACGTCCGACAAAGTTAAATTATATTGGCGTAATGTATCTGGTTCAATTTCTATTGCGATCTCATCCAGAGGAACGTCATTAACCACCAATGACACATTAGATAGCTGTAACAGCTCATTCTCAATTTGGTTAGCTATAGGTTTTAATTCAATTAAGGGTAAGTCGGCCACCAGCGTCATACCTATTACGTCTTGGCGAAACTCCACTTGACTTATGGTGACCGGTTCCATTCCAGCAGGGAAAGTGGCAATACCATCAACGCGTAGTTTTACCTTATCAAGCACGTCGGTAAGTTCGGCATCAGTGTTTATTTCAAGGCTGGCCGTGCCGCCATTTCGAAATGCGCGATACACCCCTTTTTTTATCTCTGTTATATCTTTTAATGATTCTTCAATTTTTATTAGAATACTTTCTTCAATTTCTTGTGGCGAGGCCCCAGGATAGTTCGCCGACACATTAATATAGTTAATTTCTATATTAGGGAACATTTGTCGCTGAATCGTAAAGTAACTTATCAACCCCATTACAATGATAAAAAACATCATTAAATTAGCAGCAACAGAGTTATTAGCAAAGTAAGCAATTACCCCTGTTTGTTTAGCCTTGTTGGGTAGTTCGGTGTTATTCATAACTCAATCTACCTTTTATAGTTGTTCAGTAGATGCACTTTTCGGTGCCTCTATTTCTTTAGCATCTTGAAGGCCTGCAATTTTTACTGCCATGCCTTTTTGTGGATACTCCGGTAAGGTAACAACTAATTGATCATCAGCCTCTAAACCATCACTAATATAAAAGAACTCTCCTTCTTCGCGGATCACTTTCACTTTACGTGGTTCAAGTTGCTGTTCATCATTAACTATCCATACCATTTGGTTATTCACCAGTTCTTGCGGTAAACGATAGATATTATTAAGCATGGTGCCGGCAAAATTAACTTGTACATAAGTGCCAAACTTAATCGCTGGTTGTTTATTCACTAAACCATACGGATCGTCAATTCGAACAACCAAACTACTCATACGCGTAGCATTATCAACAATACCTAAATCACGATCTATTACCGCTTGGCGAGTAAAACCATTTAAGCCCGTTTTAATCACTGTTGCAGTGACGCCTTTGACGCGCTCAGGTAAAAAAACACTATCAAACCCAGCTATAGGTATGATGACTTCAGCGGTTTCAATATTATTTAATTCAGCAACTTGTGCGCCCATAGAAACAAATTGACCCACACCAACATTACGATTAATAACTAATGCATCGTATGGAGCGGTTACTTCACAGTTGTCTAAATCACGCTGTGCACGTTTTAATCCTGCTTGCGCTGACTTAACTGACGCTTGTGCACTTAGCACTTGTGGCTTACGTAAAAATAAATCGGTGCGTGCTTTGCTAGGGAATCGCTTAGCTTCGTCTTCTGCTACTTTGGCTTGCGCTTGCTCTTCAATTAACATCGCCTGCGCGCGAGCTAGTTCAGCTTCAGCTTGCAGTACAGCCGCTTCGTAATTATCTTTTTCAATAGTAAATAGAACTTCTCCACGTCCAACAATACCACCGGCGACAAAATTAGGATGCCAACTAACAACTTCACCTGACACTTGTGCTGAAAGCTGTGTGTTTTCCAACGGTTTTACTTCACCATAACTGTTAATCATTACTTGGTGATCGTTGGCAGCCACAGCCTCAACTTTTACAACCGGCCGAGTGTCGACTATTTCTTTTTTTTCTGGTTCTTGGGCAATCGCATTAATTCCCACAAAGCCAACAATCCCTATGCCAAGCGCGACAAAAGGAAGTCCCCATTTTAATATCGTTGTTCGCATAATCAGTCCCCTTAATATTTTACTAAAGCCATAATAACAGAGCTGAATGAAACATTAACGTGACATTTGTAAGCAACTGTTACAAAAAAATTGATATCTTTAAAAAGCTTTAAAAAACCATTGTTAATCTATTATTTAATATTTTTTGTTATATTTTGATATAAAAAATAAACCATATAAATCAAAATGATAAAAACAAGCTTAGGAATTTCATCCTAGATTTGTTTCTTCCCGAGTCAGTTTGGGTACACTGAATAAGATTTTAA
Organism: Pseudoalteromonas sp. SG44-17; assembly: GCF_014164235.1. Taxonomy (NCBI): domain Bacteria; kingdom Pseudomonadati; phylum Pseudomonadota; class Gammaproteobacteria; order Alteromonadales; family Pseudoalteromonadaceae; genus Pseudoalteromonas; species Pseudoalteromonas sp. SG44-17. The sequence goes on along the minus strand of NZ_JACJEV010000023.1, from coordinate 44,135 downwards.
CAAGTAAAATAAAGAGTATAAAATGAAGTTAACAACCATTACGCTAGCATTAAGTTTAGCTTTAGCGACCAACGGCCACGCTTTGGCCGCAGATAAAAAAGACGAAAAAAAAGACAAAACCATTGCCGAGCTGATCAAAGATAAAACCGAGTTTGCGGGGATATTTAGCCTCTATCAAGATGAAAAAACCGGTGATCACTTAATGGTAATTGATGAATCACAGCTTGATACCCCATTTGTGTACTTTGCCCATACTGTCGATGGCGTTACTGATGCTGGTCACTTCCGTGGGGCTTATCGTGAAACAAAGCTTATTGAATTTAGAAAGTATTTTGATCGCATAGACATTATCAGTAAAACACCTCGTTACCAGTTTGATGAAAGTAGTGCTATTGCAAAAGCTGCTAATGCAAACATCAGTGAAGCGGTACTAGCTAGTATTAAGATTGAAAAACAAGAGCAAGGCAAAATTGCTTTTAATGTAAACAAACTATTTTTAAGTGAAGCACTACATAAAGTTTCTCCTTGGCCAAACCCAGATGATAAAAATGCCAAAAAACGCTTTAATCTTGGTAAATTGAGCGACAAAAAGTCACGTATTATCAAACAGCGCCCTTACCCTAATAACCTCGATGTTGTTGTTGACTACGTATTTGAAAATGCTAACCCAAGCGTGCGCGGCTCAAGTGCAGTAAGTGATCCTCGCAACGTATCCTTAAAGGTACAGCATTCATTCGTAGCACTGCCAAAGAATGATTACCAATCTCGTATTGACGATGCTCGCATTGGTTATTTCACAAATCAGTTTGATCAAATGACCTCCCCAGACTGGGCACCATATAATGATGTGATCAAGCGTTGGGACTTACAAAAGAAAGATCCAAGCGCTGCGTTATCCGAACCTGTAAAACCAATTACTTGGTGGATTGAAAACACCACCCCAATTGAGTGGCGCGACACCATTGCAAAAGCAACCCTGGCATGGAATAGCTCATTTGAAAAGGCTGGTTTTAAAAATGCTATAGAAGTAAAAATCCAGCCGGATGATGCAAAGTGGGACGCAGGCGACATCAACTACAACGTGCTACGTTGGACTTCATCACCAAAGCCACCATTTGGCGGCTACGGTCCAGCCCTAGCAAACCCATTAACCGGTGAAATTTTAGGCTCAGACATCATGCTTGAGTTTGTATTTATGAAAAATCGCTGGATTTACGATACGCTATTTACACAAGGCACTATGAGCCACAGCAATGGTGCTGCTAATACCGGTGAACTAAACTGCTCGCTAGGACATGAAATACAACAAAATATGATGCTAGCAAACAGCCTTTCAACCGGTGCAAGCATTGAAGACAAAGAAATTTTACGTCAAGGTTTAACCCAACTAGTGCTACATGAAGTTGGCCACACACTAGGTTTAAACCACAATATGAAATCATCCATTTTGTGGAATGAAAAAGACGTTCACGACAAAAATAAAACACAAGGGATCGTAACAGGTTCAGTGATGGATTATGCCCCAGCTAATATTGCTCCTATTGGTATGGCTCAGGGTGATATTTTCCAAACCAAGCCTGGTCCTTATGATGATTGGGCAATTGAGTTTGGTTACAGCCAAGCATTAGCGGATGAAGCAGCTGAACAGCAACGCCTTGAAAAGATTTTAGCCCGTTCAATCGAACACAAACTTGCGTTTGGTAACGATGCCGATGATATGCGCGCACCCGGTAGGCATATTGATCCTCGCGTGATGATTGGCGATATGTCATCAAACCCAGCAGCGTATGGTGCTGATCGCATGGCGCTAATCAACAAACTGTTTACTGAGCTCAAAGATAAAGCGCGTGTTGCTGGTGAGTCACACCAACAATTACTGATCTCAGCAAACAGCTTATTTGGTCAATATCGCACCCAAGCGAATATAATTTCTCGCCAAATTGGCGGAGTCTACGTAGAGCGCGCTGTTGTGGGTGGTAATGATGCTGTTGCACCATTTACCCCTGTGCCACTAGAGCGCCAACAACAAGCCATGCAAATTTTAGCGAAAAATGTATTTGCCCCAGATGTACTTACCAGCATGCAGCCTCTATATAACTACATGCAACAACAACGTCGCGGCTTTAATCATTACGGCAAAAATGAAGATCCAAAACCACATAAAATGATTTTGGGGATGCAAAAATCAGTATTAGCCCAATTACTCCACCCCGCTGTTATGCAACGCATCTCAGACACGGCACTATACGGTAATGAATATAGCTTAAGTCAGTTTATGAACGATTTAACGGCGAGTATTTTTATTGACAGTAAAGCAGCTAATTCAATCAGTCATAACTTGCAAATTGAATATGTCAATCAGCTAATTGCTATCGCGGGACTAGGTAAACCAAGCAAGCACGATAACTTAGCAAAAACTGCAGCGCTTTATCAATTAACTCAAATTGCAGACAGCAGCACGCCATGGGGTGCAGATACAGCGACAAAAGCACATAAAAAGTATATCGATCGCCTAATCAATAAAGCGCTCGAAGCATAACTAACCACGCAATAATAAGGCCGCACCTTCAAGTGTGGCCTTTTTTATTTTTAAAACCGAACACCTGCGTGTTCGATATCGAACAGCTATCACTTTATAATCACCATATAAAAATTTAACCAACTGAAAATAAACAGTATTTATTTCTGGCATCAAACTTTCATTAACTACACTATCAACCACGTAGATTTGTAGATTATGAATATTAATATTGAGAAAACCACAAAACTAAACAAAGTTAAAATAGCCCTCATTGTTGCCGCACTCATACTGCTTGCAAGCATCAGCTATTTTGCTGTGCAACCTGCTGTGCCGCAGCTAAATGCGAGTACGCTCAATGTGGTGACCGTCCAACAAGGTGATATTGATATTATGACGCCGGTGTATGGTCAATATGCATCACGCTATGAGCGCCTAATTAGTGCCCCTGCAGTTGGTCAAGTTAGTGAAATTTATCTACGTGCTGGCGCAGATGTTGAAGCTGACACTGTGATTGCCAAACTCACCAACCCAGATCTAGAACAGCAATTTTTTGAAGCTCAAGCCAAGCTAGAACGTATGCACTCTGAATTTGCTGCATTTAAATTTCAAAAACAAAATGAGCAGCTGACCTTTCAAGCTGAGCTTGCTGATATTGATAGCCAAATACAAAGCGCTAAATTAGATGTTGATGTCAATCAGCGCTTATCAGAGCAAGGTATCGCCGCCAAAATTGATTTAGAACGAGCTACGTTGAAATACCAACAACTTAAAAAGCGTCTTGAGTTTGCAATCTACCGTTTTGAAAAACAAAAAGAAATGCACAAGTTAGAACTACAGCAGCAACAAATTTTATTAACACAGCAACAAAAACAAGTAGATTTAGTCAGTAATAAAGTGACGGCATTAACAATCATCGCAGGGATTGCAGGTACATTACAGCGCTTAGATATTGAACTTGGTCAGCGAGTAAGCCAAGGACAAGCTATGGCGCGAGTGGGCTCAAAAAGCCAACTAATGGCTAAATTAAATATTCCGCAACGCATTGCTGAGCGCATAACACTTGGTGCTCGAGTCGAACTAAAACATCCATCAGGCATGTTAAAAGGCACAGTTAAGCAACTAACATCCGTAGTCGAAAACGGCTTTATTATTGCCGAAGTACACCTGAGTGAACCATTACCGACCAATCTGCGTCCTGCGCAGCCTGTCAATGCTTTAGTATTTGTTGAGCGTAAAGAAAATGCCCTCTATGTGAGCCAGCAACCAGGATTAAAACCTCTCGGTGCGCAACTGCTCTATAAACACTCAGCGAATCAAGCGCAATTACAGCAACAAGAGATCACCTTTGGCGAGCTAACGGGCAAAGATTTACTCATCACCGCAGGTGCAAACGCTGGTGAAAAAATTATCACAAATGATTTAAGCCAATGGCATACTTACAGCCACTTGGCGCTAGATACTGCAAAACTTTAAGGAAAAACATCATGACAGCACTCGTTACCATTAACAACATCAATAAAGTGTATAGCAAAGGCCAAGTTAAAACTCATGCGCTACAGGATGTTTCTTTAACAATAAACAAAGGCGAGTTTATCGCTATATCTGGCTCATCTGGCTGCGGAAAATCAACCTTACTGAGTATTTTAGGATTGCTGGATACGCCAACCGATGGCGACTATCAACTGGCGAATATTGACACTCACAGCCTCAATGTTGATCAACGCTCTAGTGTTAGGAATAAGCATATTGGCTATGTATTTCAGTCATTTAACTTGATTGATAGCCTAACCGTATTTGAAAACGTGGCTTTGCCGCTGGAGCACCGAGGTACGCCAAGTAAAGATATTAAGGCCGCCGTAGAGCAACAACTAGCGGCAGTTAACATGAGCGCCCGTTTACATCATAAACCAAGCCAACTCTCTGGCGGACAGCAACAGCGCGTTGCGATTGCTCGCGCGCTAGTTGGCAACCCCGACTTACTACTTGTGGATGAACCAACTGGTAATCTAGATAGCCAAAATGGCGATGCTGTAATGCGACTCTTGCTAGAGCTAAACAAACAAGGTGCCACTGTCGTCATGGTGACCCATGACGAACGGTATAGCCAAATGGCACAGCGTCAAATTCGCTTATTTGACGGCAAAGTACTTGTTGAACATAAGGAAGCGGTAGCATGAGTTTTTACCTTCGCGCTCTGCGCCATGGCGTTTTGAGGCTATTTACTTTGCCGCGCCTATCTTTGCCCATTTTAATTACACTCAGCTTTACGCTGGCAGCCGTGTTGGTTGTGGTCGCAATGAGTAGCAACCTAATTTTTAAACCGCTACCCGATATTAAAGACGAACAAAGTCTCTATACAATTAACCGGACTATGGCTGTCTCAGACGATATGCGAGTATCAATATTTACCACTAAACGCCTTGCACTGTTAGCTGAACAATATAAACAGTATGGCAAATTTGCAGGCTTTCAAGCAGATGAAAGTGCTATAAAAGTGGATGAGGTTGCTTATCCTGTATCGCGCTTTGATGCCAGTGATAACTTTATGACGGTAGTCGGCGGCGAGTTATTAGTTGGCGAACGACCAAGTCAAGAAAATAGCCAAAATGCAGTGTGGATTTCTCAAAGTTTATGGCGCAGTGCATTTCAAAATAATGCTAATGTAATCGGTCAAACCTTACAACTTGAAGGCCAATCACTGCAAGTTCGTGGCGTTGTTACTGATTTTTCATCTTTTTTATCGGAAACTGACGAAAAGTACGCCCAGCAAATATGGCTTTACTACAATTTAGCAGAGCAAGTTTCAAAGCCAACACAAATGACGATTGATGGCAGCCTGCAACCTCTGTTTAGAAAAACTCAGCAAGCAATTACAACAAGCGACATCGAAGATTTCTGGCTGCAATATTACCAACAAGAAAGTGAACAACTTGGCCCGATGAAGCAAATGTTTGAAAGCATGAATCCAGAAAGTACTGCGGTTCTCTATCGAGATAGTTTAATGGCTGAGCAACAAACTATGATCTGGTTTTTACTCGCCGCTGTCACCATTCTACTCATAATGGCAAGCCTAAACCTACTCAATTTATTTATTGCTCACTATCAGCAGCGTGAACAAGAATTTGCTACTCACCTATGCATGGGTGCCACCCGCAACAAGCTACTGGTGATGAGTTTCTTAGAAAATCTCAGCACCTTTTTACTTGCCGCAGTGTTAGGTTTATTAGGTGCTGCGTGGTTGATCCGCATATTACCCATAATCAGTGGCGGTAATATAGAGATGCTCGAACTGGTAAAAATTGACGCCGTAACTATATTGGTTGCACTAGTGGCCGTTTTAACTATCAACTTGTTTTTTGCGTTTCTATCAATCCAGCAATTTGATCAAACTCAGCTGATTAGCAATTTAAATAACGGCAATAAAGGCGTTAATGCAGGGAAAATAACCATGCTTAGTCGCATACTGTTTATTGCACAATTAAGCTCTGCCGCCGTGATATTAACAGGTACCGCGATGCTAGCAAATGCGGCTTATAACAGCTTAAATGTCGATTTAGGTTTCACCCCTGGTAATACACTTGTTGCTCAGGTAAACCTACATAATAACGAAAAAGCTCTTTTAACGAATGCCGAGTTGGAAGCACAAAAAGTAGCGCTAGATAATGACCAAGATAGCGAGCAAAAAGCGAAGCAACGCTTTTTGGGCACCCTCGATATAAAGCGCCAATTAAGTCAGGCTGTTCAAAAGATTCAACCAAATATAACCATATTACAAAGCCAAGGTGAACCGTTTAATTTTAATACCACAATTAGCATGAATCAGGATGATGAAACCCAAAAAAGGTTCACCTTTATGAATATAAACATAGCGGCTGATTATGTGGATAGCTTTGGTTTAACAATACTAGCTGGGCAAAATATTAGCCAAGCACAATACCAAGATTTAGATGATGTGGCACTTATTAACGAGACCTTTGCCAAACAAATATCGACTGACGGTACGCTTGAATCTGTGGTAGGAAAAAATATTGCTAGCCGACGTATCATTGGAGTGGTTGCCGATACCTATACTATCATGGCTAAAAACCAAGGCTACCCAGCGATGCTTTATACTGACAAGAGCAACACCTCAACAATAAACTTGGTGATGCAACTGCCAGAAGGGCAAGAGTTTGATAAGAACGCCATTATTCAAGCAATTAAAAGTGCTCATCCACAAGTCAACGAAGTTAAAGCTCGTACACTGACTGAACGCTGGGATGAGCAAACAATGCCAGCTCGCGTACAGTTTTACTTTATCAGTGCATTATCGGTATTAACGCTATTGTTAGCCGCGGTGGGCAGTAATGGTATGGCAATGAGCTTTACAGAACTAAAACGCTTTGAGCTTGCCATCCGTATGGCAACAGGAGCAAGTCGTAGTAATCTGATGAAACGCACCATTAAAAGCTTTAATGGTTTACTGCTGAGCGCACTTGTCATTGCGATTACACTTGCATGTGGTATTTACTTACTATTGCAATTGCAAATACCTTTGTTGCCGGCATTTTCCTGGCAGGCACTTACAATATTTACTAGTTTATTGATTGCTATCGTCTTTATTGCCATTGTTTTGGTAGTATGGCGTATTATAAATGCTGATCCTATGCGTGCGCTTAGAGAGCAATAAATTTAAGGAGTTGGCAGCAAACGCTGCCAATACGACCATTATGAACCAACCCACTATTTTGGTTGTGGATGACGATGACGATATCCGCTTTGCACTCACATTACTGTTAGAGCAAGCCGGTTATCGCGTGGTTGAAGCTGATGGACCGGTGCAATGCATGCAATTGCTTAGCCGATTAACGCCTGCACTGGTGTTATTGGATATGAACTTTACTCGTGATACCACCTCAGGAAAAGAAGGGCTCGCGTTACTTGCACAAATTAACCCATTAAATATTCCCGTCATTTTAATGACCGCTTGGGCTAACATTGAGCTGGCAGTCACTGGCTTACAAAATGGCGCAAAAGATTTCATTGAAAAACCATGGCGTAAAGAAAAATTGCTAAGCCAAATTGCTAATCATATTAAGTCCGTAACGGCAAAGCCTGTGGACACTAGTTGGATCGCGCAATCCAGCGCGATGCAGTCTCTCGAGACACTCATCAAGCAACTGGCGCCGACCGATGCGAATTTATTAATTTTAGGTGAAAACGGTACCGGGAAATCGCAATTAGCAAAGCGAATTCATCTGCTCAGTGGCCGCTGCGAAGCGCCGCTGATAAGTCTCAATATGGGGGCATTAGCAGAGTCGTTATTTGAAAGTGAACTATTCGGTCATCATAAAGGGGCTTTTACCGATGCCAAGCAAGACCGCTTAGGCGCATTTAGCCGTGCTAAAAATGGCACGTTGTTTATGGATGAAATCGGCACTTTACCGTTTCATTTACAGCCTAAATTATTACAGGTTTTAGAAACTGGTGAGTTCACTCCGCTTGGCGCAAACGCCAGCGAAAATATAAACGTGCGACTAATCGCAGCTACCAATCAAGACTTAGCCAGCGCAATTACAAACGGCCAATTTCGCCAAGATTTATATTATCGCTTAAATACCTTTGTCATTCGTCTGCCTGCGCTACGCGAACGTAAAGACGATATCTCTGCGCTGTGCGAACATTTTATCAATCAGTTTGCGGCTAAGTACAACAAGCCCATATTGCCATTATCCGCCAGTGCTCGCGAGTTGCTAAAAAACCACCCTTGGCCTGGCAATATTCGAGAATTAAGTCATGTAATCGAACGTGCGGTGCTGATCTGTAACGGTGAAGCAATTGAAATAAGTCATATCATGCTCGACTATCAAACAACACAAAGTCAATCTATCCCTGCGCTGACTTTAGAGGAGCTAGAAAAACAACGCATAGTCGAAGTACTACAACAACATAATCAGCAGATCACAGCGGCAGCTAAAAGCTTAGGTATTTCTCGTAATGCGCTTTATCGGCGTATGGAAAAATATCAATTAGAGGGTTTGGATGAATCATTTTAAAATGAGCCATAAAGCCAAGATGATTGCCATTTTAAGCGCCATATTTGCCGCAATTCTTATTCCTACTGCTGCTTTAGTGTATCAACTAAGCCAAGATATTTTACTCACCGTCACTTTAGGGGTTTGCTTAAGTTATGCATTGATTGTTTGCGCCTATCGGTTATTCCATAGTCATTTTTCACCCGTGGCACAATTACAAGCTTATATTGATGCAAAACAGCAAGGGCAAAGTAACCTTAGCTTAGGCTACAGTGATCCAAGCTCCCCATGGGCAATACTCGGCGCACAAATAGAAACATTATTTACAACACAACAACCGCAGTCTGAGCACTTAATTGATGGGTTATTTCAGCATTGGCCACACCCTATTGCAGTATTTAACGAGCAAAGCCAACTGATATTTTTTAACCACCCAATGTATGCTCAGCTGAAAACGCCATTACTACGAGGAATGACTTTTACAGAATGTGGTTTTAGCCTTGATAATAACCAATGCAGCCATGCAAAATTAAACCAGGATTGGCAAATACAACGCATTGCCCTGAGCGATGCTAAACAAACACTTATTACCGCCAGCTATATAGGCCATCAGTTACAAGATGCAAAGCGCCAATCTCAAGCTGATCTAATTCGTATTTTATCGCATGAATTAAACAACTCACTGACGCCCATGGCCTCAATGACAGATACACTAATGGCGGCAGATGAATTAGACGAAATACAAACGAGACAAGTGCTAACACGGATTAAATCGCGCAGTGAGTCACTGCTGCTTTTTATTAAAGCCTATTCAGAGTTAAGTCGTTTACCGAGCGCAAAACCGCAAACCTTTGATTTAAAAGCGCTAGCAATACTCAACGCCAAAGAACAAAGCGTTCAACTTAACTTCGCAGGTTCCCCATCCTTTTTTGCCGATAAACTACTGATAGAACAATTATTAATTAATGTATTTAAAAACAGCTATGAAGCCTGCGCAGAGCAAGCTTGCATAACATTGCGCTGTTTTGCACAAAGCGACATGCAAATATTACAGCTGACTGATAACGGTCCTGGTTTTGCCAATATTGATAATGCCCTGCAACCTTTATACACCACCAAAAAACAAGGCAACGGCTTAGGCCTAGCCTTGTGTAATGATATTGTGCAAAAGCACAACGGCCAATTGCAGTTAGCTAACACAGCACATGGCGCGCAAATCACCATTAAACTACCGCAAAATAGCTGTTAAAAACTTACAAATAAATTGTGCCTTGCATATACCGCACTGCGTATCCTGTGAGAGTAACACTATGTTCACTGACTTCGCATTGCATATGGCCGCCACGACTAGAGGCTTGATAAGCACTTAAGGTTTTTTTAACTAATTGCTGCGCCCAATAAGGCGCAAGACCGGTATGAATTGAGCCGGTAACGTAATCTTCATCACCGCCATTAGCAGGCCAAAAATAACGTGAAATAAAGTCGTATTTTGCGCTTGGTGCGGTTGCAACTACATCAAGTGGAGCTAGTGTTTTTAGCAAGTTTGAATCTGTTTTAAGGTTTAATATATCCTGCTCACTTTCATAAATCGCAAAGTAAGCTTGTTTGTTTTTCAACACCTTAACTGGTTGTATAGACAAGCCAGCAAATAGCTCAGAGGGTATTTCTGTTGTAACAAAAGGAGCTTGTTTTGGAAAAGTCATGGCAAAGCTGCCATCATCATTTTTATTAATCATTAACTGCCCGACCGCATCGGCTTGAAAGCGAATTTGCGATAAGTTGTATTGCTCACACAATACAAAAGCGGCAGCCAACGTGGCGTGTCCGCAAAAATCGATTTCCATCAACGGCGAAAACCAACGGATAGCAAAACTACCGTCAGTTTGACGACAAGTAAACGCGGTTTCGGAGACGTTATTTTCTGCGCCAATTTTTAGCATTAGCTCATTATCAAGCCAATTATCTAAATCAATAACTGCGGCATAGTTACCTTTAAACAGCTCGTTAGTGAAAGCGTCTATTTGATGGATTGTGAGTTGCATTTTTGCTCAATTTATCAGGCTAAGTTTCTAATAACTTGCCACAAATTGAGCTAAAAGAGTATTAAATTTATCTAGCTAATATTAAGCTGCGACAGGGCGCATTTTATAATATTGAATACAACCAAGTTGCGCGGCATTAGTCAGTAAGATCATCACAAACGTTAAAACATGCGAAGTACTTGGTGCCGCCATCGCTAATTCTGCAAATAAACCACACACACCCGCTATAAACTGTAAACTAAAATAACGTGCACTTAGGTTGCTAATATCACCACTGCGCAGCGTTTTATAGGTTTGCGGCATCACTCGTACAGAGCTCATGATCAAACCCACAAAAGTAAGCCATGTGAGTACCTGTGCAGTTTCTAACTGTGGATTAAGCAACAATAAAAATGGTAAGAACGAAAAGCCTAGCATGGCAGTTAATTGAATTCGCTCTCTTGTCTTTGCATTATAACGGGCAAAATAATACAAAATTAAGCCACTTAAGCATCCAGTCACCACAAAAGGCAGCACCATATAAAAGCGCTCAAAGTACAAGTTATATGTAATAAAGTAGACACTTTGGGCAACACCAAAGGCCATCATTAGTAATGATAAACCCGATACACTGCGATTTTTACGAATTTTATTGAGTAACGGTAAAAAGCTAAACACTAAAATAAATGATGATAAAATAGGCAGGTAATGCGCCAAAGTAGACCTCGCTCGTTAGTAGTTGATTAATAAGTTAGCAACTTATAAACAAAACAATAAATCAGTGTAAATTACTGTTTTTATATGCTTTATGTAAGGCGCGGCATTGTAAAGGTCCTATAAAAACAAGCAACCATTTGTACAAAATAAACTCATTGCTAATGCGGCAAGTTAACCTTACAGTTTCCGTTTTTCGACTGACACTTTGCAGTTAACAAGTAAACATCTCATCGTATAGAATTGAAATAACATTGATAATTGTTATCATGCAACAAATTAATTTTGATAGCTCTTTGCCTTATGAGAAAAACACTTTTTAAAATACACAGTTGGATTGCGCTTTGTGCTTTAGTTCCACTTATTGTGATCAGTATTACTGGCAGCGTATTAGTGTTTAAAAGTGAAATTGATGGCTTACTCATGCCAGATAGTCACTTTGCCGTTGATAGTCACGCAGAACGCAAACCCATTGATAAATTAATAGCGGTTGCTGAGCATGAATTTCCTAGCTATATAGTAGGTAGTTGGGAAATATTTAATGATGATACTGCTGATCGGGTTTATTTAATCGAACGCGGTACCGACACTTGGTATAAATTTCATATCAATCAATATTCTGGCGAAATACTCTCGCAGCCAGTTAGCACCAGTCACTACTTCACAGATTGGTTTTTAGAACTGCATTACACATTTTTGCTAAACGATTTAAAAACTCTACCAGGTCAAACAGGCACCGTCCTTGGGTTCTTTTTTGCAATCTTTCTATTTATCCTCGGCGTTACAGGCTTAATAATTTATCGTAAATTTTGGCAACGTTTATTTTCAGTACGCTTCAAGGCGACGCTGCAAATTGTACTAAGCGATATTCATAAAATGACAGGGGTACTTGGCTCACCCATTATTTTAATTTTGGCGATCACTGGCGGCTACTTTAATTGGGCTGTGTGGTATCACGAAGTAGTCGAACACGCAGAAGAACAGCATTTTATACTCACTAAAAACTTACATAGCGATACCATTAACTTTCAAGCCATTCTAGATGACAGCAAAAAACAAATCCCGACATTTAATGGTACTTTTTTAGTTATGCCACTGGAGCCTGACGAAAACATTACGCTATTTGGTGAAGTTGATAGCAACAATCCACTGGCAAGCGAATACGCTAACACCGTTACTTATGATAAACAAACCGGTGAACATATAGCTAACTGGGATATTCGCGAAGTTGGCATTGGTTGGCAAGTAATTGATAGCTTTAGAAAATTACACTTTGGTTATTTTGCCGGTTTACTCAGTAAAATCTTATGGTGCGTGATTGGCCTAAGCCCAGTATGGCTTGCAGGCACTGGTTTTTACTTGTGGCTTAGCCGCCGTAATCGTAAAAAACAATCACAAAGAAATCGCGAGCAAAGGCGAACAGCGACAGCATTTAATACTTGATTAAATTTTTACCTCAGCGTACCTTTATCTAAACGCTGAGGTGACTATGAAACTTTACTTTTCTTTATTATTAATATGTTTATTAACAGCTTGTAAAAGCACAGAACAGCAGAGTACGGTTGCGCCAACACTAACTAGTTTACTAAATCACACTCTCTTTGAGTTACAGCAAGTCCCTTCAGAACAAGTTATTTTTCAACTGCCCAACGATGAAGCTAAGATCTTTCTATCTTATGTCGAGAATCAACGCCAAGAAGGTTTAACTGACGATATTATTCTTTATAACTACATTGAACGCAGCTTTAGTAATTTTAGCTATCATGGCGATACCCTCACAGCAGAGCAAACCCTCGAGTTATCTCATGGTAACTGTATAAGTCTGGCAATATTAACCCAAGCCTATGCAAACTTAATTGATCTGGAAACTGGTTTTCAAGAAATGACAAGCCAGCCTGTTTACGCCAAAGAAGGCAATCTGGTATTTATTGCTAACCATTTTCGTACTAAGTTATATAGCCCTTTCACTGAAGATGAAGATCAAATTACTTTTATTCGACCAGGAGTACTTATTGACTATTTTCCTTCGCGAGGAAGTTTTTATGTTGGCAGTGCTAGTTATGAGGATCTCATTGCCAAATATTATAGTAATTTAGCGGCTGATGCTTTACTGGAAAATGATTATAATCAAGTGTATAGCTTGTTAATTAAGGCTAATCAGTACGCCCCAAATGATGCTGAGTTATTCAATCTTGCGGCTATATTACATCGTCGAATTAACGATAAAACAACCAGTCAATTAATTTACCAAACAGCGCTTGATCAGCAATTACAAAGTTTAAACTTACTAAGCAATTACAAAGTACTCGCAGAAGATATTGGCAATGAAATGTTAGTTGAACAAATTAATTCATTGTTAGGTGCTCAAGAAAAAGATCCTTATGAATTAATTGCTCTTGGTGAAACAGAAGCATTGAGTGGACGCTTAATGAGCGCTAAAAAACACATAGATGAAGCAATAAACAAGGCACCTTATTTGGCTGATCCCTATGTAGCTCTTGCAAAAATCCGTTATCAGCAAGGTAATTTAAATGACGCTCATAAATTACTCAAACAAGCTATGGATCTCGAAAGAGATCATCAACAACGTAGTATTTATGCCGCGAAGCTTGCCGCTATTAGAAGTCACCAATAACCGCCTTGAGTGAAAAGACTCAAGGCGTAAGCGTTTACAACGAATAATAAAACCCGAGCCAGCCTCTAAGCTCATCATCAAAGCTGTCGCCTTCGACTCTGACTAGGCCAAAATCAAGTTTCACATCATTGAGGCCTGCAGGGCCTAAGCCAAAACTAAAGGGGCCTTGCCATTTCACACCATAGCTTTGCCCGTATACCTGTTGGTCGATCTGATGCTGTTGATAGTACAACCATGGCATGCCTTCTGCCCAGCTAATACCTCCACCATAACCTTGATAGCGTTTGCCAATAGCGCTGTAAAAGGGCAGTTCAGGTGCAAAAACAAAGTCACTGCGAATATTTTTTGATAATAACGAAGAGCTAAAACCACCTAATCGCAACTCACTATCATCTCTATATTGCTGGCTATAATTAGCATACATAGGGATTGCCAGCGCTTTACCAAATAGCTGCGCAGCAACATCATAGCCCTGCCAATTCTGCGTGTCGCTATCGCCACTATACCAACGCGCATCAATCGCTTGGCCAATGGCATAATCTTGTCTGTCATAGCTCCAAGATTGCTTCAAGCCGACTCTAAGCCACTGTGAACTCTGCTCTTGCTTGATATTTGCATCATCTATCTCTGAGTAGTTATAAGCCAGTTCTGGCTGTACTTTAAACTCTCCAAAGCTCAGTGGCAGGCTGGCAGCAATATAGCCGCCTTGCACTGACTGATCAGCCAACAGGCCATGCTGATATTGCTTGCTAGCATTCAAATCATAAGAAAATAACTGGCTGTCAAACTTGATTGCAAGCGCACTGTAACGTGCTTGGGCATAAATGCCTTGCAGTGCAGTGTCATGTAAATCAACACTGTAGCCCAGCTGCCAATCTAATTGCTTGAGTAAATCGCTGCCTTTAATACTCGCTGAAAATAATGCCGCAGAGGCTGAATGATATTGTTCACCTAACGCAAAAGTGGCTTTTTGCTGCCAAATATCGTAGTGCGTTTGCTCACCAATGGGTTGTTGATATACTTGAGCTTTTGGCAAGGTGTGCTCATTCACAAGCAACAAAGGCGCAATACTGTTAGTTGCAAAATCGGTGATTTCTTCTTCGTTATTACTTACCTGTAGCTGCATAATGTCAGGGCCATCACTACTGATTGAAAAATACAGTAAATCCCCGTCAGATAATGCGAGTGGATTAGCAACCGCTTGTTGACCTTGAGTCAGCTTGAACAAACGTTGTGTAGTTAAATCATAACGATAGATATCCGTTGCCTGAGCTAACCCTGCAACAAAATAAAGCTGCTTGCCATCCGCACTCCAACTTGGTTGTGATAAGTATTGATATCCCTTAGGCATTGGTACAGCAATTGATTTTTGTCCATCAATATCTTGTATATACAATTGCCAATTATGATTAAACTCAGTTTTAAGAAAGGCGAGTTGCTGTTGATTGGGGCTAACTACAGGATAATCGTAAACCGTTGCTAGACTTTTTTCGAATAATGGTTGAGCTTGACCGGTTTGTAAATCAACTCGCACTAACTCTGAGTAACCTCCTTTAACCTGTTCTCCATAAAGTGTTTGCCCATTATCTGCAATACTAAAGCGCCGCAGGGCAGCTAAATCAGTTAGTTTGGTAACTTCACCGGTTTGCGTATCCCAGCTAAATATATCTGATATACGCTGATTATCAATATTATCTACGTTGCTGTAGGCTGAAAAATACAACACGTCGTCATTTAGCCATTGTGGGTTTTGAATACCCGCACGGTTGATTTGATTCAAGACTTGCTTTTGCTTACGTTGAAACACCTTGGGTGGTTTATCAGCAACATCTTTAGGATCATCAGCGAGTAGCTCTTGTTGCTCTTGGTTAAACTCTTCTGCAGCTTTGAGGTTATCCTCAGTACTGTAGAGTTTTAACTGAGTCTTGCCGTCTTGATCACGCTCCACCACTGCAAGTTGCTCGCTATTTGGTGATAAAGCAGGACCACTAGCATAGTGATCTAACGCCAACCAAAGCTCACTAGTAAGTGACTGTTCACTTCTTTCTTTACTCATTGCTTGATAGGTATACTCAGCAATAAAACGTCGATACAACTTACTCGCAGAGTCACCAAAGACCCCTTCGAATGCGTCATCAAATTCGCGTTGCTTAACCCCTTGCATACGCGTCCAAACAGCATCAAGGGTTTGCTCTGAATAGTTTTTCTCTAGCCAAGCTAAAAATCGGGCGCCCATTAAATACGCCATAGAGCCAGCCATAAAGCCACCATCTGTACTATTCAACTGATCATAGCGGGGCAATGCACCTTGCTGAGCAAATTCGATTAAAATCGCCTCGCTGTAGTTATCAAATAACCGACCACGCCCCGTCATTTTCGATTCAAGTAATGTTGCGTAACCCTCTGCCACCCAGCGAGGCATCTCGCTGTGTGTTATATCGTATAAATCCCAAATATTCCTGAGCTCTTGACGCCATTTACTGCGGGTAGGTTGTGCTAAATGCACTAGATGAATATATTCGTGCAGTACCAGTAATTGCTGCCAACCACTATTATTTGAGATCACTGTATCTGACTGCGGTGGTGTAGTAAAAAGCGCCATCAATGGCTTATTTGAAACCGGTAATGCAAAACCATTAGCGGCATTGAGTGGATCAAACACCACCACATCAACCGCTTCATCTAAAGCACGGTTTTGTTGCTCAAGCACTTTGCTGCGGACGATTTCTAATTCATTGGCCGCAGAGCGTGCCCAATCTGCATTTTCTTGACTGTAATGAACATTAAAGTGTTCGGTATGAATTGTTTGCCATTGCACGGCGGCCTGTGTATGTGTGGCTAATAATAACGAAGTAGCGAGTAACGTTTTTTTCATCATGTTCCCTGATCTCTTATTTTAAACCCATTATTGTCATAACTTAGTCTAAAAAGAGAGCATAAAAATGTAAGAAAACGTGAGTTACCGCTATTACGCTTTATAGCCTAATAAAATACCATCCTAAGAACTTGAAAGCGGTGAATTACATCCAACTTCGTTGATCCGATTCGGCTTGGCAAAGAATAAAGTCGATAATTTCATCGGCTTGCTCTGCTTTGATATAAGGCATAGTCGCTGTGCCCGCAGCGAGTTGTATAGACAAGCTCTTCAAACCACTTTTTCGCATAAAATAAGTGCTTACTGCGCGCGTGCTTTGCGCTTTATATAGTTCAAACACTCGATAATGCACACTTATCATGCCACTGCGAAACACTGCGTAATATCGCCCTTGATATTGATAAAAATAATAACCGTATCGTCGATATGATAAGTACACCAAGGAACTTAGTAATACAGCACAAAGCAGGCCATATACAGGGCTGTAACCTTGTCCTGCATAGCCCATAAATGCAATTAAAGCGCTCGGTAACAAAGCATAAAAGCATAGATTTTTGATCAGTAACGCTTTTTCGACACCTTTAAAGTTGAGTGCTTTAAAATCATCACTGGTTAAATTAAGCCAAGGATGTACCCACTGACAAACTTGTTTTACTTGCTCAAGTGAAAGCACTGGCATCACTAAGCTTTGTTTGCTCTTTGCGCCCGCGCTAAAGCCGCCGCTGGTTGCTTGCAAGCACTGCACGGTATAACGTTTAAGTAGTCGTGCAATTAGGTTTTGCTTAATCAGCAGCGATTGTACTTTATCAAGACTCACCGACAACTGATGACGCTCTAATAATCCAGCAATGCGTTTAAATTTTCCGGCCTTAAAGTAAAGCTGAAAATTATAAAAGCGGATTAATGACATTAATACCGATAATAAAACGGCAACCAACACAACAAGCACAAGTATTGAAAACACAGCGAGTGCTGCAGCATCAACCAACACGCCCACTTCTTGCTGATAGAATGATTCTAGGCGATTAATCACCGCTTTTTCTAAAAACTCCAGCACAACATTCATAAAAGGCGCAAGCGCTGCTAATGCCAAAATAGCCATATTCGACATCAAGCCAAATTTTGCAACTTCTTTATTGCTCAGCACCAAACATTGTTGTGGTTCGTTGGTATATGTATCTTCAGGTTGCTGCTTAGCTGCAGTTTGTTGTTGGGTTTCTTTATAAGCCAATACTCGCTCGCGCATTTGCTCTGCATATAGCGATGTAACCCCGGGTAATACAGCCTCTTGGCTAGTGCTGCCAGCGGCATCAAAAATACAATTAACCAAACCCAGAGGCTTAAAATAAAACGGTTCGGCAATATTAACATTCTGCACTCGCAAAAAGTTCAAGGTTAAACGCTCTTTTTTAAACACCCCTTTATTGAGTAATATTTCATGCTCATCAGTAATGCAAAAGCGAAAATTAATATAGTAAAAAAATGAATAAATTAACAAGCTAATAATCGCTACCGCTAATGCAACTTGCCCCCAAAACCACTTATTTTCAACTTGCGTAACAAACACAACCATAATAGGTAGTAAGTTAAATACACCGTCTTTGACAAATCGGAAAGCAAAATGCACGATAAAATAAACCAGTGACCAAGACGAAACACGCTGCCATTTCAAATTATCCATTTAACGACTCATCAGTAGCTAATACACTATCACCGGCTTGATTGCTGGTATTGTTAGATACTTGTCTTGCTTCAGTGTACTTTTGAATATACTGACGGATATTTTTACAATCATCATGACTTAAGCCACTAATGTTGAGATCGGCGCTCATTCCGCCAGCACTGTACAAACGCAAGCTAGCCAAGCCCAGTTTTCGCTCCAAAGGGCCACGATGTATTTCTGTGTGCTGCACTCGTGAGAAAGGTAAAATCGTCACCTGCTGCCAAATAACGCCTTTGCGATAAGCTATATCATGCTCACGCATAGCAATTCCTTTAAGTCGCATACTGACAACGTTATAAGCTAGCGATAAAGCTAAAATAATTGGTAAACCAATCAGTAAGCTCGTTTGTGCCAGTGCTGCAAACTCCTGATTAAAAAAGCAAACAGCGCCTAATATTGCAGTTAATGGTAGATAAAACAGCAGCCAGTTAAGCTGAGCGTGCAGCAACGCTTTATCTGCCAGTGGCTTATATACTATTTGTTGATGTTGGGGTAAGACGTCCAGTTGGTGGTTTTCGAACACTTTTTTTCCTTAACAAGCCAACGATTTGATACGTTGGCTTTGATTTATAGCAAAGTTGCGGCCCTATATTACACCCAGCGAATGGTCGTCGCTAAGGTATGACTTTCGCCTGGCGCTACAATCGCACTATCATCCATTACATTTGCCGCTTCAAGGCACAACATTGTATGGTATTCATCATCAGCAAAATTAGATAAACGCTTAGACTTATCAATCCACGGGTTCCACAGCACACAAGAGCTGGAGTTTTCACGGCCGACTTCAATAATTCCATCCGGGGTAATAATACGCTGGATAACTGCGGCTTGGGTATAAACCATATCTGTTTCACGAGCAAAACCAACCAGTCCATCTTGATCAAACGGGCCTTCGCTAAACTCAATATATTTGGAACCTTGCAGCCCATCCACTTGAGTTTCTTCAATAGCAGGGGTTGGAAAATAAGTGTGCAGCGCTTGCGTGAAAGTAATAGTTTGGTTACTTAAATTAGTGGTTGTTAAACGCACTTCAAGCTGATTAGTTAGTATAAATTCAACCTTTAGCTTTGATTTGTGTGGCCAGTAGGTTTCATCAACTTGTGCCATTGGCAAGGTTAAGCTAACTCGAATTTCATCGTCTTGCTCTGCAACTTCATCTGCTCGCCATAAGCTCGTACGTGCTACACCGTGAATTGGCCACTCAGGATTTGGATTGACACCAAACCATGGCCAACAAATAGGAATGCCACCACGTATACTTTTACCTTCTTGGTAATCTTCTTCGCTTGATACCCAAATTAATGGCTTTTTGCCACTTGGCGTGAATTCAGTGAGTTGTGCACCTTGTAGAAAAATTTTAGCGCTACAAAGCTCGCTTGCAACATTGATATATTCTAAACCAGTGTCAGTTTGTTCGATGCTTACAGATGGAGATAACTTCATTATACGTCCCATAAAAATGAAAAACCTATCTCACCTTACCCAATCCCCAACCAATTAGTAAATATTATTTAGTGAGTTTTTATGTCAAATTTACAATTTTTCACTCTGTCATGACTTATAGGTAAGCTCAGCACCAAAAACGTTTAATTAAATAATATGCAAATGAACTAAATTTAATTTCAACTCAAAACAAATAAAAAACAGCCACAGCTCTGTGTAAAGCCAATAATACAGTATAAATCGACCTTATCTATTTGAACTCTATTTATTAGATGTGTAATATTTATTGATTGCGCGAGCGCCTTGACCGTAAACCATCTGCGAATGAGATAAAAATGAAAAAATATGACGAATTATTGGTTTCTTTACGTAAAGTGATCCGCGCGATCGACCTCCATTCTAAGCAGTTAAATAAAATCTCCGGCCTTACCGGTCCGCAGCTATTAATTATGACTGAAGTAGCACAAACTGATGGTATTACAGCCAGTCGCATTGCCCAAAATGTAAACCTGAGTCCTGCAACTGTAACTAATATTTTGGATCGCTTAGAAAACCGCGATTTAGTGACGCGTGTTCGCAGCCAATTAGACAAACGTCGAGTGAGTCTTTACCTCACTGCAAATGGTCAAACGATTCTGCAAGCAGCACCACAACCGTTACAAGAACACTTTATTGAAAAGTTCTCAGCCTTAGACGAGTGGGAACAAAGCCAGCTACTATCATCAATGCAGCGTATTGCTACTATGATGGATGCTCAAAGTATAGATGCAGCTCCTTTATTAGAAGTTGGTGTGCTGACCCGCGCCGCTGAAGGCAAACCCACCGAATAAATAGTTTATAAAATCATATTAAACAAATGATTACCCTAGAACACATGGTTAGTTAACTTGGGTTAAAGGTACAATTAGTCTATTCTATACAGACCTATATCAAGAATAGCGATTTATCATGCTTAAACTATCAAAGTTAGCTTTCGCGACTATGCTAGGCGCAACAAGCAGCGCCTCATATGCTTCAGACATTGATGCTATGCAAGCTCAACTTTCTCAACTCCAACAACAGATGCAGCAACTGCAACAGCAGCTTGCGGCTGAAAAAGCAAAACAAGCTAAAGTTAATCAACAGCTTGAAGAACAGACCAAGACCATCGCAAAGCAAACTCAAGATAATACCGAAACAGCCCTATCCGGAGTTAAATTTGGTGGTGCAATTCGTACTAACTACAGTCACACCTCATATGATGACGGCAATAAAAACCGTGGTGGCGATTTTGATTTTGATATTTTCCGTTTAAATGTTTCTGGCGATATTGGTGGAGTGCTGATCGGCGGAGAGATCCGCTTTTTTGATTACATGACCGCAATAAAATCAGCATGGGCAGGCTATCAATTTACTGACGACTGGCAAGTGCAAGTAGGTATCACAAAAGTGCCGTTTGGTAATGATCCTTATAACTCCCATAACTATTTCTTTAGTGCAAACTACTACGTTGGTTTAGAAGACGATCATGATTTAGGCGTGATGTTTAAACGTAAAGTAGCTGATAACTGGCAGCTCGATTTAGGTTTTTTCAAAAATGACGAACTCGGTGGTGTCGATGGTTATGTTGAAGATCGCAGCCATCGCTATTCGTACGATATTGTTGGTAGTCGCACCGTCGACGAGGGTATTTATGCCGAACCGAGCAAAGGGCTTGGTGAGTATAATACCTTTGCCGGCCGCTACGCCTATTACTTTGAACACGGCAAAGGCATGACCACAGAAGTCGGAATATCAGGCTTAGCCGGTGGCTTACATGACGGCCAAGACCGCGCAGGAAGTTACAACGCATGGGCACTGCATGTAAACAGCGTTATCAATAATTGGAATATTCAGCTACAGCATGGCGAATATGACTACAATATCGATGACACTAATCGTATCGCGGTTGGCGCATATGGGTTTTATGACTCTATTGCGACCGATGCAACCACCAGTAGCTTTAATGTCGCTTACAGCGTACCGGTTGAATGGGGTCCAGTAAGCAACCTGCAATTTTATAATGATTACAGCGCGATCTATAACAAGTCTGATGACACTGCCGATACTTGGATGAATGTTACCGGGGTATCCGTCGCGGCTGGCGGCTTGTTCACTTACTTTGATTTAGTTCATGCCCGCAATCAAGCATTTGTAGGTGGCTCTGTTGCCGGTGATAGTAATGAAACCGAGCGTCGCTTTAATATTAATATTGGCTATTACTTTTAATCTTTAAAGTCAGCCTGTAATTAGGGGGGTTAGTCTTAAGAGGTTACCCCCTCATAAACACATCCTTCATAACGCTGTAAGCAATGACTGCAAGCAATTACATTCCCATCAACTCATAATAGGATATAAAAAGAACAGCGGCATCAGGTTGAATCGCAAGCTGAGGCGCTGAACGTGGCAGAGTATAACGTCATCGAGTACAATTAACTGACAATGCTGAGTAAACTAGCAGCATATTGTTTAACGTTGCTTGCCAAGCATTTAGCCGTTTTCAACTTTATCAGGCACAAGTCTATTCATGAATTTAAAAGTAATTTTAGCCACTTATAAAAGTATTGGCTATCAACTATTAGGACTAGCCTTGGTTGGGCTGGGAATTATAGGTATTGTTTTACCTGTGATGCCCACCACTATTTTTTTCATTTTGGCATTAGCGTGCTTTACTCGCTCGTCCCCAAAACTCGCTGCTTGGTTACTCAATCATCCTCGTTATGGCGTAACCTTACGCCATTGGCAAAAGTACAAAGTAGTACCCGTAAAGGCGAAGTGGTTTGCGGGTATTGGTATGTCACTTGGCTTTATTGTATTGCTGCTTTGTGCACCGCCGTGGTGGGTTTTACTGCTGGTAGCCTGCATCGAAATAGCGGTTATGATTTATTTACTCTCTCGCCCTTCAAAATACCTACCAATGTAAATTTCGTAAATAATGTTGTGATAACTAATGCAAATCATTACCATGTAGATAACATTGCTTAACTACTAAATTATTTATGCCGTTAATAAATAAACGAACTTTATATAGTACCAGTCGTGCGTTGCATATTTATCTATCAACAGCACTGCTGTTTTTGCTTATTTTATTTTCTGTCAGTGGGATTGTACTTAATCATGTTGATTGGCTAGAAGGCGATAAAAGTGATGGGCAACTAACCACATCACTCCCAAGTGCATTACTTGAGCAGGGCCAAGAAAACCTAGCAACCTTACCCATTTTATACCCTGAAATAGAAGCTTACTTAGCCAACCAATATGGCTTAACTAAAGTAAAAAGTATCGACTGGGAAAAAGAAGATGCACTCGTGATGCTCGACTACCCACTGCCTGCAGGTTTTGCCTTCGCAGAACTTAATTTCATCAGTGGCGAACTGAATCTCGAATATCAAACTGGCGGCTTTTTAAGCTTAATTGGCGATTTACATAAAGGCCGTCATAGCGGCGAAGCATGGAGCTGGGTGATTGATATATCAGCCGTGTTAATGATTTTTTTTGCTATCACCGGGATGATTATTTTATTTCAAAATAGAAAAAAACGCTTAGTAGGAATATGGCTAACAGTGCTTGGGGTCGCAACACCAGCAGTCATTTATTTATGCTGGGTTCCGCAACTAAAAGGAGTGTCTTAATGCTAAAACTTAATACCTTAATAAGCGCTGTTGTTTTATTTACAGCAGCTTTATTTCAACCTCATGCGAATGCCGCTGAACTTGAAATAGAACTAACCCTACCTGATCTAGACGTACAACCTTACCATCGACCTTATGTCGCGGTTTGGCTAGAAACCCCAGAGCGTAAGCATGTAACCACGGTTGCCTTATGGGTTGAAAAAGCAGAATGGTTTAAAGACTTACGCCAGTGGTGGCGTAAAGCCGGAAAAAGTGACGCTAACTTTGATGGTGTAACAGGTGCAACAAAGCGCCCAGGTACTTACACCATTAACTGGAATGGCACAGATCTAGATGGCAAAGCCGTAGCTGCAGGCAAGTATTTACTTAATTTAGAAGTCGTTCGCGAAGAAGGTGGCCGTGATTACACCCGTGTAGAACTTGATCTAAATAAAGACGGCAAGATCACCATCGATGGCACCAATGAATTTTCACAAAGCTTCGTCACCATTAAAAGTCAGTAAATGTAGCTGCTAAAACAATTTAAATAAGGAAAGACTATGAAAATCAATTTACTTAAAAGCGCATTTATCGGCGCACTTACTTTCACTGCCCTAGCATCTAGCTATGCCAATGCACATGCTCGCTGGTTAGTGCCTTCGCACACATCTCTTTCAGGCGACAAAGCACATTATGTGATGATCGATGCCAGTATTTCGAATGAAATTTTCGCACCAGATAAAGCATATCGTCCAGCACAAAAAGGCGCGGAATATGATGATAATCTGATTATGGCAATCGGCCCTGATGGCAAACCAGTTAGCGATAAAATTCGTGCATATTATCTGCAACGTAAAAATTCAGCGGCGGTAAAACTAGCTGGGGAAGGTACTTATCATATAACGATGAGCCAAGAACCACGACTAATGACTTTTTATAAAGATGCCAAAGGCGAACGTGGCCGTGTATTTGGCCCTAAAGACAGTAAAGATATCCCAGCTGATGCAACCGATATTAAAACCACAAAATCGATTGCAACGGTAGATACATTTGTAAGCCGCAACGGCACCTCAAAACCTGCGCTACTTGGTCAAGGCTTAGAGATCAGCGGCCCGACTCATCCTAATGATTTATTTGTTGGTGAAGAGGCGCGTTTTCAGTTATTAAAAGACGGTAAACCTGCTGCCAACATAGAACTTGCCATCTTAAAAGGTGATACACGTTATCGTAACGAACGTGGCGAAGTTAAAGTAACCACAGATAAAAACGGCTTTTTCACTAACACATGGCAACACCCTGGACTATACCTTATTGAAGCAAGTGTGAGCGAAGGTTCAACTGAAAAAGGTATCGATAGCGTACGTTATTCATTATTTACTACCTTAGATGTAGCACCTGAATAAAACCCCTCATTAAAAATAAAGGCCAAGTAACTTAGCTTGGCCTACAACTCTAAATAAACACATAAACAACTTAGCGCCAAAATTTTTCTAAAATTTGAATTTAATTCTTTTATTTTCCCTCTTTTGGGTTCATATTATAAACAATTAAATTAACATAACTATAAAATATTTAACGGAAATAAATATTATGAAAAATGGACTTTATACCAATCTAATTCAAACCAGAAATAATCCTCATTTAAATTTAATAGCAAGCACTACAGGCTTAGCTTTACAGTACCACTAAACACAACAAAACCAACAACAAGGAAAGTAATATGAAATGGAGTTTTTTAATCCAGCTAGCTTTGATCCTAACTCTCACAGCCTGTGGCTCAGGAGGTGGTGACTCAGAAAAAAAACCAACCAATAAAGTCACTAACAATAAACCCGTTGCCATGATCAGTGCACCAACCGGTGAAATGCGGGTAAATACCGCGCTAACATTTAGCGGTACAAAAAGCAGCGATCCCGACGGCGATTCATTAGTTTATAAATGGCGCTTAACCACTGCAGACGGACAAAATGAGATCGCTCTTGCTGTTGATAATGAAAATAAAGTTGAAGTATCACTTGCTGAAGCAAAGAGTTATAAACTAATTTTAGTTGTGAGCGATGGCAAACTTTCGAGCGTCCCAGTTGAAAAATTAATTGAAATTAAAGCCGAGCCAACGCAATTAATTGCTCATGCAGGACTTACTCAAACAGTAAAACAAGGTGATGTGGTTGCATTAAATGGTGCGCTAAGTAGCACATCTAACGGTGTAATAAATAAATACTTATGGCAGTTTACGGCAAAGCCTCTTACCAGCAATGCAATCATAGAAAATAATAATAGCGTTACCAGCAAATTCATTGCAGATAAAACAGGTGCTTACGCAATAAAGCTAACCATTACTAATTCACTGGGGGAAACAGCAAGCAACGAGGTAATGATAAAAAGTGAGTCTTTATACGAAAATTCAGCTCCTCAAGCGGTTATTAAAGTACAAAATAAAACCGTCGCTCCTCGCAGCATAGTCACATTAGATGGCAAGCAAAGCAGTGACCCTGATCAAGGTGATACACTAAGTTATCTGTGGACTATTACCGCACAACCTGCCGATAGCAACCCGACACTCACTGATAACTTAAGCAATACCGCAGGCTTCTCTTCTTTAGACCTCGGTGAGTACACGCTCTCACTAACAGTTAAAGATCAATATGGTGAAACTGATACCGCCACAGTTACTTTAACTGTAGAGATAGCAAATCAAGCTCCTATTGCACAACTTGTAGCTGAGAGAAACATTAACTTAGCTGAAACTATTACTCTGCAATGCGAACAATGCAACGATCCTGAAGGGCAACCCTTAAGCTACCTTTGGCAGATAAAAAGCAGACCTGAGAATAGTATAGCGCAGCTAATCCAAGGTACGACAGCAACCCCTTCTATCAGTGCTGATATTGAAGGTGATTATGTGATCACATTAATCGTATCAGACGGACAGCTTAATTCTGAGCAAGCAACAAGCGTTCTTCACGCTCAAGCCAATGCAAAACCAACAGCGATTATTGCTGATGTAGCACCTATTTTAGTCGATGAAGAAATTCAACTTGATGGCTCACAAAGCACAGATCCTGAAGGCAAAGAGCTTACCTACCAGTGGGAAATTTTATCGCCATTAGGACGTGCTACGCTTTCTAACACAGACGTTGCTAAACCTTACTTTAAAGCATCAAGTGCAGGAAGTTTTGTTATTTCGTTACGTACCAATGATGGTAATAAAGACTCCGATACGCAAACAATCACTATCATAGTTAGAGACAATGCAAAGCCAGTCATTATTTCTAAAGGCGAACAATTACGTCAGGCTTTTGTTGGTAATATAGTAACATTTGATGTTAGCCAAAGTTACGACCCTGAAGAGACCAATCTTAATTATACTTGGGGGCTTACCAAGCCTAATGAGTCAAATGCAGCACTGGTAAACATAAAAGATGGCGTCGCTGAATTTACCCCTGATATTATAGGTAGCTATAATGTCACTGTTACTGTTACTGATGCTGAGGGCAATGCAGCTGTAATGGAGTTTGCGATCTCTGCTACCGATTCCGCTTTACTAACAGGCATAGTTAAAGGACAAATTACCAACGTAGCTAAAGTTGGTATCAATAACGCTATACTGATGATAAATGGTAAGCAGCATACTACAAATAGCAGCGGTTTCTTTGAGGCAATAGTTAGTGTTGAACAGGGCGCAACTGTTAGTATTTCTACAGCAGATGAAAGACTGGCAACTAGCGAGTATAGTTCAGCAGCGATAACACAAAATGATTTTATCATTAATATTAATCAAACAAGCCTACCGGTTTTTCAAGATGTAGAAGTCTCTGTATTCGTCTGTCCTGATTTTACTGGACCCGACACCGTAAATCTGCGCTTTAAAATGATCGATACTATTTTAACGTCGAATAGTTTTCAGGCTCAGTATGATGAAACCAAGCCTTTGATATTACAAAAAAGTAATAACACATATCTAGATAGCACACTAAATATTGCACTCCCTGTAACTGCAACATATGAAATAACCGTGGTTGAAGACAATGTGCGCAATACATCTTATTCAAGTACTGCTATTTACTACTCTCAGTCGCCCCCAAACTTAGCGATAATCACCATTTGTAATAATTAGAAAAAACTAAGCCACTTCACGCGTGTTGAAGTGGCTTAGCGTACCTTCCAGATCCAATCTAAAGAATATTAAGAACAACCCTAAATTTGGTATTTTTGACCACTTATTCGCTATACTTATCTGATAATAAAAATAAAAACCAATAAAAACAAATCATTAAATTTTGGCTTTGTTTTTGCTATAAATTAGCAAATCGTAAAATATAATTAACAATGAGAAAATAAATAATGATCAACAAACCTCTTTCTTTGCTAGCCAAAGCCCTTCCTATTGCCACTAGCCTATTGTTTCTCAGTGGCTGTATTGTGCATGTTTCAACCTCGTCAGCCAATATACAACAACAGCAGCAACGCTCAATATCAGCGTCACAATTACAGCAACTAAGTATTAATGCTGAGGCGGGTTCACTTAAAGTGATCGGCTCAACCACAGCAACTAACATCAGCGTAGATGCCACTATTTATACAGCAAAAAGTGATGACCCTTACATACTTACTCTGGAACAAAAAGGCGATAAAGCCGTACTTATAGCAAAAAATTATAGTTCATCAGGAATAGTGGTATATCAAGGTAATTCACCCAGTATTGATTTAGTTATTACTGTGCCAAGCTCATTTAACCTTGAGATTGACGATGACTCTGGCGATATAGATATTGCTGGTGTACTAGGTAATATCATTATAGATGACGACTCAGGGAGCATTCGTATTGATCAAGGTCATCACGTCACAATTGATGATGATTCAGGGGATATCGATCTGCAAAATATTACTGGTAATGTAGAGATCAGTGATGACTCTGGCAGTATTACTGCACGTAACGTTGCTGGCAATATGACTATTGAAGATGATTCGGGTGATATAACCCTTACTAATATCACTGGCAGCGTAGATATTGACGATAACTCTGGCAGCATCAATGCCAAAACTCTAGGCAGTTACATCACCATTGAAGATGAATCGGGTGATATTTATGTTGAACATGTAAATGGCCTAGTCACCATTGAGGATGGCTCAGGCAGTATTCGTGTTAACGACAGTAAAGGTCTCACCATCATTGACGCTGGCTCTGGTGATTTGAGCATCGATAATATCAACGGCCCAGTAAAACTTAACTAACTCTTGATGTAAAACGGCCAAGTAATTGGCCGTTTTTTACTGTCTAATTTTGTGTTGTCGGTCGTGTGCTCACAACAACTGCTATATTTTGCTAATCGCAAATACCCTCAGCGTCTTATCGCAATGCTTGATGAGCGTAAATGTGTCATCGTTAGTTTCCCTACCTGCGGTATTTTGCATTAAAAACATCAACAAGTAATAGTAAGCACTGTTTACTACGCATAAAGCTCCTTTTAGTGCCATACAACACACCATTAAAATTCTTTAAAAAAGAATGTTAACACCTATTTTTACTAATTTTCGTTCTTTTAACCTGAGTATATTATTAATCAAGCATCAATAGTGACACTCGAAATTAAGTGATCATCTATTGTTAGGGCTATAACTTATGTATTCAATTAATCGAATCAACGTGACTCTGCTTGGTCACCTTTAGGAGCAAAACATGGCTAAAATACTCAACCCAACTGAACATGATATTGGTGGCTTAAACGTAAAGCGCGTACTGCCTAATTTTGATAAAAAAATGGTGGGACCATTTATCTTTTTTGATCACATGGGACCAAACGATTTTCCTGTTGGCCAAGGGATCAATGTTCGCCCTCACCCGCACATAGGCTTATCAACACTCACTTATTTATTTCGCGGCAGCATTTTACATCGCGACTCGCTAGGTAATAATTTAGAAATCCACCCAGGCGATGTGAACTGGATGACGGCAGGTAAAGGCATTGTTCACTCAGAACGAGAAAGCTTTGAAGTGCGCGCTAACCCGCATCATATTGACGGCTTACAATGCTGGATTGCGCTACCAGAAAATATGACTGAGATTGAGCCTTCATTCACCCATATAAAAAAACAGCAACTACCACACATAATTCATGAAGGTATCATGATGCGCTTAATTGTTGGTGAAGCTTACGGATTAAGCTCCCCAGTTAAAACCTACTCCCCCATGTTTTATATTGATGTGGTTGGCAGCGCCAATAGTCAAATTAAGTCGCCTAACCCACAGCAAGAAACCGCGTTATATGTTATTTATGGAAGCGTTACCGTGGGTCAACAGGATTATCAAGCAGGTGATTTTATCCTACTTGATAACCTCGATACTGATATTCACTTTGCCAGTGATGCACGCTTTATTTTGCTCGGTGGCGATAAATTTGAAAAAGTCCCATACTTGCATTGGAACTTTGTTGCTTATAGCAAAGAACGCTTAGAGCAGGCAAAACAAGACTGGCAAACTCAACGTTTCCCAAAAATCCCTGGTGACGATAAAGAATTTATTCCGCTATAGTAAACAGTATTTTAAGGCATAATAAGTTAGCCAGTATTAGCAAAGGACAACTATGTTAGAGATCGCATTAATTTATTTAGCCGCAGCCATTGTTGCGGTGCCTATCGCAAAACGCCTTGGGTTAGGCTCCGTGCTCGGCTATTTGCTGGCAGGTATTTTAATTGGCCCGTATTTGCTGGGGTTAGTGGGCGATCAAACGTCTGTTATGCATTTTGCTGAATTTGGTGTAGTAATGATGCTGTTTTTAGTCGGCCTTGAACTACAACCTGCAAGGCTTTGGAAGTTACGCCACTCTATTTTAGGGCTTGGGGGTTTGCAAGTAACCCTAACAGCCGCGGTAATTTTTGCAATTTGTTATTGGTTTATGGCCATGCATTGGCAAACAGCACTAGCAATTGGTTTAATGCTCGCGCTTTCTTCAACAGCAATTGTGCTACAAAGCCTGGAAGAAAAAGGTTGGCTGAAAAATGAAGCCGGCCAAAATGCGTTTTCGGTACTGCTATTTCAAGATATTGCCGTTATTCCTATTTTAGCATTACTACCATTATTGGCGTTTGAGCCAATGTTAAATGCCACCAGCACGCATAATTCGCTAACTGCCGATTGGCCAGTTTGGGGGCAAGTAACCGCCTCAGTAACAGTGATCGCGGCAATTATTTTAGCTGGTAAGTATATTTCTGCGCCGCTATTTAGGTACATTGCTGAAACCAGAATGCGGGAAATATTCACTGTATTTGCGTTATTTTTAGTGGTAGCGATTGCGCTGATTATGCAAAATGTTGGCTTATCTCCAGCGTTAGGGACTTTTTTAGCTGGTGTGGTACTGGCAGAAAGTGAATTTCGTCATGAGTTAGAGGCCGATATAGAACCCTTTAAAGGACTGTTATTAGGATTGTTTTTTGTCGCTGTCGGTGCCTCTATCGACTTTGCATTGTTATTTAATCAATTTACTTTAGTGGTTACATTGGTTGCAGCTTTAATTGTTGTAAAGGCCGCTGTTTTGTATGCCTTAGCACGAACTTTTAAAATTCATCATACCCAGCAACTGTTATTCACTTTAGCCCTAGCACAAGGTGGTGAGTTTGCTTTTGTGCTCCTGACGATGACTAATACATTGCAAATTTTAACCCCAGAACAAAGCAACTTAACCACCTTAGTCGTGGCCATCTCAATGTTAATAGCCCCTTTACTATTAATGCTTTACGACACATTACAAAAACGTAGCAACACAACAACAAAACCTGAGTTTGATAAACCAGAGCAGATAAGCCCAGCCAAACACGTAATCATTGCTGGGTACGGCCGTTTTGGACAAATTATGGGGCGCTTACTGAGCACCCAAGGGTATGATATTAGTGTCCTTGATCACAGTCCTAGCCAAATTGATCTGCTGCGCCGCTTTGGTAATACGGTGCATTATGGTGATGCAGCACGTAAAGAACTACTCGAAGCCGCTGGAGCTGATACCGCACAATTACTGGTTATTGCTATTGATAATGCCGACAAAACTCTCGAAATAGTTAAACTTGTCCGCAAACACTTTCCGCACTTAAAGATTGTGGCGCGCGCTAAAGATCGTCGCCATGCTTACCAATTACTTAATTTGCACGTTGATGCGTTTAACCGAGAAACCGTTGACTCCGCCATCAACCTTGCCGTTGAAACCCTAGAACTATTAGGAAATTCAAAGGAAGACTCGCAGCGCGCAGGACACTTATTTAGAGAGCACGATCGTGCTTCAGTACTGCAATTAGCAAAACTGTGGGGCGATGATCACAGTTATGGTGTAGCGGTACGTCAACGCACTGAAGATCTAAAACAAGTACTCAATCAAGATAAACGTGCCAGAGAATCACTCAATACCTGTGACCAAGGTGACTGCGAGGACAACCATAAAGATGCTTAAAATAACTTTAGAGCAATGGCGTATGTTTAGGGCTGTGGTTGAACATGGCGGTTTTAATCAAGCATCACTAAAAATTTATAAAAGCCAATCAAGTATTCACAATGCTGTTGGTAAAATTGAGACCGCTTTAGGTGTTAAGTTATTTACTATTGAAGGACGTAAAACAGTGATCACCGAAGCTGGTGAGATGATGATGCGCCGCGCTAATTACCTACTCGATGAAGCCGCCAAAATAGAAGCAATTGGGCAGACTCTCAGTGAGGGGATTGAAAGCAAATTACGCATTGCTGTTGATGAAGTTTTTCCGCAAGCACTGCTTTATAAAGTACTCAACAATACCTCGGCAATGTATCCATTATTACGTATTGAATTATACGAATCAGTACTGACTGGCGCGAATGAATTACTAGAGAACACCAGTGCCGATATTGCAATATCGGGATTCACTGGCAAAGCCGGGTTTAGTGAAGAGTTGTGCAATATCGAGTTTACTGCTGTTGCGCACCCAGATCATGCGTTACATAGCATCACTCGACCTATCACCCTTGAAGATTTAAAATCGCACCGACAAATTGTGGTACGCGATTCTGCCTTACACAATAAACAAGACGGTGGCTGGTTAGGTGCCGACCAGCGCTGGACAGTAAGCCATATGCGGACTTCCATTGATATGATCAGCAACGGCTTAGGCTTTGCTTGGCTACCTAGCACAGCGATTACCAATCAGTTAGCACAAAATCGGCTCAAGCCCCTTAATCTTAGCCACAATAGTAAGCGCAGTGCCATGCTACATTTACTATTTAAAGACGGTGATCGCCTTGGCCCGGCAGCGCGCACATTCATTGGCGAGTTACGATATCAAGTAATGCAGGCTGATCTTGATTGCTAACCAAGGGCTTTCATTCTATTAATTAGAACGAATAGTCCTTTTAAAAGCGATTTTAATCTTCCTTATAAAACTTATACTGCTGCTATTCAAATTAGCGTTTAATCAGGAGTTAAGTTATGTACTACATACGCAAAGCCAGCGAGCGCGGCCAAGTTGATCTTGGTTGGTTACAAAGTCAGCATAGTTTTTCATTTGGCCATTACCATGATCTAAAACACATGGGGGTGTCGGTACTTAGAGTGATCAACGAAGATAAAGTACTTGCTGGTCAAGGCTTTGGCACTCACGGACACCGGGATATGGAAATAATTTCCTATGTCATTTCCGGCGCATTAAAACACCAAGACAGCACCGGCAATGAATACATTGTTCCTGCTGGTGACGTGCAACGGATGAGTGCCGGTAGTGGTATTATGCACAGTGAATATAATACTTCAAATTCAGCAACAGCGCACTTTTTACAAATTTGGATACAACCCAAATTGCGTGGTATAGCCCCTAGCTATGAGCAAAAAAGTATTCCGCAAACAACTCAGCTTACACCACTTGTTACACCAAATGGCGAACACGGCAGCGTGAGCATCAACCAAGATGCCAGTATCTATCGTTTAAAACTTGATGAGGGTCAATCGCATACATTGCAAACAGCGGATAGAAAAGGTTATTTGCATATTATCTGCGGGCATATAGACGCTAACAAGCAAAATTTTAGTAACGGCGATGCCTTTGCACTAAATCGCAATGAACGGGTAACATTAACAGCCACCAGCAGCTTAGAAGCGCTGTGGTTTGATCTACCAGCATAAAGTAAATAATCAGTAAGTAAAAAAATCAATGACAGTAACAACCCTCTCTATCATCGCATTTGTCGTATTGCTCACCGGCGTGTCAAAATCAGGCTTTGCAGGAGCGCTTGGAGTGTTTAGTGTCCCTTTACTAATGCTAGTGATGCCCCCCGTTGCCGCAATCGGTTTGATGCTACCGGTACTTATTGTTGCCGATGTCTTTAGTTTAAAAAGTTACTGGCAACAATGGGATATACAGCAACTTAAACGCTTACTACCGGGTTTATTGGTAGGCGTAGTTATTGCACATGCGTTAATTGGCTGGTTAGATGCGGCGTTTATAAAAACAGCGATTGCTATTTTATGTATAGTGTTTGCTATTCGCAGTTTAGCCTTTAGCAAGTTTACTTTTAGTGCCTTAAATAGCCGTTTAGGTGCCTTCTCTATGGGCGGTTTAGCCGGTATTGCAAGTACCTTAGTACATGCTGGCGGCCCACCTTTAATAATGTATTTCAGTACCATTAAGTTACCACCGAAACGATTTGTCGCAACTGTGGCGATTATTTTTGCGATGATGAATGCCGTCAAGCTTATTGGCTTTATTAGTCTGGGTTTAATCGAAATAAAGTGGGCATTAATTGCACTTGCCAGCTTGCCGATTGCTTTTTGTGGTAATCGTTTAGGGATCTGGTTGCAGGGCAAACTCAATACTTCGCAGTTTCTGAAAATAATGAATGTACTACTCTTGTTGCTGGGTATTTGGTTGTTAGTGATGTGATCTGGCTAGTTAAACATTTCGTAGTTAGGTAAACTGATTCAACAAACGCTATTTAAGGCTCTATTTTGTTAAATAACCAACCACTTCGTAAACCCTTCTCTGTACTGGTTGTTATTTATAAAAAAAATAAAGACTGTTTACTGATCCAACGTACCGATGATGCTAACTTTTGGCAATCAGTCACCGGCGGGATTGATGAAGGCGAAACGCCTGTTGTGACAGCTTACCGTGAGCTATTAGAAGAAACAGGGATAGATGCCCGCGCGCTGGGTTTAACAATACGCGATCACCAAAAAACCAATCAATATACCATTAGAGAGTCATGGCGACACCGCTATCAAGCCAATGCGTTAATTAATACTGAGTATGTTTTTAGTATTTGCGTACCCGATGATATCGCCATTACTTTAGATCCGAATGAGCACACCGATTTTATTTGGCTAACGCAACAACAAGCGGCTGACAAAGCCTGGTCGCCAAGTAATCGCGATGAAATCTTGGCGCTATAGTTTATTTAATTGTTATCAATTAGGTTAACTGCTTACTTGTAGCACTTATTGAAACAATAAGCCCATATTGATTGCTTGTGGCAACCACATCATTGCGTCTGAGGTTAACTCATCGCTAGAAACCTCTAGCTGTAATGCTGTTTGCTTAATCGCCATATTAAAGCTACTTCCTTGTATACAAAAACCGAGTAGCAAATACTGCCAATGAGCTAAAGACCAGACTCTAAATCTATAATGTATACGTGTTAAAGCAAGGTAACATGGTTGCTGAATAGGTAAAATCAACTCATCAGGCATTACTTCTAATTTTGCTATGCAGGCTTCAATTTGTGAAATGAGCTCTAAAATAGGGTAATCTAATGTTATTACCCGCAAACAAGGCGCCGCTTGAATATCAGTATTATTTACTAAACACGTGAGCATTTGCTGTTCGATAGAAAGCTCGGTTGCCGTTACATTTTTTTCAAGACCTTGGGCTACTAACACCTCAGACTTGGTGCGTTCAAATAAGGCTATTTGAGCAGGTAAATCGACCATAGTTTGTTGAGCAACATCGATTATACCTTGTGGTTTAGTTTGTGCTAAAAATTCGGCAAATTGCTCACCTAAATAATATAGACTCCAACTTTTAGAAGGCACCGTCACAATAAATGCTTTAGCAAATGTGGAAAATAACGAATCTCCCATATACTGCGCCAACAATGAAAACTCACAACGTAAACAATCTACAAGCCTTAGCACATAACCTGCAGCGTAAATATCTACTCGCTGCTGGGCTGAAATTTTATCTGTACTTTTAATTAGCGTATCAAGCATAACGCCATCATGCGCATATGCCTGTAAGAGTTTATCATCCAAATCACCACGAACAATTAATACTGTTTGCAACCAATGTTGCACTTGCCTCAATGAATGTTCACTCATAATTTCTCTTTAGCTAAAACCAGCGGTGTAGAAATACAACCTTGTTGGTGGTTATTTTGTACTGGAGCATGAGGAATTTGACCCGCTAATACAGTTTTAGCTTTGTTTAACTCAGCGACTAATTCAGGAAACGCAGGAATATTTGCATCCCATTCCAGTAAAGTCGAGACAGGCCCACATAAAGATTGCGCGAGTTGATACAATTCCCATACAGGTTCAGGAACTGGTTTATCATGGGTATCTATCAAACAATGCCCGCTGAGTGTTGGCCCCGCCAAATGCATTTGCACAATACTTTTAAGCGGTAAGTTTTTTATATATTTCCTTGGGCAAAAACCGTGATTATACGCCGACACATAAACATTATTAACGTCTAGCAGCATAGCACACTGTGTTTGTTCGACCAGCTGCGTAAAAAACTCCGGCTCCGTGAGCGACGAGTTTTGAAACTCTAAATAAGTAGAGGGGTTCTCCAGCACTAATGGCCGCTGTAAAAAGTCTTGTACCTGATTAACCCGGTTAATAACATGCTTTAAGCTTTCCTCAGTAAGCGGCATAGGTAGTAAATCGTGGCTATTTACTCCTGCAAAGCCTGTCCAACATAGATGATCTGATATCCACGCTGGTTTTACAAAATCCGCCAATGCTTTTAACTTTTCTAAATAGTCAAAATCAAGCGCAGAGCTACTGCCTATATTCATAGACACACCATGCATAACAATAGGGAAATCAGCCATCAATTGTTCTAATACATGACGGCCATAGCCATAATTATCGATGTAATTTTCACTAATGATCTCAAACCAATCAACCCCTGTTACTGGTTTTTGCATTAAGTACGGATAATGCTCACTGCGCAACCCCAAACCAAAGCCTAGCGGGTTTATTTGCTCAATAGCAGAAGCAGCAAAAGGCTGCTTCTGTATGTATGATGTCATGTATTCAATCCAATTAAGTTGAAGGCGGAAGCGCTAAGCGAATATCATCTGCAGGTGGCGGCGTAGTTTGCACTCCTTTTGCATTACAATAGGCCTGCCACGCGATACTGTAAACCGCATCACCTTCTTTAAATGGCATTTGCTCTAGAACTTTACCTGTTTCTGGGTCGGTATATGGTTTAGCGGTAGATGCATAGCCTGGTCCATCACCAAATTCAAATAATTGCATCTGGGGTTTTGCTGATGGCTCTTTTGGGAATAGCTGCGAGGCAGAAATCGGCACAGCACAGCCACCTAAATTATTACATTTGTTATTTGCAGGAGCGCTAAATGGACCATCAGCAGGGGCGCTACCACCACAGCTTCCTCCCGGTGTTGTGCTATGCACAAACCCACACCCACCTTGTGCTTTGCAATTGTTCGAACCTTTACAGCTGTGGAACACTGTTGCGGGAGGCAAATTATTTGAATTTTCTTTTGTATAATCCATACCTTGGCATGCATGGTATAAAACATCCTTAGACATATCCGCAATACCCGCAACCAGATCTGGAGCCTGCCCTGTTGTAGCCCAACAAATAGATACTCGATCGCCCGAACCACCCATTGCAGGACCTGGAAACTCAGTCGTTTTACCACCCCAATAGCGATCCAATGCTGTGGTAAGTCCTTTTAAAGTGCCAACCGCTGATTCACTAAAAATTTGATGTGTTTGTGCACGACGTTCAGGGCTAGAAAACAAATTATTCAATGCTTTTTCTACATCAACTACAGCAGGTAAATCTGGGTGCTTATGCTTAGCCTTATCGCCACCTTGCGGGTTAAGCATTGCTACTGTAAATTTACCGCACAAGTTATGCCACGTTTGCCAGGTCATATACACTTGGGCCGCGTTGTTATCACTGTAAGATTGACCCTCTTGGTATTCATATTGAATAATCAAATCAAGTACATCAGCAAAGGTAATAAAATGATCTTTTTTAGTATTTGTAATACGTGCGCATGCAATACCTGATACTGGAAGTGGCTTTTGCCCAGCGCTATCCGCTGGGTAATCTTCTTTTAGGTTATCAGCATTAGGTTGAAACTTAGCAGCGACCTGATGATCATCTGCCTCAATCGGTGTGCTTTTCAATGCTACCGTTTGTTGCTGCAAATACGTTATTACCCAACTCTCTGCCGCCCAGCGGCTGCAGATTTCAGAAACAACACCTTTACCTTCACCTTGATCCGTTATTGCATTGATATTATTAACAATCTCAATTTTTAACTTATCTAAATCATTACTTTCATTGATTGAACCATTAATCCCCGGGTATTGCGGTTTATATTCGGCTGAGTCACGAGTATTAAAGTAATCACGTTGCACAGAATCAGGTTTAGCTGGATTCACCAAAATATCAATTAAGCTACTACCATCCTCATACACAATTTCAAGATAGTCCCAATAACAGCAATACATATGCCCGATAGAACCAAACATAGGTAAATCAACTTCTGTATCTGTTGCTTTAAACCAATCAAAAGGAGCTGTTTCAAAGTATTTAGGGCGAACTCCATCTAAATCTTTATTAATTATTAATTTTTTTGCACTTTCCTCGGTTTCTTCAATCAATAAAAACAGTAAAGCCTGCTCTTTTGTCAATGCAGCTGCATTGACTC
The DNA here is from genome assembly GCF_014164235.1 of Pseudoalteromonas sp. SG44-17. Lineage (NCBI taxonomy): Bacteria > Pseudomonadati > Pseudomonadota > Gammaproteobacteria > Alteromonadales > Pseudoalteromonadaceae > Pseudoalteromonas > Pseudoalteromonas sp. SG44-17. The sequence continues at coordinate 5,637 of NZ_JACJEV010000023.1, read as the reverse complement.
GCATATCTTGTAGTGTTTGACCCTGAAAGTGAGTTGTAAAGTATTCTTTCACTTTAGGACTAAGTTTTGATAAATCACGGCTGCAGTCTTTAAAATCTAAGATATGCGGGATTTGCGTTGTATCGTCATAACAATGCCAACCAAACTTTTCTGTTTGCAGTGCATTACTGGTAAATGAAGGAGTTAGATTTAGTTTACTGGCGATATTAGAAGCCAACTGTAAATGCAGCATTTCTTCTATAAACACACTATAAACAGCATTAAACGCCTGTTCATTTACGCTCAGTGGCTTGCTGGGTTTTGGCGTTGGAGTAATATCTAATTTTGCTATTCGTTCATTAGGAATAAAGCCTGCTGTTGCCCCTAACCCAGGCCATAAACGCTCGGGATACAAGCCTTCATCCCCACCTATTGCATGCATACCTTGTATTGAATACAGACCTGTCATATATAACGGGATGGTAAATAACTCAACGTTAATCGCAGCTTGTGCGATGGCTTTTATACACGCAATATCAGCGTCTTTGTAACTTACGGGACGCTCTTTAATTTTTTTGTATTGTTTGATGCTGACTTTAAGATCAAGATCGAGGTTAATCCTTACCGCCTTTTGTGCACTCTGCATTTTCAATTGCTCCATGATGACAGTTATATGCGACCAAGAAACTTGTCGCGTAAGTCAAATGAGTGTAGAAGGTTTCATCAGCGATGCAGTATTACAATACATTACAAAAGTAGATATTTGGTACAGAAGTAAAACTAATACTTTATTCAAAAACAGTAAAAAGCGCGTTGATAAGCACACTAAAGTGGCGTCCGATCACCCAATAAACATTATGCTGTTTCGACTTAGCAATATCGTTTACCCGCTAGTAGCAATCATTTTACTGCGAATATTTACCTCTATCGGCATCACTGTAGACTTGCAAGTGTGGTTAATGAATACCGCGCTCAACATTGCTATATTGCTGTTTGCTTACTCAATTATTAAAGAGTTTGTTAGCAGCCCTTTTATGTCAGCACTGTTTAAATTAGTTGGCCTGCCCGTTTTGCTGCTGCACTTACTGGGCTTTTTGCCAGCATTTATTAAAACCCTTGAAGCGGTTTCGATTAATTTAGGTAATATTCAAGTCAGTTTATATGGCCTAACTCGGGTATTATTTTTTGGCGCTATTTTATTTTGGTTAGGCCGCGCTTCCAGTAATGTTGGTAAAGTTATAATTCGCAACCAGCAAACTCTGGATATCAGCACCCGCGAAGTCTTTACCAAACTCTTTGAAGTTGGCCTGTTTTGTGTCATCGCGTTATTACTGCTTAATATTATGGGTGTTAACCTCACCGCCCTTGCTGTGTTTGGTGGTGCGCTAGGTGTTGGCCTTGGTCTAGGGTTGCAATCAATCGCTTCTAACTTTATTTCTGGCATCATTATTTTGCTCGATAAGTCACTCACCATTGGTGACTTTGTTGAGTTAGAAAACGGCAAAAGTGGCTTTGTTCGAGAGTTCAAAATGCGCCATGCAATTTTAGAAACTTACGACGGCAAAGACATACTGGTTCCTAACGAAACCTTTATTTCATCACTGTTGACCAACTGGACCCATAAAGACCCAAAACAGCGCTACCGTGTTGATTTTAGTGTGGCATACGCCACCGATGTTAGAGCCATGGTAGAAATAATTAAACAAGCTGTTGCACAGCACCCACAAGTTATTAGCGGCCCTGAAATACCAATTGAAGAGCGTCCTGACTGTGAAATAGATAGCTTTGGCGATAATGGCATCAATATGTTTGTGGAATTTTGGATGCAGGGAATTGATGATGGTAAAAACCGGGTTAGTGGTGATTTACTATTAATTATTCTAGAAACCCTCAAAGCCCATAATATTGCGATACCATTCCCGCAACGCGAAGTTAGAGTCATTAACGAAGGCTTTGCAAGTAAGATTTAATACTGAATATCCTTGTTATACCCAGCCCCAAAAGCTAGGTATAACAAGTGGATAAATAGCCGGCGCTATAACCGCTGTTTGTTACTATAAATACTTTAACCAAGGTTTATTTGCTTTGCGCTTATAGTGACTAAATGCCTTAGTTGGCCAATATAAAGTAACGGCTAACACAACCGTAATTAACCAAATCCATGTAATATCATTTACGGCAAAATATGCACCATGATTAGCACCAAAAATAGCACTGCAAATTGTGTATAAAATCAATAAAACGTAAAGATGAAAAATATAAAAGAACATTGGCACCGAGCCATACACTCTTAAAGCATTACTAAAGCGATTTAACGGACGCTCAAAAAACCATAAGCCAAAAAACATCAGCGCTAAAGTGATTAATAAAAAGCTCAGTGAAGGTGGATATTTGGTAACGTTAAATATCGACATAGCCGTTTGCACTGCTGTTGAAAACTGCTGCCAAGGTAGCGTTTCGCCATAGATATTTAAGCCGCGTAAAATAGCAAATAACGCTATACACGCTAAGCCCAAACCAATCAGCCACTGTTTACGATCTTCACTGTCTCGGTTATGTGCATACAGTGGGCCTGCGCAGTAACCAAGTAATATAACCCCAATCCAAGGTAATACTGGGTAACTGATTTTGACATTAACTAAACCACCTTCAGAGATAAAGCCGCGATCGTGCAGAATAGTCCATAAGGTATAACCCCACTCATCAGGACTGAAGGTAATTGGTGTGAGTAAGTTATGGCCAAAAACGATCAATAAACCCAATGCTAACAATAGTCGTTGCGGTAAGTTAATTAGTAATGCCAGAGCCAACATACATAAACCAATAACCCACATTACTTGTAGAAAAATAGTAGGAATAAACCAAATCCACAAAAAGCAAATAACCGTAACTTCAAGGGCAATTAAAAACAACCCCCGCTTAACTAAAAAACTACGTGCAGAGCGTACTTTACCTGAGCTTGGGTGGCTATAAAGCCACGCCGAAAGCCCTGTTAAAAAGATAAAGGTTGGCGCGCAAAAGTGCGCTGCAAAACGGCTCCAAAACAGCCCTGGAGAGGTAACGTCAACATCCATTGGGTCTAATACCGGCATTTGCGAGAAAAAACGCTCTCGCACATGATCAAGTAGCATGAGTAAGATAACCACGCCACGCATGATATCGATACTGTGAATACGGTTTTTAACTTGTTCAGAAGTCATATGTTATACCCAATTTAAACTGTGTTGGTGCACCAGGGTAGGCCCATAATGCGTTGTAGCTACTGGCTATGTAGCTTTCATCAAATACATTATCAACATTAAGTGAAACATTTGTCCGTTCAGTCGCCTGCCATTGAGCAAATAAACCCACCAGCTGATAACTTGGTAAGTTAAAAGATAAGCTTATTGGGTCGCCCAGTCGCTCTGAAATATATTGATAATGACCACCAAATTTAATGTCTTGCTCAAGTACACGGGTATTGTGATTTAAAGAAAGCGAAAAATTATTTTTTGGTACGTTAACTAACGGGCTACCTTTAGGAATAGGCTCTAACCACTCAACATTAATCATGTCTTTGGCCGTTTCAGCCTTTACGTAAGCATACGAAAGTGTGTACTGAGTGTTTTCACCTAAACTACCAGTCAGATCAACCTCAATACCTTTACTGGTTACTTTACCAATAGGTTTTGAATAACCCTTATCGTCAGCCACCAACATGTTGCCTTTGCTAGCATCAAATAAAGCGATGGTACCGCTTACGTTGTCAAAGCCAAACTTCACACCCACTTCAAAGGAATCACTTTCTTCAAAACCAAACGATTTACCCTTAGCATCAGTACCACTTAAAGGTATAAACCCTTCGGAATAGCTGGTATAAAGGTTAATCGCATCATTTAGCTCATATACCATCCCTAGCCGTGGGCTAAGTCGGTTCATCGTGCTATCTGAGGCAACGCCTGACTTAGCCTCGAAAATATTCTGCTCAATTTCATCAAACCGCAATCCCAGCATTAATTTAAAACGCTCGGTAAGGTCTAACTGATCTTGTACATAAATACCGTATGCCTTTTGCTTTTCATTGTTTTCATACAGTTGCGCAACATCGGGGCCTTGCCCTTCACTGTAGTTTGGCTGATAAATATTTAATGTGTACGTATCTTTACCACCACGATAACGATAAAGCCCAGTGCGAAGCTCATAGTCATACCCATCAACACCAATCAAAACATGGTTAGTGATATCAGCAAGATCAAAATGACCACTTAATTCTGCGCGTACTGACAAATCATTAGAGTAATAATCTCTATAACGGTGTTGACGCGTAAGCATAGGATTATCTAAAGACAAAGTCTGTCTTGGAGGAGATAGTTCAGCATCAGACGAAAAACCTGTTAACGTAGCGGTACGATGGTTAGCGCCCAATAAGAGTGACCAGTCGCGATTAAAGTCATAGTCATAATTAAGTTGGTGTCCGCGAGAGTGCACTTTAGTTGGCGCATCATTAGGGTTACCTAAAAAGCGACTTCTAGGTACGGTGTCAAAATTATCGTTAAGTACAACAATACCTCGGTCATACATTTGCTGCTGGTCAACGTACTCAAACTCATACGTTAATGACGATTTATCATTGATGCTGTAATACACCGAAGGCGTGATCACAAACTTATCATGATGTACGTGATCTCGAAAACTGTCACTATCTTGCCATGCACCATTAATTCGAAATGCAATATCTTCAGTTAGGCCGTTAGTGTAATCACCTTGCACACGTTTATGATCTTCACTGCCAAGTTCAGCTTTTAACTGGCCTTGCTGATAGAACTGTGGTTTTTTAGTAATGATATTAATTGTACCACCTGGTTCAGAACGACCATAGAGTGCAGAACCAGGACCTTTTAACACTTCAATATATTCAATGTTAGATACATCACGTGGGCCCGCAAAACCTCGCCCACCACTAAAGCCATTAATTAAATAGCCGGATGGCATATTTTCATTACCCGATAGCCCCCGTATAGAGTAGCTATCCCACAATGCCCCGCCATTATTTTTACGAGAAATACTGGCAGAAAAATCCAGTGCATCTCTAAACTTGGTAATGCCATTATCAACCATCATTTCTTTACTTAATGTGGTAATTGACTGCGGTAATTCTTTAAGCGGAATATCGCCTCTAAAGGCTTGCTTATGTGCAATAGTGATGGTTTCTATATCTGATTCTGTGGCATTAGAGCCAAAAGAAAGTGCTGCAAAGACAAGAGTTAATGCTGAGTACTTCATGATCCACTTTTAATAATAGCTAGGTTTATTTGGATATAATATAACATACTAAAAAATAGTGATACATTATAACGTTTAGTTTAATAAAAAATAAATAAACCTGTCTAAAAATCAAGCTATTAATTATAAGCAAATTACGTTAAGGTTTAGCTCTGAGCAATATTTAAGGATGATTATGAAAGCCCTCGTTTACATAGCCTGCTTAATTTTTTCGTTTAATACTTTATCGCAAAGTAATGATATTTCAGATAAAAGGCCCATAGCAGACATTTGTAGTGGCATAGTTAATTTGGCCACCCATTAAGAAAGAAATGTTATGCTAATAAGCATACAAATTTGGGTGAAAAAATGACGAAATTAAAACGCGCAACGTATTCTGCTGCAATCAAATTAGAA
>NZ_JACJEV010000022.1:53759-73260 GCF_014164235.1 Pseudoalteromonas sp. SG44-17 | reverse complement strand
CTCGCTAAGCGTTGCTGTCTGCCGTCTCAGTGGGGTCGCATTATAGGGCGCGGCGAATTTTACGCAAGCGTTTTTTAAAGAAAACTTGAAATAAAGTGCTGTTCGTTCAATTTACGCGCTAAACAGCTCAAAAGTGCTAGTTTAGTATACAGCACAGATCCTAGCTGGCCATTTTATAGGCTCTACTGCTACACTATTTACCTCTTACTGTTGAACTTATTCTTAATTTATTAGGTGTTTTATGGCAATCCGTTCTTATAAAGGAATTACTCCTCGTTTTAACCAGTCTGTTTATATAGATGAGTCGGCTGTTTTAGTTGGTGATATCACATTAGGTGAAGATAGTAGTGTATGGCCGTTAGTAGCAGCACGAGGGGACGTTAACTATATACGCATTGGTGAACGTACTAACGTGCAAGACGGCAGCGTGTTACATCTAACGCGTGCCAGTAAAAGTAACCCAGATGGTTATCCATTAATTATTGGTGATGATGTTACCGTTGGTCACAAGGTTATGTTGCACGGCTGTTGTTTGGGGAATCGTATTTTAGTCGGCATGGGCGCGATTGTAATGGATAATGCCATTGTTGAAGATGATGTGATAATTGGTGGCGGTTCATTAGTTCCACCAAACAAGCGCTTGGAATCGGGCTTTCTCTATGTGGGTAGTCCAGTAAAGCAGGCGCGCCCTTTAACCGAGCAAGAGCTGAGTTTTTTAAAAATATCAGCAACTAATTATGTTGAGCTTAAAGATGAGTATCTAGCTGAGGATTAACTCAGCACTGAAACAATGATTTGTCCTGCCGAGTTATATTCTTCATTCTCGATTAGTTGCTCGGCTATATCTTCATAGTCAAAACGCGCCTGTTCAAAATGTAACTTTGCAGCTTGTTGGTCTGCCAATGCTAGCGTGTGTGTGTCAATGACACATTCAACCATTAAGCCACTTACTTGAGCAAAAAACGTTAACAGCTGGGATTGTACGTTAAATTCAAATCGGTCGATAAATTGGATTGCTTGATTCATGCAAGCTCTCCGGTTTTTAATGCCCGAACAACAGGGAGTATTTCAGGCATATTATTGCGCCACACAAAATAGGCTTGTGCAGCTTGCCCTACTAGCATGCCACTTCCATCAAGTACGTTAATATTAGCCTTATAGCCCTGAGCCCATTGCATAAACAGCGTATTTTGCTGTGAATAAAACATATCATAAACATGTTCACAGCCATCAAGGTGTTTTTTATCAAGCGCAGGCAATTCACCAAGCATACTGCTAGATGTAGAGTTTACAATTAGCGAGTAATCACTTACTGGTAAATCATCAAAACCATAGCCAGTTACATTACCGTATTGGGCAAATAATTCAGCTAGTTCCTTAGCTTTTGCTGCCGTACGATTGACTATAATGATTTCACTCGGCTGTTGTGCCAATAACGGTAAAACCACGCCACGTGCAGCGCCTCCGGCACCTATAAGTAAGACCCGTTTATCTTTAATGGTAACCTGATTCGCAAGCAGATCGTTCACAAAACCAATGCCATCGGTGTTGTCACCTAGCAAGCGCCCATCATCTAATAACTTAATAGTATTTACTGCTCCGACAATGGTTGCCAATTCAGTTCGCTCATCAACTAGCGCAAATGCTTGCTCTTTAAATGGCACTGTAACATTAGCTCCTTTACCGCCTGTGGCAAAAAAATCGGCCACGGCTTTTTTAAAACCATCAATCGGTGCTAATATTGCGCTGTATTCGATTTGTTCGCCCAATGAGGTTGCAAATTGCTGATGTATCGCAGGGGATTTTGAGTGTTTAATAGGATTTCCAAAAACTGCATATTTGTCCATATTTGAGCAACCTCTTTGTGCAGTAACATTACCTCGTAACTTACTGCTAATTAATGATGATAAAACTATGATTAAACGATTCTTTTCAAAATCGAAACCACCAGAACAACAGCAAGCACCAACGCCAGAAAAAACACCTTATCAACTGATGGGTGGAGAAGCTGGTGCTTTAGCACTTGCGAATCGATTCTACGACATTATGGCCAGCGATGAATACGCTAAACCGTTATATGATATGCATCCTCAACCATTGGACCGTATTCGCCAAGTGTTTTTTGAGTTTTTATCAGGGTGGTTAGGCGGCCCAGACTTGTTTGTTGAAAAACATGGTCACCCTATGCTGCGTAAACGCCATATGCCTTTTCCAATTGATCAAGATTTACGAGATCAATGGATGTATTGCATGAATAAAGCGTTAGACACGGAAATTGATAATCCCTTATTACGAGAAGGGTTACGTAAATCTTTGGCACAACTTGCCAGTCATATGATTAATCAGCACTAGCACTTCTCTTTAACTGCACGTTATTTGCGCTAAGTCAAAACGGCCTTTTTTTAAATATAGATAATACGTGATCAAATATTTAGAAAAAGCGTCGTGCGTGTGAAATCAATCCAACATAAAATTTATGCCCTATTGGCCCTAACAGGCATTATTGTGTTAATTGCCAGTATTCTTAGTAGCTCAAGCCAACAACGAACGCTTGCGCAAGACACTGTTGCAGAAAATATTAAGCTTCTTGCTGATAACTACTTTGACTCTATCAATACTTTGATGATCACAGGCACCATGGCAAATAGAGAGCTATTAAGCCAAAAACTACGCAAGCACCCAAATATTGAAGATGCGCATATTATTCGCTCCCCAATTGTTAATAAACTTTATGGGCCGGGCAATAAAAATCAAGTACCGAGCAACGATATCGAACGCGAGGCTTTAAAAGGCAAGGAAACATTGCTAATTGATCAGCAAAATAATAGCCGCAGTATGACTTTTCTGCGCCCTATGTTTGCCAGTAGCGATTATAAAGGCACTAATTGCCTTGGCTGTCATCAAGCACAAGAAGGTGATGTACTCGGCGTAGTTAAAATTAGTTACTCATTAGCTGATATTGATAATGCGGTGACTTACAACACCCTAGTAAATACCGCATTACTCTCTATTATTTTTATTATTGCCTTTGTATTACTGGGCATTATGTTTAGACAAATTTTTATTGTACGCCTTAAAAAGCTAGGTCATGCTATGCATTTAGCTACAACCAACAAAGATTTAAGCCTGCGAATTGACGATAGCGCTGAAGATGAACTGGGTTGGCTCGCCACCAGCTTTAATAAGATGATCGCCACCTTTAAAGATAATATTGCTCAAGTATCTCATTCATCAAAAGTATTGATCCACTCAGCAGAAAAAATTTATACCTCCGCGGATACTACTGAGCGCGCTATTTTAGAGCAAAAGAAAAATACAGACTCAGTGGCAGCTGCTATAAACGAACTAGAGAGCTCCTCTAATGAAGTAAAAAACACCACTCACTTTGCCTCTGAAAAATCAGAGAACAGTAATGAACTGGCACAACAAAGTATGCATGTTGCTGAACAAACCGAACTCAGTATTAATCAATTGGCAGACGATGTTCGCCAAGCTGCAGCGCAAGTAAGTCAACTACAAGTACAAACACTTGAGGTAGGAAAAGTACTCGAAGTGATTAGCAGTATTGCTGAACAGACCAATTTGTTAGCTCTTAATGCTGCGATTGAAGCCGCACGTGCAGGTGAAGCTGGTCGGGGCTTTGCTGTGGTGGCTGATGAAGTACGTACGTTGGCAACTCGTACTCATGCATCCACCGATGAAATTCGTCGCACAATCGACAAACTGCAATCCGAAGCGGCGCAAACGGTTAAAACCATGGGTGAATCGTGTGAGGAGGCTGATGCTAGAGCGCAACAAGTAAAAAATGTTGCTCAAGCTTTAAAAGATATTTCTATGCAAATGAATGAAATAAATCAACTTAATATTCAAATAGCCGACGCGACAGAACAACAAAACTTAGCCGCAGAGGAAATAAATCGGAGTGTTATTGGTATTAGTGATAACGCTGAGCGGTCATTAGTGGATGCTAACGATAACCAAAAAGTAAGTGAGGAGCTGTTAAATCTAGCGCGTTCACTGGATGAGCAAGTAAGAAGCTTTAAATTGATGTAATACTTAAAGTTGCCAGTCAATAAAGCAGATATTGACTGGCAGCCTGCTTACTATGCTAGCCCTAACCAGTCTCTTGGTTTTAAAAAGTCAGCGTATAGCTTATTTTCAGCACTGCCTTCTTCGGGTGTATAGTTATATTCCCAACGCGCTAGCGGCGGCATCGACATTAATATTGATTCTGTACGTCCGCCACTTTGCAAGCCAAATAAAGTGCCACGATCCCACACTAAGTTAAACTCAACATAACGGCCACGACGATAAAGTTGGAAGTCTCGTTGCTGCTCAGTAAATGGGGTTGCTTTTCTACGTTCAATAATAGGTAAATAAGCCCCTAAAAAGCCATTGCCTACTGCTTGCATAAAGGCAAAGCTTTGCTCAAACCCGGCTTCATTCAAATCATCAAAGAATAAACCGCCGACCCCGCGCGTTTCATCGCGATGTTTTAGGTAAAAATACTCGTCACACCATTTTTTATATTTAGGGTAAACCTCATCTCCAAACGGCGCACATAAATCATGCGCGACTTGATGCCAATGTTGAACATCTTCAAGCTCAGGATAAAATGGCGTTAAGTCAAAACCACCACCAAACCACCAAATAGGCTCCTCACCTTGCTTTTCTGCAATGAAAAAGCGTACGTTAGCATGGCTCGTTGGAATATGTGGATTGTTTGGGTGGATCACTAGCGAGACACCACAGGCATGGAAGCTACGACCAGCAAGTTCTGGACGATGCGCAGTTGCCGATGCCGGCATCGAAGCACCAAACACATGCGAGTAGTTCACCCCACCTTGCTCGATCACATTGCCACCACGAATAACACGAGTTCGCCCACCACCGCCTTCTTCGCGCTGCCAACTGTCTTCTACAAACTTGGCTTGGCCATCAGCTTGCTCTAAACCTTGGCAAATTGTGTCTTGCAAGGCCATCAGGTAGGTTTTTACTTGTTCGAGTAAATTGCTGTGCATGGTTATCCTCTAAATACTTTGCCGGTCATTACATCTTTAATAGTGCTAGGCTGCGTGTTACCACCAAGTGGTTCATCTACATAAAATGCCACCAGCTCGCCAAACTCACTTTTAGCCATTGCAATACTAGTGACCGTATCATGTCCTGATAAGTTAGCACTAGTAGACACAAGAGGTTTGCCTAATTCTTGGCATAAGCGCTTTACTGTTGGGTGATTAGTTACACGCACAGCAATACTATCAAATTGTCCTGTTAACCATTTAGGCGTACCTTTAGCCGCTGGCATAACCCAAGTAATTGCGCCGGGCCAGCTGGAAAAAATATCAGCGCGTTTATCCATCGGAATTTTTGCATCATCAACATACTTTAATAATTGCCCATAATTATCGGCAATTAAAATTAAGCCTTTCTCAGCGGGCCGCTGCTTTATTGCAAGTAAGCGCTCCACAGCTTGCTGATTATCGGGGTCACAGCCTAAGCCATAAACAGCTTCGGTTGGGTAAACAATAACCCCGCCTTGCGACACAGCAGCAAGGGCAGTTAAAGGAACTGAGGTAGTATCAGTCACTGAAAATCTCCAAATACAATAAAATTAAAGCCGGTAATTATTCGCTCACCGTGAATTTATGCGAGCAACTTTTCTGAGGGCATTGTAGCACAACACTATTGGTCATTTGCTTTTGCATCATTACTGGCCATTGGCACGCGGGGCAGATATGGCTAACTGGTTTGTGATTGAGTGTGTATTTACAACTTGGATAGCTATTACATGAATAAAATGTTTTACCAAATTTATTACTACGCGCCACTAACTGGCCTTTTTTACACTTAGGGCAAGCAGGTAAAACTTCTTCATTTGGCTCAGGCTCATCATGAGCAATGTAGTGACACTCAGGATAACCCGTACAGCCAATAAACATACCATAGCGGCCATTCTTCACTACTAGCGGATTACCACACTCAGGACAAGGGCTATCATCAAGTACTTTGATTTGTTGAGTATCATGTTGAGCAAGCGAGCGAATAAAATCACATTCGGGATAACTCGCACAGCCAAGGAAAGGACCTGATTTACTGTTGCGGATCACAAGCTCTGAACCGCATTTAGGGCACACTTCGTATTCTTTTTCTAAGGCATGTTGATTTGCAGAAAAAAGCGATTGGTCGATTTTACTCATGTGTTCCCTAAGCAGCTGACTAATTTTCGCCTAATATACCCAAACTAATTAAAGATACAAGCGCAGCACTTGCTTAATGTAGTACCTCTGCCGGCTCATCAAAAATAAGTTCTTCCATTTGTGCATAAGCTTGCTCTGAGCCTGGCACATTAAACAACACCATAAGTACCACCCATTTTAAATCATCAAGTGATATATAAGATTTATCTAATGCGAACAAACGATCCATAACCATTTCACGCGTTGCGCTGTTGATCACTCCGACTTGTTCTACAAACATTAAAAAGCCCCGACACTCTACGCTCAGCATGTGGCATTCACTATCGGTAAAAATACGTATCGCATGTTGTGGGAGGCGGTTTAAATAAGGGAATTCATCGCTGTGCTGCAAGTCAGCAAGCTGCTCAAGCCAATCAAGTGCTTTGTATATTTCGGGCTTATTAAAGCCGGCACGTAATAATTCGTCAGTGAGTTCATTATGCTCAACAAAGACTTCGGCTTCGCTGTGAATGTAGTTTTCAAACAGATACATGAGGATATCGAACATGTTACTTTCCTCCACACTAAGCTTATCGAACTCTAATATAGCCATCTAATACACGCTCTACTCTATCTTCCAATTCAAGATCAAGTAAACGTGCTTGCACTTTATCTATTGGCCACTGGCTACGCTGAGCAATTAAATCAACAGCTGTTACTTCAAAACCAACACTGTTTAGTATTTCGCAGGCAGGTTCATCAACCGTTGCTTCTTCTATAGTATATAGACTGTTTTCGCAGAAAAAGCTCACTTCGTCTAGAATATCACTGACATTTTCCACCAGCTTTGCACCTTGTTTAATTAAAAAGTGACTGGCTTCAGAGAGTGGATTTTTAATTGAACCAGGCACTGCAAAAACTTCTTTGTTTTGCTCCAGCGCATACCGCACGGTGATAAGCGAACCGCTTTTTATTTCAGCCTCGACAATCAACACACCTAATGACAAACCAGATATTATACGATTACGTCTTGGGAAGTTATTAGCATTAGCGGCTGTACCGGGTAAAAACTCGCTCACCAACATCCCCCGTTCGGATACTTGATCGGTGAGTAACTTATGCCGTTTAGGATAATAAACATCCACTCCAGTACCAAGCACTGCAATGGTTTTACCATTGCCCGCCAGCGCTCCTTTGTGGGCAGCACCATCAATACCAAGCGCCATTCCGGAAGTTACCGTTAATCCTGCCAAAGTGAGTTGATGAGCAAATTCAGCGGCGATCTCTAAACCGATTGGCGTGGCATTGCGGCTTCCAACAATAGCGATTTGCGGACTGGTCAATAACTCTAAATTGCCTCGGCAAAATAGCAATAAAGGCGCGCTAGCAATTTCTTTTAATAATGGTGGATAGTGAGGATCGAAGTAATCAATTGCGGTTATCTGTGAGTTAACAATTATCTGTTGATAATAGTCAACTTGCTGCCAATCGGTTGCCAGTAAATTAGTGGCGACCTGCGGGCTTAAACCATGACCGGTAAGCTGCTCATGAGTCAGCTCAAACAAATCATCTAATGGCAGTTTTTGTGCCAATGCCAATAAGGTTTTAACACCTAAGCCTTTACATAAATAAAAGGCAAGCCAATGGGTTAGCTTGCCTGATGAATCTTTCATGCTCCCTCCTTAGAGCACTCAAACCTGAATTAATTTATAACTGCAAAATCACCGACTCGGATTGGGTGCTGGTTTTTTACGATTAAGGCATAACTAACGTTTTTATAAACTTTAAACACCATTAGCTGACCGACCTGTTCTTTTGGCATATGCCACACAGTCGTGTCGGCATCTGCCTCTACGCCAAAAAATTCGTTGGCGTTTGTTACTAACTTTTCAAGGCTATTTGAATCTTCTTTGTAGCGTGGGCCATTACGACCATCAAAAACAGTCGGTGATTGACGCTCAATATCTAAAATGTGGCCTTCTTTAATTTGCTGCTCTGACCCTAAGTTTAGCACTACAATATCCATTGTGCTGAATTCTCGTAATCCACTCACTGATGCGATGATTTCACCTTGCACTGGCTGCTCAGGACGGTGAATATTAAAATACGCAGGTAATAGCTGACCTTCTATCGCAGGCATTAAAAAATCACCCGCTTTGATCTCTCTCTTTACCTGTTCAATTTTAACTGAAGCAGGTACACCATTGGCAATATCACCTTTTCTAAATACACGACCCACCGCCACTAATTGTGCTTTATTAGCCAACACTTCGTTTGTTTGCGGATCAACATATGCTTCGCCCTTGCGGTAAATAGCGTATGACTCGTGTAATTTCAGCTCACCTTTAACATAAACTATATGGCCTTCGGTATTCATTTTAGTGTTGACATTGGCTCCTAAAATATAAGGTTTATCGGCAATGTCATCAGCATTTAGTGCTTGCTCATAGATTAGGTAAGGACGCAGCAGCTCAAGAGGTAAAGTAGGGATCGCATTTTTACCTTTTTGTACAATTCGACCATGTGGAGAAAGCTTTTTATAACCCTGATTAATCACCAAACGTGGATTACCGTGCTCATCATAGATTAAAGACAGTGCATCCCCTGGGTAAATTAGGTGTGGATTATTAATTTGTGGATTCATTTGCCAAAGTTCCGGCCACTGCCAAGGCTCTTGCAAATAAACCCCTGAAATATCCCAAAGTGTATCGCCCTTTTTCACAACGTATTGTTTAGGCGCATCTTTTTTTATAGTTAATACATCTGCTAACGATGGGAAAGTAGCACTTAATGCCAACATTGCCGCGAGTAATGGGTATTTCATTGAGCTTCCTTGTGGTGTTTTTTCATTATTATCAACCAAAACCTGTTAAAGGTGAACGCGAATGGCTAAAATAAGAGCATACAATACCCTAAATTAAGCACAAGTGAAAAAGGTTACTATGGCTAGGTTAGAAGTTTTAAGATTTCCAGATGAGCGTTTACGTACAATAGCAAAAGAAGTGGTGCAAGTTGACGACCAAATTCGCCAAATTGTAAAAGACATGCTGGAAACTATGTATGATGAAAACGGCATTGGATTAGCTGCGACTCAAGTCGATATTCATCAACGTATTGTGGTCATTGACGTATCAGAAGAACGTGATAAACCGTTAGTATTGATCAACCCGACAATCACTAAACAAGATGGCACCACGGTAAGTGAAGAAGGCTGTTTATCTGTGCCACACTCTTATGCAAAAGTTGACCGCGCAGAAACTGTAACAGTGACCGCATTAAACGAAAATGGCGAAGAGTTTAGTTTAGATGCTGATGAGCTATTAGCAATTTGCATCCAGCATGAGCTTGACCATTTACAGGGTAAACTATTTATCGATTACTTATCACCGTTAAAGCGCCAACGTATTCGTAAAAAACTTGAAAAAGAAGCTAAGTTAGCAGCGCAATAATACCTTAGTAATAATTAGGAAGTTCAGTGACACAACCATTACGCATTATTTTTGCCGGTACGCCAGACTTTGCTGCGCGCCATTTACAAGCTCTTATCGACTCAGAGCATCAAATTGTTGGCGTGTATAGCCAACCCGACCGTCCAGCAGGGCGCGGTAAAAAACTCAAAGCCAGTGAAGTGAAAGAACTCGCACTGGCCAATGAGTTAGCAGTGTTTCAACCTGCCTCATTAAAAAGTGACGACGCTCTGGCTGAACTAAGCAGCTTAAATGCTGACCTTATGATCGTGGTCGCTTATGGATTACTGTTACCAAAAGCAATTTTAGAGGCGCCACGGCTTGGTTGTTTAAATGTACACGGCTCAATTTTACCGCGCTGGCGTGGTGCCGCGCCGATTCAACGCGCTATCTGGGCGGGCGATGAAGAGACTGGCGTCACCATAATGCAAATGGATGAAGGCCTAGATACCGGCGACATGCTGCATATTAGCCGCTGCCCTATTACCGCCACTGAAACAAGTGCAAGTTTATACGCTAAGCTTGCCGATTTAGGCCCAAGCGCACTAATAGACACCATTACTAAGTTAGCTAATGGCGAAATTACCCCGCAAGTACAAAATGACGAGCTTGCCAATTACGCTAAAAAGCTATCTAAAGACGAAGCAAATATTGATTGGTCGATGGACGCAGCGCAAATAGAGCGTAATATCCGCTCATTCAATCCATGGCCGGTCTGTTTTACCCAAATGGGTGAACACACTGTAAAAGTTTATCAAGCTAATGTTGTTGACCAGCAAGGCACGGCAGGCACGGTATTACAAAGCGATAAACACGGCATTGTGATTGCCTGTGGTACTAACGCACTTAATATCACTCAAGTACAACCACAAGGTAAAAAGCCAATGGCCATTACTGACTTTTTAAATGGTCGAGCAGACTGGGTAACTCCTGGCACACGAATAGGCGAACACAATGAGTAATGTCAGGGCGCTTGCCGCCGAAACTTTATATAACGTGGTTGATAAAGGCGCCTCATTAAATCAAGAGCTGCCTTTTGCCAGCCAAGGTTTACCACCTAAAGATAAAGCGTTATTACAGCAAATTTGTTACGGCGTACTGCGTTATTTACCAAGTTTAGAAAGTTATTGTCAACATTTAGTTGAGCAGCCACTTAAAGGTAAGCGCCGTATATTCCAGTTCTTACTGTATGTGGGCATTTACCAACTACAACATATGCGGGTTCCACCGCATGCAGCCATTAGCGAAACGGTTAATGCATTAGAACAACTGCGCGCATTGGGTTTAAAAGGCTTGATCAACGCTATTTTACGCAGCTTTCAGCGCCAGCAAGTAGAGCTTGAAGAAAAAGCCAAGCAAATACCAGTGTGTTTATACAACCACCCAAACTGGTTTATCAAACAAGTAACTGAAGCTTACCCTGACTCTTGGCAAGCTCTACTAGAAGCGAACCAGCAGCAAGCACCAATGTGGTTGCGTGTTAACCAAGCGCAATATAGCACCGCTGAATATAGCGAAATGCTCACTGCTAATGACATTGAACATACACTCAATCCTGATTTCCCTGATGGTATTAAGCTGGATAAACCGCGCGATGTGTTTTCCTTGCCTGAATTCGACACCGGCGCATGTTCAGTACAAGATGCAGCAGCACAGCTTGCGGCACGCTTGTTAGATCCAAAAGCTGACGAGCATATTCTAGATGCCTGCGCAGCACCCGGTGGTAAAACCTGTCACATTCTAGAACTCGCAGATGCTGATGTACTGGCACTTGATAGCGATGCCACCCGCCTTGAACGTGTAAAGCAAAACCTTGAAAGAATTGGCTTAGGCGCTGATTTACAATGTGCCGATGCTTCGCAGCCACACAAATGGTGGGATGAGCAACAGTTTGACCGTATTCTATTAGACGTTCCTTGCTCTGCAACGGGTGTAATTCGTCGTCACCCAGATATCAAATGGCTACGTCGTGCATCAGATATCAATGATCTGGCGACACTCCAGGGCGATATTCTCAATAGCATTTGGCCATTATTGAAACCAGGTGGCACGCTAATTTATGCAACCTGCTCGGTATTACCACAAGAGAACCAACAGCAAGTCGCTAAGTTTTTAGCAAATAATAACGATGTTGAACATATCCCGCTACATGATAACGATACCCCAAGCAACCCTGGGCTGCAGTTACTGCCTGGTGAGAGTGACGGATTTTATTATGCCAAGCTTATAAAAACACACTCATAAGAAGCTTTTAGTAAACCATGAAAATAATCATACTCGGTGCAGGACAAGTAGGCGGTACACTCGCTGAAAACCTGGTAGGTGAACAAAACGAAATCACGGTTGTTGATATTGATGGCAACCGATTACGTGAGTTACAAGATAAATACGATCTACAGGGTGTTACAGGTCATAGTGCCCACCCTGATGTATTACGCCGCGCCGGTGCGGAAGACGCCGATATGATCATCGCAGTGACCAGTTCAGATGAAGTGAACATGGTCGCTTGCCAAGTCGCGTATAGTATTTTTAATACGCCGACTAAAATTGCTCGGATCCGTTCTGAGCAATACTTAAAGTACCGCGAAAAGCTCTTTCAAAACGATGATTTACCTGTTGACCACTATATTGCTCCAGAGCAACTAGTGACTAAGTATATTCGTCGCTTGATTGATTATCCTGGTGCGTTACAAGTTTTAGAGTTTGGCGATGGCATGCTCTCGCTGGTTGCGGTAAAGGCTTACTACGGCGGATTGTTAGTCGGTTATGCATTGTCAGCATTAAAAGAGCATATTCCTAATGTTGAAACTCGTGTTGCCGCGATTTACCGCCAAGGTAAAGCAATCAAACCACTGGGTACTACAGTAATTGAAGCGGATGATGAAGTGTTCTTCCTCGCTGCCACCAAACATATTCGTGCAGTAATGAATGAACTACAGAAATTAGAGCGTTCATACAAAAAAATTATGATTGCTGGTGGCGGTAATATTGGTGCTGGGCTTGCTCGCTCTCTGGAAAAGAATCATAGCGTAAAATTGCTTGAACGAAATAAAGAACGTGCTGAGCAGTTATCAGAAATGCTTGATAATACAGTGGTGTTTTGTGGTGATGCGTCAGATCAGGAGTTGTTATCAGAAGAACACATCGAACAAGTTGATGTATTCATCGCGGTAACCAATGATGATGAAGCTAATATTATGTCAGCCATGCTCGCTAAACGCATGGGTGCGCAAAAAACCATGGTGCTTATTCAGCGCGGCGCATATGTTGATTTAGTGCAAGGTGGCGAAATTGATATTGCCATTTCACCACAGCAAGCCACGATTTCTGCCCTGCTTACCCATGTTCGCCGCGGTGATATTGTTAATGTGTATTCATTACGTAAAGGCGCAGCAGAAGCCATTGAGGCGGTGGCCCATGGCGACGAACATACCTCTAAAGTTGTCGGCCGTGCAATTGCTGATATTAAGCTGCCTGCAGGTACCACGATTGGCGCGATTGTCCGTAATGATGATGTACTCATTGCCCACGACGACACGATAATTCACTCAGGCGATCACGTCATTATGTTCTTGATCGATAAAAAGCATATCAACGTAGTTGAAAAACTGTTCCAAGTTAGCGCTATCTTTCTCTAAATTACTCCTCACCTTTCGACACAAAGCAACTGTATCGAAAGGTGAATTTCCACCTCCAACACATGCAAATGAAAATCAATCTCAAAAGCATTTACTTCTGTACCCAAATCCATTACTCTCACGCTGTTTGATAATCAAGCGTTTTCTCTTTCTGTGAGAAGTTAATTTCACATTTTTTAATATAAATGGATTTCTTCAAATGATACACCCAACTTTAAACACCCCTCTTTGTGTTACATATTGCAGTGTTATTGGTATTCTTGTGTGTGGACTGTCAACGAATGCAAATGCCGAAGCTAAAAACGACATTGAAAAACTAACCATCGTGGGCCAGCAAGATAGCGGCTACAAAGTAAGTGCAATGAACTCAGCAACAGGGCTTGATCTCAGCCACTTGCAAACTCCGCAATCAGCTATCGCTATCACCAGTCAATTTATGGCCGATCAACAATTAAATAGCGCTATTGAAGCCATCACCAGCGTAACCGGCATCAATGCAAGAGAGGCCGATAATGGTAAATATTCAATTTCAGCGCGCGGTATCAGTGTTACCAGTATTTTATATGATGGCATAGCAACAACCTACGATACCCGCTTTAATTACGGCGATAATTTAACAGACACAGCAATTTTTGAACGCATTGAAGTCGTCCGGGGTGCCACAGGATTAATGCTGGGGGCAGGCAACCCCTCTGCTGCAATAAATTTAATTCGTAAGCGCCCTACAGTGCATAACCAAGTAAATATTTCTGCAACGGTTGGTTCTTGGCAAAACTATCGTGGTGTGGTTGATGTGTCAGGCAGCTTAAATGGCAGCGCAAGTGTACGAGGTCGTACAGTCATTGCTTACCAAGATAAGCAATCATACCAAGAGCGTTTTTCACAAAATCGCAGCACATTATACGGTATTATCGAAGCTGACCTAACTGATAGTACCCTGTTAACTTTTGCTGTTGATACGCAAACCACAGACCCAAAAGGCACGATGTCGGGTGGACTACCTATTTTTTATAGCGATGGCACCCGAACAAACTATGATAGAGAAACATCCACAGCGCCAAATTGGTCATCTTCAAAAACTAAAGCATTGAATAGCTTTATGAGTATTGAGCATTACTTCAATGCTAATTGGCAGCTAAGTGCGAGCTATATATATGGTAATAATGACCTACATTACGATGTTTTTTGGGCGACAGGTAACCCTGACTCACAAACGAATATAGGCATGAAGCCCGGTTCAGTAAATTATATTGATGCGAAAAGAATACAACGAACCTATGAAATAGAGCTAGCAGGTAGGTTTAACTGGTTTGGGCAAAACCACCAATTGCTTTTTGGTTACAACAACCAAGATCAAGATTTTTCAACGCCTTATTTTGCAAACCAACAGCCACCGACTGTCATTGGCGACTTTACTGCAACAGATTATGACTACCCAAAACCTAACTGGCAAACCACACCTGCCTATGGCTCGTATGGCACGACAAAGCAAAGCGCACTTTATTTTGCTTCACAGTTTAACGTAACTAATGCGCTATCTATTATTTTGGGTAGTCGTTTAAATCAATGGCAAACCACACAAGACAGTTTTGGTAGCAAGCATGATTACGAGTTGAATAATGAACCGACCAATTATCTTGGTACCACTTATGCGTTAAACGACAGCTGGGCGCTGTATGCCAATTACACCGATATATTCACACCACAAAGCCGTGTGGACGAAAATGGTAATTACTTAGCACCAATTCAAGGTAAAAACTACGAAGTGGGTATTAAAGCCTCATTATTTAATGAGCGTTTAGATATGTCACTGTCTGGTTTTGAAATCCATCAAGATAACTGGGGAGAATATACCGGTGCAACAATTCCAGGAACTAACCAAGATATTTACCAAGCGATTGATGGCACCATTACTGAAGGCTTTGAACTAGAACTCAATGGCGCGATAAGCGATACTTGGGATGCTTACTTTGGCTATACTCGCAGTAAAGGTGAAAGACCAGATGGCACAACTTTAAATACCATCAATCCAAAAGATCAGTTTAAGTTATTCACTAGTTATCAATTAAGCGATAGCTTACAGGGCGTAAAAATTGGCGGTGGTTATCGCTGGCAGAGTCGCAGCTACGATGATGTAAAAAACCCTGCATTTGGCACGGTTGAAGTTGCACAAAAAGCCTATGGTATAGCCAGTTTAATGACCAGCTATCAAATTAATAAGCAGATGACTGTTAGCCTTAATATTGATAATTTATTTGATAAAACTTATTACAACCAAATTGGTTTTTATAACCAATATCGCTACGGCAGCCCGCGAAAATTCTCCCTGCAGTTTGACTACAGCTTATAACCATTCAAGTTAACCAAAAAAAGCAGCTTAACTAAGCTGCTTTTTTTTGTAGGAGTGTTATTTCTATCAGTTTATTGTACTTTGGCAAACTCTTCTTTCGATAGCTCACCGTTTTGATCTGTATCTAAGTCAGCAAAAATTTCAACTAACTGTGCATTCACAGAGGCTTCTTTTTGGCTAATCACGCCGTCTCCATCAGTATCAAATGTGTCAAAACTAACTGCTGCAAACGCAGTTGATGAAGCCGCTAAGGCAAAAATAGCAAGTGCTGTATTAATATGTTTCATAGTGTTATTCCTAATAATTTAAAAGAAAGAAATCCTTTTCAGAGATCCCTGTTTGTGGAAACTGAAATTACGCTTTTGAAAATTCTTCTTTTGATAACTCACCGTTTTGGTCAGTATCAAGCTCAGCAAACTTAGCTGAAATAGTCGCATCAGCAGATGCTTCTTGTTGGCTGATTACACCATTGCCATCAACATCAAGAGTATCGAAGTCAGTTGCTGCAAAAGCAGCTGATGATGATGCCAACGCGATAAGTGCTAAGGTTTTATTTAATGTGTTCATAATTATCTTCCTTCCAAAATTTAGTGTGCTTGCTTAATCAAATGCGCAGGTCCTTTGCAAAGATCCTTGTATGAAAATAAGCGATTACGCTTCAGAAAACTCAGCTTTTGAAAGCTCACCATTACCATCAGTATCTAACTCAGCAAACTGGCTCATTAATTTTGCATCAACTGCCGCTTCGCTTTGGCTGATCGTGCCGCTACCATCAACATCTAAGGTGTCAAAGTCAGTACCTGCAAATGCTGCTGATGAAGAAGCTAATGCGATAAGTGCTAATGTTTTATTTAATGTGTTCATAATAAATATTCCTTCAAAGTTTATGGTTGTGAACTTAAGTGATAATCACCGTTTCGTTCAAGACAACTAGAGTATTACAACTTCGGTGCCAACAATTTATTATCATTAAAAATCATGAAGTTACATTGTATTTTGATGTTTTCGTGGAATTTAGAAGGACTATTCTGTTGCAGTTTAGCAACAAGATTTATGCGTTAACCTATAAAACCATATAAATCAAATGGTTAATAGTTATAAAAATGACACAACTCGATAAACTATGCTGATAATAGTGTTTTTTTCAAAGATGAGTACCCTAACCGCAACTGAACAGCAACTTTAACTGATAAAAATTAAATTTTTTTCATAAATTAACAATCTGAATTGTAAGGGGAAATTAAATTTATTTTGGTAAGTAAAAAATAAAAACGCAGTTAGTTTATGAAAATTCGTGTTTTGTTGCCATTATGCGAAACAATAGCAACGATATTGCAGTTTTAACGCTCTGGGTATTCTTACAATTTAATTAAGCACCAACAATTTCAATCACAATATGTGTTTTCACCGAATTGGCGATAAAACATAACTCATGAGCCTGGTGATGCATTTCTTCTAATTGCTCTGCACTCGGTTGCTCATTTTCGGCAAACTTCACACATGGTTTTAAAGTTACTTGAGTCATCGACATACGCCCATCACTAGCGCGCTGCATCAAACCAACGGCATCATCTTGATAGCTATCAACCATAAACTTATTTTTTGCCGCAATAGATAAGAAAAATAACATATGACAGCTCGACAATGACGCAATAAATGCCTCTTCGGGGTCGACACTTTCTGCCATAGAATATGGCAGTGGCACGATATGCGGTGAGGAGGATGCAGCAATAGTTGCCCCACCATCAAATTGCCACTGGTGAGCTCGGCTATATTTATTATCAATAAACAACTCTTCTGCTTGGCGAGACCACACAACACTTGCTACATATTCAGACATTGAAATTTTTCATCCTAAGTAAATTTACACATCCCACAGCCTAGCATTTTATCCGGCCGACTAAAATATCCGTAACGAGCATAAAAAGATTCTTTACCTTTGGCTGAGAGCAGTCCGATCGTCGCACCTTTTTTTGCTGCCCCAGCCAAATACATTTCTATATTATCCATAATCAACGCACCAATACCTTGCCTTTGAAAGTCAGGATCGACAACAACATCTTGGATATAAAAAAATAAACCACCATCACCTATTACACGACCCATACCAACAAGTAGCCCCTCCTGTCGGATCACTACATGAAATAACGAGTTGTTTAAACTAGTATTCGCCAGATCAGCGTTGACTTTACCCCAACCGACTTTCTCTCTTAATAAACAAAATTCTTCTAAAGATGGACAGCTAAGTTCCACGGTATAGCTAACACTTTTCACTAAGCCTAATCTCCGTCATTCAATATCTAATTCACCTTTGCTTAAGCGTTTTACAAAGCAACACTTACTGTTTAAATCTAAAATTAAATTACAGCACCAACGAAAATGCACTCAACCACAACAACTGCACACCATAAGCTAATCGTTGATAAGTGCCTACACTGCCTTTTTGCTTAAATGCTTGCGTCAACAAAACTAAAAAGTAACAGGCAATACACACACACAAAATTGAAAAAAGCCGAAATGAAATACTGGTATATGAACTTACAGCAACAAAAATTGGCGCAATCAGCAAAGACAGCAGCATTACCAAGCCAGCCCAAGAATGTATTTGGCAACTCAAAGTAGGGTTTTTAGTATTAGGATCCGCATCCATGGGGAAGTAACCGGCAATCCAGGTACCCACACCATGAATCATGACAAGCCAACCGACCAACATAATTAATATAGCGGTATTTTCCAGCTGTACGACATACCAACCAAATAAACAAAATAGTAACCCAAGAGGATAGTTATTAATAAGCGGGGATAGTTTTTCCGTGGGACTGCCAGCAGCACCGAGCTCGCTGCAAAATTGCTTTGCATGACTATAGTTTGGATAACACCTACCAGCGATATACACCCCAGCAACAATCCATATACTCGCGCTTAGTGCTGAATATAAACTGATAATCTCTAACATTAGCAACTTCCATGTATAAATTAATACCACGATAATAAGCTGATGTATTTATGTTGTAAATAATGCACTTAACCGCACAGGAAGCACACAGGCATAAAAAAAGCAGCCCGGGGGTATTGGCTGCTTTTGAACGTAATCAATGTAAAAGTCCTTTTAAAATTCCTTGTAGGCGGAAGCTATAATTAGGCCTTTGCGAACTCAGCTTTTGAGAGCTCACCGTTACCGTCTGTATCAAGCTCTGCAAATTTACTCATAAGCTCAGCATCAACCGATGCTTCACTTTGGCTGATTGCGCCGTTGCCATCAACATCTAGCGTATCAAAATCGGTAGCAGCAAACGCCGCTGATGAAGATGCCAGTGCAATAAGTGCTAATGTTTTATTTAATGTGTTCATAATTAATATTCCTTCAATGTACTATCAAAGAATTTGTCTCAATACTGGTTTTCAATGCGAGTAAAGTCTTCCTTGTTATCCTTTATCATGGGTTCCCTGCCCACTTAGGTTGTCTTTGGCAACTCAGGATAAACTCAGTATTAAATTATTAAGCTTTTGAAAACTCTTCTTTTGATAACTCACCGTTTTGGTCAGTATCAAGCTCTGCAAATGTTGTAGATGTAATACCACCCATTGATGCTTCTTGCTGGCTCAGAGCTCCATTCCCATCAACATCTAGCGTATCAAAATCGGTAGCAGCAAACGCCGCTGATGAAGATGCCAGTGCAATAAGTGCTAATGTTTTATTTAATGTGTTCATAATTAATATTCCTTCAATGTACTATCAAAAAATTTGTCTCAATACTGGTTTTCAATGCGAGTAAAGTCTTCCTTGTTATCCTTTATCATGGGTTCCCTGCCCACTTAGGTTGTCTTTGGCAACTCAGGATAAACTCAGTATTAAATTATTAAGCT
>NZ_JACJEV010000022.1:0-53659 GCF_014164235.1 Pseudoalteromonas sp. SG44-17 | reverse complement strand
TTTGAAAACTCTTCTTTTGATAACTCACCGTTTTGGTCAGTATCACGCTCTGCAAATCTATTTAAAAGCTCAGCATCTTCTGCGGCTTCAACTTGACTGATCACACCATTTTCATCAACATCAAGGGTATCGAAGTCTAACGCCTCAAAAGCAAATGCTGCTGATGAAGAGGTTAATGCAATAAGTACTATCGCTTTATTTAGTATGTTCATTGGTTATCTCCTTTCACCTGAGATGATGAATAGTGTGTTACGAAGTCCTTTTCATTTTTCCCTGTCAAAAAGCGACATTAAGCTTTTGAAAACTCTGCTTTTGAAAGTTCGCCGTTACCGTCGGTATCAAGCTCTGCAAATTGGCTCATAAGCTCAGCATCAACTGAAGCTTCACTTTGGCTAATTGCGCCATTACCATCAACATCTAATGTGTCAAAGTCTGTTGCAGCAAATGCGGCTGAAGAAGATGCTAGAGCAATAAGTGCCAACGTTTTATTTAATGTGTTCATAATAAATATTCCTTCAATGTTTATGGTTTCGAACGATGTGCTAATCACATTTTCGTTCTGTACAACTAGACTATTACAACTTCGGTGCCACATTTAAAAAAACGTTTAAAATCAAATTATTAAAAATAAAATTTACTTTTGACTGGCTATTTACGGTGTTTTTTGTTGCTTTTTAGCAACACGTAAACCACCTATAAAATATAGTTTATAAAAATCAATTAATTAGGTTTAATAGAAAAGACACAGATCCGTACTTACAGTGTTCGTATTTATATTTTTATAGGCAAGAAGAGTGACAGGCGCTGAAATTAACCAGCTGAAAATTAGCAACTGAAATAAATAAAAAATCTATGTTGCTGATAATTAATAACAATAAAAATAAATTTAGAGTTCTTTAAGGTGGGTTACGGTATATCCGCTATTTTGTCGCAAAACAGCGAATATGCACAAATTTACACCAGTGGCTCAAGCACTGAAAGGTCAATAAAGTGGTCTTTCATGAAAGTTTTCATCTCGTCTTCACTTGCCGTTAGTTGAATACCAAACTGGGCGCTAGTGGCATGGCTTTTAACACTGCATATTTGTCCGCTAAACTCAGTAACACCTTTATTGTTTTTATCGAGCATAATATGACACTGAGTATTCTTTAATTCACTGAGATCAGCTTTACTTTTTACATCAAACATTACCCCAGTTACTGAGATATCTTTAATAACTCCTTGCATCTCGCGTTCGTCATTAAACTTTATTTTTGCAGCTAATAATGTGGGAATACGAGTTTGTGATCGCAAACTAAATAATTGCACTTCAGTTGGGAAATTTAAATAAATAAGCCGTGCCGGGTGCGACGACACTGACATAACCTGCTGACGAAATGCTATAACTTGCCCGCCACCGGTTTCAAGCACCGCTCTGACGATCACCACAACACCATCTTTTAAATATTCACCCGCGTTACTTAAGCGCTTGGCTGATGGATAATTTAAAATCACAAAACGCTCATGCAATAAACCAACAAATTCAGTTTTAATTCGCTTACTGGCTGTGGGTGTTAATATTTCGACATCAACAATGCTACCAGCACTAATGTAGGCAAGGTTTTCTAAGTTTAATTGTTGTCTTGTTTTTGCCATTTCCTTTCCAACTATAAATAACCTTGTACAAGTGCTCGCTTTTATACAAACTAACCACGCCAGAAGGTCGGTGTAAACAACACTAATAAGGTGAATATCTCTAATCGCCCGAACACCATCGCAATGGTTAATAGCCATTTAGCGCCATCACTAATAGCGCCATAATGCGACGCAACATCCCCCAAACCAGGGCCGAGGTTATTTAAGCAAGCTGCGGTGGCTGAGAACGCCGTTATGTTATCCATACCGGTCCCCATTAACGCTAACATAATAATGACAAATACCAACGCATAAGCAGAGAAAAATCCCCATACGGCTTCAACTACTTTATCTGGTAATGCCTTACGACCAAGTTTAATAGAGTAAATAGCACGAGGGTGCACTAACCGATTAAGCTCACGTATTCCTTGCAGATAAAGTAAAAACACTCGGACTACTTTCATACCGCCGCCAGTGGAACCTGCACAACCACCAATAAAACTCGAAAATATCAGTAAAATAGGCAAGAATAAGGGCCATGCTGAAAAATTATCGGTGGCAAAACCCGCAGTAGTACTAATTGATACCGCTTGAAATAATGCCTGATCGAGCGTTTCGTCACCGTTTGCATATATGTTATTGGACGACAGTACCGTAAAACACACTATCACCAGCGCTAGTTGAATAAACAAAAACACTTTAAACTCAGGGTCGCGGATATACACTCTGAGATTTCGACTCGAAACAGCTGCGTAATGCAAGGTGAAATTAACGGCAGCGATGATTAGAAATATCACGCAAATAAAGTTGATTAATGGACTGTCAAAATGTCCCATAGAAGCATCGTAAGTAGAGAATCCGCCTATTGCAACAGTAGAAAATGAATGACAAATAGCATCAAACCAATTCATTCCGGCAGCCCAGTACGCTAAAGTACACGCGATAGTTAACGACACATAAATATACCAAAGATGTTTTGCGGTATCGGCAATACGTGGCGTCATTTTGGAATCTTTTACAGGCCCTGGAGTTTCAGCTCGATACAACTGCATACCACCAACGCCAAGCATGGGTAGCACTGCAACCGCTAATACGATTATCCCCATACCGCCTAACCATTGCAGTTGTTGGCGATAAAACAATACCGATTTAGGGAGATATTCAATGCCTGTTAACACTGTAGCACCGGTTGTAGTTAGCCCTGAAAACGCTTCGAATACCGCATCCGCTAATGATAAATTAGGTTCTTGTAAAAAAATCAGCGGTAAAGATGCGAATGCCCCTAGAACTAACCAAAATAGCACCACAATTAAAAAACCTTCGCGAGCTTTTAAATCTCCCTGCTCGCGTCTATTTGGATAGTATGCAAGTAAACCAATAATGACACTGAATATAAATGCGAGAACAAATGGCACGCCACCACCATCTTTATAAATGAGCGATACAATTGCCGGCGGCACCATAGTGATACTGAACAGTACAACCAGTTGGCCGAGAATTTTTATGATGGTACGAAATTGCATTGAGCTATCGCTTTTTTATTAAGTAATGATTAGTGCGTGAATGCTATTGTCTTACTCTTTAATACTTAACTCAACCGCGCCATGGCTCAAATCATAAATATCTTTTATGGCTTGTGTGGCTTGGCGGCTATCTATAGTAATAACCCATTCTATATTAGCAGTAAATTGCTTTTCTATGTTAAGTACTTGAAATTGCGTTTTTAGTAACTGCTCTATCGCTCCTTGCGCGCTGTAATCACTACAGCCCACCAGCTCAACACTAGGAACTTTTAATGTAGTTGTTAAATGTGCCAAGGCATTATTTAGCGAGCCGCCATATGCTCTGACTAACCCGCCAGTACCCAGCTTTATACCGCCAAAATAACGAGTAACTACCGCGGTGACTTCTCCAAGCCCAGATCCCATTAATACATTAAGCATAGGTTTGCCTGCAGTACCATTTGGTTCACCATCATCAGAGAAACCATAAACATGACTACCACCAGGATTACCTGCAACATGCGCCCAACAGTTATGACGAGCATCGCTATATTTACTTTCAATCTCACGGATAAACGCTTTTGCCGAGGCTAAATCTGGCGTATGAGCAATATGCACAATAAAGGTGCTTTTTTTTATTTCTTCTTGATGAAAAACGGTTGCTGCTGGGTACTTATATTCTGACATTCTTTGATAAACCCAAATAATGAAGCAAAAAATGGGGCCATATGGCCCCAACTTTTAACACCGGATGATTAATCTAATGCTAAATCACGGGTCATATTTTCTAAGCTATCTTCATGAACAATAATGTTGTCCTCGATGCGAATACCGCCAAATGGTTTAAACGCTTCAACCTTTTCCCAGTTAATAAACTGCTTGTTGTCTGTTTGCGTTAAATCACCAAGTAATGAATCGATAAAGTACAAACCAGGTTCAATCGTGAATACTTGGTTTTTCTCAATCAAGCGCGTACAACGCAAGAATGGATGACCTTCTGGTGGCGCTTGATGTGTACCCTTTTCATCAGCCATAAAACCACCCATATCGTGCACTTGTAAACCAAGATGATGGCCAAGCCCATGCGGAAAGAAAGTCGACGTAATACCGCGCTCAACGATCTCAGTGGCTGGTAACTTAACAATATTAAAATCACTAAGCACCTGAGCAATACGTTGATGGCAATCTAAGTGCAGTTCACCGTATAACAAACCTGGTTTCAGTGCTTTACCCAATGCAATTTGATGCTGTGTCATAGCGGCAATTAATTCGGCAAACTCGCCCGACTTTTTAAAATCATAAGTACGAGTTATATCTGCAGCATAGCCATTAAAATTAGCGCCAGCATCAATTAAGAACGAATGATGTGCTTTTGGGGCTTGAGGCTCAAAATGAGTGTAGTGCAAAATAGCGCAATTTTCGTTAAGCGCAACAATATTGCCATACGGCATTTCGTTTTCGCTTTGGCGAGTGGCCATTAAATACGCTTGCTGAATATCAAATTCAGAGCCACCGTTAAAAAAGGTATCACGCGCAGCTTTGTGGCCATCAACCGCAATACGATTAGCTTGGCGTAAGCATTCAAGTTCGTATTGAGTTTTATAAGCACGGTGGTAATTAAAGTAATTGAGCACCGGCTCTGGGTTCATAATGCTAAAGCCTAGCGCTTGAGCTACTTCTAGGTATTCACCGATATAAGCGTACTTCGCCTTATCGTATGGTAATAGTTTTTCAACTTGATCAGGCTGTAATAATAGCTCGATATCAAAGTAATCAGCCCAAAAATCTCGTGGCTCATCTGGTACTTTGTGCCAAAAATCGACAGGGCGATAAAAAATCAGTTTTGGTTTATCACTGCCATTCACAACAATCCAACAGTGTGGATTATCGATGACCGGTAACCAAGCTTTGAAATGCGGGTTGACTTTAAACGGATAATACATATCGTCTAAAAACTGACGTTTAGCTTGTCCTGAATGGATCACTAAACCTTCTAATCCTTCACGCTCAATAATAGTACGAGTACGCTGCTGCAGTGTTGCAATATGTTCGGCGTATAAAACGGCTAATTTATCCATAGAAAACCCATCTGTTAAATTTAACTTATTTTAAGTCTAACATAGACCCTGTTTAACCCCAATGCAGATGCGCTAAAGCACTTGTGCCTTAGCCACCCATCTTCATATCCAATATTGGTGCCAGTATGTTTCCTTCGCGCCCTAAACGCGTGTGATAAACCTGACGATAAGCAAACACATTTTTTACGTACTCCCGAGTTTCACGGTACGGGATAAGCTCAATCCATAATTCAGCAGGCATAGCTTCATTTGGTAACCACTTTTTGATTCTATGGTAACCAGCGTTATACGAGGCAGTTGCTAGTATTTCGTTGCCATGGTTTTTGTTTTTTAAATATTCTAAATACTCTGTGCCTAAACGTATATTTGTTTTCGGCTGATTTAAGCGACTTCCTGAAACAGTACTTTTATTGACATACTTCGCTGTACTTGGTAATAACTGCATTAAACCACGCGCATTGGCGTGAGAACGCGCATCAGGTGCAAAAGAGCTTTCACGGCGCGAAATAGCAATGCTCCAAGTAACATCTATATGATTACGTTTACTATAACGCTCAAATAAATCTTGAAAAGCAAATGGGAAACGTAACTCTACATAATCCCATGCCTTAATTTGCGCTAAAGTATAAATAGTACTGTCGTACCAATCTAATTCTGCTGCGAGTTTTGAAGCCGCGAGCTTTTCTCCATCGCTAGAAGTGCTTGTTAAATAATTCCATTCGCGACGAGCCGAAGTAAACCGCTCAAGTTCATACATCGCTTTAGCACGTTTAAAACCTGGGGCATTAGCGACCTCATGCATTAATTTATCGCTCACTAACAATGGTTGATTATTGAGTTCAATAGGTAACCCCAACCGCGCGGCAGCCAAAAAGCCATAATAGTCACGCTCTTTTGCGACTATTTGCCAAATAGCTTTAGCAAGCTGTGTATCACCTCGTTGAGCTAAACTGTAGGCTAACCAATATTGCTGACCCAGACTGAGATTTTCTTTACCTGTAAAAAACGCAACGATGCCCGACCAATCCTGAGTTTTCAGCATATTGCCTAACTGCCATTGCATTAATTTACGATCTTGACGATCTTTGGGCACTTTACTCAACCAGAAACGTGCCTCAGGATGACCTCTTGATGCCAACGCTAAAGCAAAACTATAATACACATCAGCCTTTTGCTCGTCAGAATAGTTAAACATTTTGTCTAACTTTTCCCACGCCTTGAGCGCTAAGGTTTTATCTCGCCAAATTAAGCGTTTAATTCCATAGTGTGCAATTTCGCTTTCCTTAACTGTTTTATGCTTGTAACGATACATTCCTGCAACTGCACTGGGATCGCTGCGAACTTTTCGATAAAAGTCAGCCAAGTATTGCTCATTTTTTGGTAATAAAGTTTTTAAGTATGGCAATAAACTTTGCGAACCACCTTGTGCTGATAACGTAATACGTTGCCATATTTGCTCTTGGCTCATATAACCTTTTTTACGCCAAGTACTAAATAATAGGTCACATTCTTCAGGCTGTGATTTCCCAACAGTCCATAAATTTGTTACTTGTCTCATTATCGCTTGTTCTGGTGCCCCTAAATCAAGCTGATACTGCAGGTAAGTGCAAGTCAGTTCAGTATTTGTAGTCTCACGATAATTATTAATAAAAGCGGCTTTGCGGTTTTGCTTTTGCAAATTCTGCAGCCATGCTTTGCGCACTGGCCACTCTAAAGGCGTACTTTGGTAAATAGTTAAATAACGCTCTATTTCAGATTGGTGCTCAATATCGGGATGGCGCTGCCAATAGACTTGTTCCACATAAGGCTTTAATGGATGGTCTAGCTGTGCTGTTATTTCTTTAAACTCCTGATAACTAGCATATTTAACTTTTCTTTCAGCATCTAAAAATGCGTCATGTTCAGTATTAGCGTAGGCAGAAAATAAAGGAAATAATAATGCTGCTGCCGTTACACTTAAAAATTGTTTTTTCATGATGACCTTAAATATTCAAAGGTAAATAAAAGACAAACACTTCGCCTACACCTTAGCACCAAACAAGCTATATTTTAACCAGTAGTAAGGCACCACAGTAAATTTTTCGTTGCATTTTTAATTTAAAGCAAGCACACTGATTGAAATGCAAACTCATCGTACCAGTCTTAGTTCACTAACTAGGGAGAATAATAATGTTATATAAAAGCGATTCCTTTGAAGTTGCTTTCATCAAGGATAATATCGCCGAGTTCAAATTTTGTGTTGCAGGTTCTGTAAACACTTTGTCTCAGCAAACCTTGAAAGATTGCGCCTCTGCATTAAAAGAATTAGCCGCAAACAGTGATATCAAAGGCATGATTTTTACCAGTGATAAAGAACACTTTATTATTGGCGCCGATATTTTCGAATTTTTACCTACCTTTACTAAACCAGAAGCTGAATTAGTAACGTGGATCAAAGATGCCACTGATGTTTTTGACGCGCTAGAAGATTTACCATTCCCAACTTTAAGCGCTATCAATGGCTTAGCACTTGGTGGTGGTTGTGAGTGGGTACTTGCTACCGATTATCGTGTTGCTAGCACTGATGCTAAAATTGGCCTACCAGAAGTAAAACTTGGCATCATGCCTGGATTTGGCGGCACAGTTCGCTTACCACGCATTGTTGGTGCTGATAATGCGATGCTTTGGATCACCTCTGGTGCCGAAAACCGCGCAGCTGATGCTTTAAAAGTAGGTGCAGTTGATGCGGTAGTTAGTACTGACAAACTTATAGAGTCAGGAATTTCAACGCTTGAATTAGCAATCTCTGGAAAACTAGATTGGCAAGCTAAGCGACAAGTAAAATTACAACCACTTAAATTGAACCGTGTTGAGCAAGGTATGAGCTTTGCAATGGCAGAAGGTATGGTAATGGGTAAAACCAAAGGCCACTATCCTGCTCCTATTATGGCAGTTCGTACTATTAAAGCAGCAGCAAACTGTACTCGTGATGAAGCAATGGCGATTGAAAATGCCAACTTTGCTAAATTAGCACGCACTCCAGAAGCCGCAGCCCAAACGGGTATTTTCTTAGCAGATCAATACATCAAGGGGAAAGCGCGCAAACAAGCTAAAACCAGTGATGTAGTAATTAAACAAGCTGCAGTACTTGGTGCTGGTATTATGGGTGGCGGTATCGCTTACCAGTCAGCTTATAAAGGAACACCTATTATAATGAAAGACATCCAACAGGATGCGCTTGATTTAGGTATGGGTGAAGCATCTAAGCTATTAGGTCAAAAAGTTCAACGCGGCCATATGGCGATGGACAAAATGGTAGCAACGTTAGGTAAAATCAAACCAACTCTTAATGATAGCGATTTACAAAGCGCTGATATCATTGTTGAAGCAGTTGTTGAAAACCCTAAAGTTAAACAAGCCGTTTTAGCAGGTCTTGAAAAAGACATGCCTGCAGGCACTATCTTAACGTCTAACACATCAACTATTCGTATTGATGAATTAGCCACAGCTCTTGAAAAACCTGAAAATTTCTGTGGTATGCACTTCTTTAACCCAGTGCCAAAAATGCCACTGGTAGAAATTATTCGCGGTGAGAAAACTTCAGAGCAAACGATTAACGCCGTTGTTGATTACGCCTTAAAGTTAGGTAAATCACCTATCGTTGTTAACGATTGCCCAGGATTCTTTGTAAACCGTGTATTATTCCCATACTTTGCCGGCTTTAGTAAGTTAGTTGTTGAAGGCGCTGATTTTGCCAAAGTAGATAAAGTAATGGAAAACGTATTTGGCTGGCCTATGGGTCCTGCATACTTACTTGATGTTGTCGGTATTGATACGGCTTACCACTGTACTGGCGTGATGGCAGATGGTTTCCCTGAGCGCATGTCACGTGCCGAAAAAGATCCGGTAACAATATTCGCTAACGAAAAGCGTTTTGGTCAAAAGAACAAAGCGGGTTTCTACCAGTATGCTCCGGATCGTCGCGGTCGCTTGAAAAAAGCTCAAGATCCACAAGCAGTTGAGCTACTTAGTGCAATCACTGATGCACCGAAAGAGTTTGATAAACAAGAAATTATCGACCGTTGTATGATACCTATGATCAACGAAGTGCTACTGTGTTTACAAGAAAACATTGTTGCTTCTCCACAAGAAGCTGATATGGCACTTATTTACGGTATTGGTTTCCCTCCATTTAGAGGCGGCGCGTTCCGTTACTTAGATCAAACTGGACTAGCTAACTTTGTTGCAACAGCTGACAAATACGCTCATCTAGGTGCGATTTACCAAGTATCTGAACAAACTCGCAAATGGGCTGAAGAAGGCCGTATTTTCTATAAGGTGGAAGGATAAGACCATGAATACTCCAGTAATTGTAGATTGTATCCGCACGCCAATGGGCCGTTCAAAAAACGGTGTATTTAAACATAAGCGTGCCGAAGATTTAAGCGCCCACCTAATGAAGGGCTTACTTGATCGCAACCCAGCCGTTGATCCAGCATCGATTGACGATATCTATTGGGGTTGTGTACAACAAACTTTAGAGCAAGGTTTTAACGTTGCTCGTAATGCCGCATTACTTGCCGGCATTCCTCACACAGTGCCAGCGGTAACAGTAAACCGCTTATGTGGATCATCAATGCAAGCATTACACGATGCTGCTCGCGCAATCATGACTGGCGCTGGTGATACCTACATCATTGGTGGTGTTGAGCACATGGGTCATGTGCCAATGACCCACGGTAACGACTTTCACCCAGGCTTAGCAACTTCAATTGCACAAGCATCTGGCTCAATGGGCTTAACCGCAGAGTACCTTGCAACTATTCACGGTATTACCCGTGAGCAGCAAGACCAATTTGCATACCGCTCACATCAACGAGCTCATGCAGCAACGGTTGAAGGACGTTTCCGCCGCGAAATCCTCGCAATGGAAGGTCATGACGCAGATGGTTCACTGATTTTAGTTGAAGATGACGAAGTAATTCGTCCAGAAACAACGGTAGAAGGCTTATCACAGCTTCGCCCAGTATTTAACCCTGCATCAGGCTCAGTCACTGCCGGTACGTCTTCAGCTCTTTCTGACGGCGCATCTGCTATGTTAGTAATGAGCGAAGAAAAAGCCAAAGCTTTAGGCTTACCAATTCGTGCACGTGTTAAAGCCATGGCGGTTGCAGGTTGCGATCCATCAATCATGGGTTACGGCCCAGTACCAGCAAGTAAAAAAGCATTAGCACAAGCCGGTATCACTATTGATGATATCGATGTTGCTGAGCTTAACGAAGCATTCGCAGCACAGTCACTACCAGTATTAAAAGACCTAGGTCTTGCTGATGTAGTTGATGAAAAAGTGAATTTAAACGGCGGTGCTATTGCTCTGGGTCATCCTTTAGGTTGTTCTGGTTCACGTATCAGCACCTCACTTATTCACTTAATGGAAGATAAAAACGCAAAATATGGTTTAGCAACTATGTGCATTGGTTTAGGCCAAGGCATCGCAACTGTATTTGAACGTGTGCAAGATTAATAAAATGTATTAAGTAATACCTTGGTGATAAAAAGCCGCGTTGATTAAATCAACGCGGCTTTTTTATAATTAATTTTTTGCAGCTAAGTTATGTCGCTTTATAAGCACAAGTGAAGTGACTTTATTTATCAGGCTGAGGTCGTTAAACTAGCAGCCTTAAATTAATCGTTAAGCGCTAAATAAACAGTAAAGGTTATGCAATGAGTTTTGAGAATCCCGATCACCAATTAGATGCCATTGGCCTACGCTGTCCGGAGCCTGTAATGATGATCAGAAGCGCGGTACGTAAAATGGAAAATGGCGAAACTTTATTAATTATTGCCGACGATCCATCAACCACCCGTGATATCCCCAGCTTTTGTATGTTTATGGATCATACACTGTTAAAAAAAGAAGTAGATGCCATACCGTATCGATATTTAGTTAAAAAAGGGCTATAAATCAATAATTAACCCTAATTAAAACATTCATTAATCCCAGTAAAAGTTTAATTTCAACTGCCACTGAAACTCTGTTGCATGTTTATAACCAAATCGTATGTCGAAATCTTGATTGATAGGCACTGATAGCTCGATGTTCGTTGCAATACCGCTTAACTGTTGGTGATAAAACTTCTCAATTGATGTTCTTAGTTTTAAATTAGAAGTTACAGTCGTTAAAAATCCTAGCTCTATTGAAGTATCCAGCCATTGTTGGGTGCTTTGTAATTCACCAGCATAACCATTAATCATACCGTACACTAGCGACTGATTAGCATTTAATAACCATGACTTTCCAACTCCTGCCATGGCAAATGTACTTGAGCAACTAAAGCACTGACTGCGATTTCTTTCATAACCTACATTTATCTGCCATGCCCAACCGCCTTCATTTGGCCACTGACTATAGGCTGGGTTAAATGATTCTAGATCTAAAAGATGTAATTTTTCTAGATATAACTGCGAATCAAATAAAGCAACCTCAACATCCAACATCTCTAAATTAGAGTAAGGAACTCTGGCAATATCAGAAGCTAATGAATCAAAATAACTCAATCTGAAACCTAAATTTAGGCTTTGTTCATTTTTATACACAGTCGAAGAAATAGATATATTTGAGGGTTTCTGAGCTGAATGCGGTGCATATTTATCATAATTAATAAAAGAGGTTTCTTTACCTGGAGGTAGGACTAAACGAGCTTTAATAAGAGCTTTTTTTAACTTTTCAATGTGTTCAACATCATATTTTTTTATTTGCTGCAACTGAACAAACTCAAAAAGAGTTTCAATAATTCGTTTTTTAGTTACCACATCTAGATTTGTAAATGTCGGCTCAAAAAGTATATTTTGCGAATGATAAATAGCTAAAGCCAGCTTAGAGTCTTTTACTGAAAGATTGTTTTCATATTGATGAAAAACACTACTTCTTGAAGGAGTAAACTCAATCTGCTTTACTAGCTTTTCGTTATTATATTGAGCACTATTTAAGCGAGAAAAAATAGTCGCAGGAATAACCCAAGGCGAAAGCTCATTCGTTAACTGCTCCCCTATAATTAATTCAACAACCCTTGCGATATGAAATGCACAGTTTTCATCCGCAAAATAGTAAGAATACTTAGCCCCCATAATTTCCCATAAATGATTAGTTAAAAAGAGGACGTCTTCTTGGCTAAAGTTAAGCTTATATTCCCATATATCTCTCAGCTCTATTTCACCATAGTTATGTTGATGACGGTAAAATAGTTGATCAGAAAAACCAGCCTCGTAACCGCCAAATAACCCTTTCGTAATATAGACCAAACCGTTTTCATTATCAGGAACTAGTGCCCCATAATTTAAGCTGTAATCTAGTAACTTATTGTGCTCTGGCGTTGATCTATTTAGCTTTAAAAGCATATGGCCATAAAGCGAAGCCGGATTACTCATATACCCTGAAGCAAAGACTAAACTTACAGAGTGAATCGGTTGTTTATCTCTCCACTCTATAAGTTCGGTGCATTCAACCTTTGGCTCTGAGAATTCAAGCCCTTGTGATAGTAACCACTGATATCTAGCAGGATACTTGCATTGCATTTGTGCGTCTTTATTAAATGCATCAATCGTTGCTTTTAACTCGGATGAAGGGTTATTTTTGCCATTTTTTGAGATAAAAAATGAATCACTCTCAATATAACTTTGAGGAGATGATGCGTTTTTATAATGCCCTAATTTCAACCAGGTTGGATGCTCGGAAAGTGAGCTAGATGAATAAGATGAAAACGTAGCAAACAGTGCTAGTGCTGGTAAATATTTGATTGTAGTCATAAGTATGAGTAGGTGCTGACACCTACTCTATTAACAGTTAAATAACTGGGCAAGTAGCTGCAAACTGTGTAGTCACTTTGCTTTCAACAATTGCATATAATGCTTGAGGATTTTGAGCAGGTTTAGTCGCAAAATCGTTACGGATAGCATTTACAATTTGACCATGAGAACTAGCGTCACAACCACGTACATTTAGCATTGCAGTAACATACTCACCTTCACCTTCAGCAATTTCTTGCTCAAGTACAGGGAATGTTTGTTGAATAAATAGAGCTGTTTTTGCACCTGCGCCTTCACAGCTACCAACAGATGATATATTTGAAGATACTGCTGTAGTACCTAAATCCCAAATAATATTTGAAATTGCTGCTGCGGTTCCATTCTCTGGAAATACCATTGCGCCGATACCACAATCCTGCCAAGGGTTAAGACCCTCTTTAGCCTGTAATGGAGCGGCTATAAAAGCCCCCGCTAAAACAACTGCTGTTACTGTAGTTTTTAACATCTGTAATCCTATTTTAATTTTTTTTATTCATATTAACGATCCAAGTATATTATGATTATATTTGGCGCTTTAGAGGTTTTAAATTATTTTTGATATAGTACTCAAAAATAATTGACTTCGATTATTACAAAAAATCTGTACCAATTTTAACAGGGTGTTATTACTTCTGTAAATATAATCAGACATTATAATGGCAATATTTACCCTGTAGCTCTATTTTTTAGTTATTGTTACTTTTGGCTGATCGTTATTATGATAATCGATGCTAACGATGTAGCTGCCTTTAATTGCAGGAGTGAAGCTAAAATAATTATAAGTAGTGTCACAATCGGCAACAACGCTTTGCCCTAACGTCAGAGATTGACCGGTTGGATCTTGTTCACTGAACCCACAGTTATAACCTGCGCTCCACTCCATATCAGCTATTTTAAACTCATACACTTTACCCGGTGTTGAAAACTTTACTTGTGCTTGATAAAGCGCAGGCGCGACTTGAGTAAATTCATATTGCGTTTCTGCATCCCATAAATTGAAGTCGCCGCGTAGGTACATTGTACGGTCAAGTTCTTGGCCTGGCAGTACATCGCTAAGATCTGGCATTTGTATTTGGCTCGAACAAGCACTCAGTAAAGCAACTAGAGCCACTGTTAATATACGTTTCATAGGTATTCCCTCTAATACTAAAAAGCCAGCATAGCTGCTGGCTTTTTAAGCGAAGCTGAATTTATTTCTGTAATACAGAAATATCAGCAATATCTAAAAATAGACCACTCAGTTGACTTAGTAATGCTAAACGGTTTTGCTTAACGGCTTCATCGTCTGCCATTACCATCACGTTGTCGAAGAAGTTATCAACACTTTCACGAATACCCGCAAGTTGGGCAAGCGCTTCTTGATAGTCGCCAGCCGCGTATAACGGCGCTAATTCAGTGGCAAACTTAGCAACTTGTGCCGCTAATGCCTTTTCGGCATCATCGCTTAATAAGCTCTCATCAACAGTGCCTTGCGTTGTAATGTCATTTTTAGCCAGAATATTACTTACCCGTTTATTAGCTGCTGCAAGCGCTTCTGCGGCGTCTAATGTACGGAAGTGACTTACCGCTTTAACACGACGGTCAAAATCAACAGGCTTAGTTGGGCGACGTACTAGTACAGCTTGAATAACGTCTACTTCAATACCTTCATCTTGATACCATGCACGAAAACGCCCTAGCATAAATTCAAACACATCGGCTGATACATTTAAGTTAGTTAGCTTGTCGCCAAACAGGGTTTGTGATTTTGCGACTAGATCTAAAAGATCAAGTGGTAGTTCTTTTTCTACCATGATACGCAGCGCACCAATGGCTGCACGACGAAGCGCAAACGGATCTTTATCACCTTTTGGTGCTTGGCCAATACCAAAAATACCTACCAGTGTATCGAACTTATCGGCAATCGCTACCGCGCAGCTAATTAAGTTTGTAGGTAAATTATCACCGGCAAAACGCGGCATGTATTGCTCGTTTTGGGCAATGGCAACATCTTCGGCTTCACCGTCATGGCGTGCATAGTGCATCCCCATCACACCTTGTACGTCAGTAAACTCCATCACCATTTCGGTCATTAGATCGGTTTTACTTAATAAACCAGCACGCTTAGCAAGTGTTTTATCGGCACCTAATTGCTCAGCAATGTAACCAGCAAGTTCACTAATACGCTCTGACTTATCTTTAAGCGTACCCAATTGCTGTTGGAACAATACGCTATTAAGTGATTCTAAACGGCTTTCAAGAGTTTTCTTTTTATCTGTTTCAAAGAAGAACTGCGCATCAGCTAAACGCGGGCGCACTACTTTCTCGTTACCAGCAATAACTACGCTTGGGTTTTTACTTTCGATGTTTGAAACAAACAAAAACT
This sequence comes from Pseudoalteromonas sp. SG44-17, assembly GCF_014164235.1. NCBI lineage: Bacteria > Pseudomonadati > Pseudomonadota > Gammaproteobacteria > Alteromonadales > Pseudoalteromonadaceae > Pseudoalteromonas > Pseudoalteromonas sp. SG44-17. The sequence goes on along the minus strand of NZ_JACJEV010000022.1, from coordinate 38,276 downwards.
TATTAAGTAGCTTGCCGTCTTGATCAAGTAATGGGAAGTATTTTTGATCGTCTTTCATAGTGTAGATCAGCGCTTCGGCTGGTACATCTAAAAACGCTTCTTCAAATGTTGCAGTAAGAGTTACTGGCCATTCAACCAATGAAGTTACTTCTTCAAGTAAATCTTCATCCATAGCTACTACTGCATTAACGGCTGTTGCTGCAGCTTCGATTTGGCTACGAATTTGTGCTTTACGCTGCTGGTAATCAGCAACAACATGTGCAGACTTAAGCACCTCAAAAACATCATCAGCGTGTTTGATTGTGATTTTTTCTGGATGATGAAAACGATGGCCTTGCAGTTGGTTACCCACTGCTTTACCAAGGACTTCGCCTTCAATTAGCTGATCGCCAAACAAAATAGTTGCGGTATGAACAGGACGAATAAATTGTGTTTTATTCGCCCCCCAACGCATTGGTTTAGGAATAGGAAGTTTAGCTAACGCTTTAGTTACCGCATCAGCCATCAAGGCTGTGGTTTCTTTGCCTGCTACTTTAGCAATGTGTAACAACCATGCACCTTTATCGGTCTCGAGTGTTTGCGCTTCACTTACTTCAATACCACAACCACGAGCCCAACCCATTGCAGCTTTGGTCGGCTTGCCATCGGCATCAAATGCAGCCTTCGTTGCTGGACCACGTTTTTCTACTTCTTTGTCTTGTTGCTGAGCTTCAAGTGCTGTTACTTGTAAACCTAAGCGACGAGGAGATGCATACCAGCTTACGCCTTGGTGATTAAGCTCTAGACTCTCAAGCTCTGCAGTCAGATTTGCAGCAAATGCTTCGGCAAGTTTACGCAATGATTTTGGTGGCAACTCTTCGGTGCCAATTTCTACTAATAAATTTTGTACTGACATGCTTACTTATCCTTACACAACGGGAAACCAAGCGCTTCGCGTTTGTCATAATAACTTTGTGCACACGCTTTAGATAATGCACGAACGCGCAAGATATAACGCTGGCGCTCTGTTACCGAAATAGCGTGACGTGCATCCAATAAGTTAAATGCGTGTGATGCTTTCATTACTTGCTCATAAGCAGGTAATGGTAAGCTTGCTTCAATTAGCTTTTGGCTCTCAGCTTCGCATTTATCAAACTGGGCAAATAAATCGTCAACATTTGCATGCTCAAAGTTATAAGTTGATTGCTCAACTTCGTTCTGATGGAATACATCACCGTAAGTAACACGGCCCATTGGGCCATCAGCCCATACTAGATCGTAGATGCTATCTACGCCTTGAATGTACATAGCTAAACGCTCAAGACCATAAGTGATCTCACCAGTAACAGGAGAGCACTCTAAGCCCCCTACTTGTTGGAAGTAGGTAAACTGGGTTACTTCCATACCGTTTAACCAGATCTCCCAACCAAGACCCCATGCGCCTAGCGTAGGTGATTCCCAGTTGTCTTCAACGAAGCGTACTTCGTCAGTAAGGGTATCAATGCCAACAGCCGCTAATGAGCCTAAATATAGCTCCTGGATGTTATCTGGTGATGGTTTTAATACGACTTGGAACTGGTAGTAATGTTGCAGGCGATTTGGATTCTCACCATAACGGCCATCGGTAGGACGACGACATGGTTGCACATACGCGCTCGACATTGGTTCAGGACCAATAGACTTTAAAAATGTTTGCGGATGAAATGTGCCTGCACCAACTTCCATATCAAGTGGCTGAATAATGACACAGCCTTGCTGTGCCCAGTAATCCTGTAAAGCCAGGATCAAACCTTGAAAGGTTTTAACGTCATATTTTTGCATATTTGGCTTTTAGTATCTGCTGTGATGTAGCGTGAAAATTACCTTCAGTATACCTTGTGCGTAGTCATGTTTTAAGCAGTTTGTGCAATTGAGAAAATAAAAAAGGAGCCTAAGGCTCCTTTTTTGTAATTACTATAATTTAATTATACGTCTAAGTTAACTACACGTAGTGCATTCGTTTCTATGAACTCACGACGCGGCTCAACTTGGTCACCCATCAAGGTAGCGAATAATTGGTCTGCACCAACAGCATCTTCAATGGTTACTTGTAACATGCGACGCGCTGAAGGATCCATGGTAGTTTCCCACAGCTGACTTGGATTCATCTCACCTAGTCCTTTATAGCGCTGGATATATAGCCCACGCTTAGATTCTGCGATCAACCATTCCAATGCATCCACAAAGTTATCAACAGCTAGTGTTTTCTCTCCACGTTGAATATAAGCACCTTCACTTAAGATATTGGCAATGTTAGTACCAGTTACTGCGATGCGTTTATAATCACGTGAAGAGATAAAATCATGGCTCAGTACGTGTGCCTTATCAACACCGTGTTGGCGAATATTGATAACTGGGTAATATAAGTTACGCTCAGTATCATGCTCTGTTGCAGCAGCGAAGATAGTTGCATCTTCATCACGTGCGACTAAGTCATCGACTAACGTTTTGGTCCACTCGATGACTTTAGCTTCATCGGCTAAATCAGTTTCGTTTAGCTCTGTTTGATAGATCAAACGTTCCATAACCGTATTCGGGTATTTACGTTTTAAGCGCTCAATAACTTTAACGGTGTTTTGATAATCATGAACGATAGCCTCTAAAGCTTCACCTTCAAGTGCAGATGCATCAGCACCGGTATAAAGTGCGGCACCATTTAATGCTAATGAAGTTAGGTATTCGACAAGTGCTGGATCATCTTTAATATAGCGCTCTTGTTTACCTTTTTTCACTTTATAAAGTGGTGGTTGAGCAATATAGATATAACCACGTTCAACGATTTCTGGCATTTGACGGTAGAAAAAGGTCAACAGTAACGTACGAATGTGCGAACCATCGACGTCAGCATCGGTCATGATAATGATGCGGTGATAGCGTAATTTTTCAGGGTTATACTCATCGCGGCCAATACCACAACCAAGGGCTGTAATTAACGTGGCAACTTCTTGTGAAGATAACATCTTATCAAAACGCGCTTTCTCTACGTTTAGTATTTTACCTTTAAGCGGAAGAATCGCTTGATTCTTACGGTTACGACCCTGCTTGGCTGATCCGCCAGCAGAGTCCCCTTCCACTATATATAGTTCAGACAGGGCTGGATCTTTTTCTTGGCAATCCGCTAACTTACCAGGTAAACCTGCTAAGTCCATTGCGCCTTTACGACGAGTCATTTCACGGGCTTTACGCGCCGCTTCACGAGCACGAGAAGCATCAATGATTTTACCAACAACTATTTTTGCGTCTACTGGATTTTCTAATAAGAATTCAGTGAATTTCTCAGCCATTGCCTGTTCTACAGCTGATTTAACTTCGCTTGAAACTAGCTTATCTTTGGTTTGTGATGAGAACTTAGGATCAGGAACTTTAACACTAACAACTGCAGTTAAGCCTTCACGGGCATCATCGCCTGTTGCATTACTGGTTGTTTTAGCTTTTTTGTTAAAGCCTTCTTTTTCCATATAGTTGTTAAGTGTACGAGTTAGCGCAGATCTAAAACCGGCTAAGTGAGTACCACCATCACGTTGTGGAATGTTGTTTGTAAAACAGTAAATGTTTTCTTGGTAAGCATCATTCCACTGCATTGATACTTCAACGCTAATACCATCTTCTTCACGTTCATGAGTAAAGTGGAATACACCTTTATGAATAGGTGTCTTGTTACGGTTTAAATACTCAACGAAGGCACGAATACCCCCTTCATATTTAAAGTGGTCTGTTTTATTTTCTTCGCGTTCATCATTTAAAATAATACTCACACCTGAATTCAGGAATGATAACTCGCGTAAGCGCTTAGCTAAAATATCGTAATGGAAATCTAAATTTGTGAAAGTCTCACCACTTGGCCAAAAACGAAGTTCAGTACCTGTGGTTTCTGATTCGCCAATTACAGCTAGTGGCGCATCAGGAACACCCATAGTGTAAAATTGCTCATGTAACTTGCCTTCACGACGAACTGTTAGCTTTAATTTTTCTGAAAGCGCATTTACTACTGAAACACCAACACCGTGTAAGCCGCCTGATACTTTATATGAGTTATCATCAAACTTACCACCAGCATGTAGTACTGTCATAATTACTTCAGCAGCTGACACGCCTTCTTCTTCATGAATTGAAGTTGGAATACCACGGCCGTTATCTCGAACAGAGACTGAACCATCTAAATGAATTGAGACAAAGATGTCATCACAATGACCTGCTAAGGCTTCATCGATAGAGTTATCAACGACTTCAAACACCATGTGGTGTAAGCCTGTGCCATCATCGGTGTCCCCTATATACATTCCAGGACGCTTTCTTACTGCGTCTAATCCTTTTAGTACTTTAATACTCGACGAATCGTAATTCTCAGACATGGTTAATCCCACTTATCTTGTTATTAGGTTGCCATGTTTCACGTGGAACATTTGTAGTTCTCGTTGCATGGGTTCCACCACAGCAGAAATACTTTCAGATTGAATTGTAGAGATAAATATTTGAGAGCTACAGTGCGACAATAACTGTCCTACTTTCTCTTTCGTATCTTCCCCTAACTCTGAAGGTAGATCATCTATTAGCAATATTGATTGCTTTTCTGTCTCTGACTCAATCAAACTATTTTGCGTTACTTTTAACGCATAAAGCAATAGTTTCAATTGACCGCGTGAAAAGGTGTTTTCCACACTATTGCCAGCGACACTAAAACTGAAATCAGCTTTATGCGGCCCTTTATTTGTAAAACCTTGGCGACTATCACGCTCAAAGCTTTGTTCGAGAGCGTCGGCTAGAGATTCATTTTCTTTCCAACCAGCATAAAAACTTATTTCTAAATCGCGTATAAGCGTTAATTCTGCACACATTTTATCAAAAAATTGCTGCTTAAACCTACTTATATACGCAATTCGTAAATTATTTATTTGGTCTGCCAGTCTAACAAATTCTTTATCCCAAAACTTGATTTGATCAAAATAATTCTTAGGCTTACTTTTCAATAATGCATTACGTTGCTTTAATACTTTATTGAAAGATTGCCACAAATAAAAAAAGTCTTGTTCCACGTGGAACAATCCTAAATCTAAAAATTTTCGGCGTTCTTTTGGACCTCCAAAAAACAACGAATAGCTTTCAGGGGTGATCACTTGTACTGGCATTAACTGGGCAAGTTCAGACACTCGACGACTAGACTTACCCTGTATTTTTAATTCGGTCTCACCACTTAAAGTCTTACTAATACCGATTGGAATTGATAAGTTATAAAGTGATTTACGACCATGAATGGTGAATTTTTCTTTATGGTGCGTAATGATACTTTTGTGTTTTGGGGTGCGGAAAGACTTGCCATGAGAAAGGTAATAAATAGCCTCAAGAAGGCTGGTTTTGCCACTGCCATTTTCACCATAAATTATGTTAATACCATTCACTGGCTCTACAGTGAGTGCCTCAATATTCCGAAAATTATTGAGGCTCAAATGACTTAAACTCATAGTGCCTTATAAGCGCATTGGCATAACAACGTACATGGCTTCTTCATCGCCAGCACCTTCTATCAATGCACTACTATTTGAATCAGCAAGCGTAAATAAAACGTCTTCTGTTTTTAATGTATTTAATACATCTAAAACATACGATACGTTAAAGCCAATTTCTAAGTCATCACCTTGATAGCTCACTTCAACCACTTCCTCAGCTTGCTCTTGCTCTGGGTTGTTGGCGGTAATTTTTAATAGTCCGTTCGATAAGTTTAACCGTACACCTCTAAACTTCTCGTTCGATAAAATAGATACCCGTTGAAACGCACTGCGTAACCATTCACGATTTGCGGTAATCACTTTATCACCACCACGTGGCAATACTCGGCGGTAATCAGGAAAACGCCCATCAACTAATTTACTAGTAAAAGTAAACTCTGTATCTAAAATACGAATATGATTTGCACCAAATTGAATTGTCACCAACTCATCATCAGCAACCATTAGCCGCATAATTTCTTGTACGCCTTTACGCGGAATTATTAGCTGACGTTGAGTGTTTAACGATTGCGTTAATTGTTTTTGCGCAATTGCTAAACGGTGACCATCAGTAGCCACTGTTTTTATATCAGTATTATCTACTTCAAACGACATACCATTTAAGTAATAGCGTACGTCTTGATTGGCCATCGAAAAGTGAGTGCTTTCAAGTAACTTTCGCAGTTCTAAGCGCGTTAGTTGAAATTCAACTTCACCGTCCCACTGCTCAAGATTAGGAAAGTCTTCCGCAGCGAGTGTAGTTAATGAAAAGCGACTTTTTCCACTGGTCAGTAATAGTTGGTGATCTTGACTGCTCAACGTTAAATCTGAACCGTCTGGCAGACTTTTACAAATATCGAGTAATTTTTTAGCTGGCAAAGTCAATTTAGTATCAGCGGTATCATCGCCAACAAAAACCTTTGCAACAAGTTCAATCTCAAGGTCTGTACCTGTCATTGAAAGCTCGCCATTTTCAACCTCTAACAAAACGTTAGATAAAATTGGCAAGGTATGCTTGCGTTCAATTGCGCCGGATACTTGCACCAAAGGTTTTAAAAATTGTTCTCTTGATATAGTTATTTGCATAATAAAGTCAGCCCTAAGATGACAATGTTCTTATTAGGTTTTGGTAATCTTCTTTCACTTCGTGGCTTTCATCACGTAGTGATTTAATCTTTCTGCACGCATGCAATACTGTAGTATGGTCGCGGCCACCAAAGGCATCACCAATCTCAGGTAAGCTGTGATTGGTAAGTTCTTTAGACAGTGCCATAGCAACTTGACGAGGTCTTGCGATAGAGCGGCTGCGGCGCTTAGATAGCAGGTCTGAGACACGAATACGATAATATTCAGCAACCGTACGTTGAATATTGTCTATCGTGACCAGTTTGTCCTGCAAAGCGAGCAAGTCACGTAATGCTTCTTTTACAAAGTCGATCGAAATTGGTCGACCAGTAAAGTTTGCATTAGCAATCACACGATTAAGCGCGCCCTCTAACTCACGCACATTTGAACGTAATTTTTTAGCGATAAAAAAGGCCACTTCGTGAGGTAAATTTATTTTACTCTGCTGGGCTTTTTTCATCAAAATAGCCACTCGCGTTTCAAGCTCTGGCGGCTCAATCGCGATGGTTAAACCCCAACCAAAACGTGATTTAAGGCGATCTTCAACCCCTTCAATCTCTTTTGGATAACGATCTGAGGTTAAAATAATTTGTTGGTTACCTTCAAGTAATGCATTGAAAGTATGAAAGAATTCTTCTTGAGAGCGTTCTTTGTTAGCAAAAAATTGAATATCATCGATCATTAAAGCATCAACACTGCGGTAATAACGCTTAAATTCTTCAATAGCATTATTTTGCAGGGCTTTAACCATATCTTGCACAAAGCGTTCTGAGTGCATATAAACAATTTTTGCATCTGGCTTATTTGCCATAATACCATTGCCAACCGCATGTAATAAATGCGTTTTACCTAAACCCGTTCCACCATATATAAATACCGGGTTAAAGGCAGCACCAGGATTATCCGCAACTTGCGTCGCAGCAGCTTTTGCTAACTGGTTAGATTTACCTTCAACAAAACTATCAAAGGTGTAGTTTTCTTTTATGTTTGATTTATAACCAGACTTAGGTGCAGGCTCAACCACAGCTTTAGCTGCTTTTGGTTGCTGCTTTGCTGCAGGCTGATTCATCGGGGTCGCAGAGCCAGTTGTTGCAGGCGCGATCACTTGCGCATTGTGGATTGGCTTGCTACCTACATCAAAGCGTAACTCTGGCGCCTCATCCTTACAAATCTCAACAAGTAATTCATTAATTCGGTTTAAGTACTTTTCTCTTACCCAATCAAGCACAAAGCGATTAGGTGCATAAATCGTCAGGGTATCTTCGGTACTTTCTGCTTGTAGTGGTCTTACCCACATACTGAACTGCTGCGAAGGCAGTTCATCTTGCAATACATATAAACAACTTTGCCAAACCGACAGATACACAGTTAAACTCCCAAAGACTTAGTATTTATTCCCGGTCATCTTTAGTGTCCGGAAATCATACATTTATTACTATTATTTAGGCAATTTATTAACCCAAGACCGAGTATTATGAATGCACTTTATCCACAAGTACAAGATTGATTTTTTTGAAAAATATGATCTGGCTAAAAAAAACAAGCAAGACGTTGATTTTTAATAGCAATTATTTTTAACTTCAAAGTATGATCATAGCAAAAAAGGGCTTGGATCGCGATCAAATTATGTGATCTATTTTACTTACCCCAAGCTTTTATGCACTTTTTATACAGAGCCTGTGGAAAACTTCTTTAATATAAGGATCCTAGCAGATCCTGCCAACAGATCTATTATCGCCCCTCTATTATAAATGCGATTATGGTTGACTTTAAGGCACTTCATCGATAATATCTCGCGCTCGCAATGGCACCTGTGCCAGGATCGCGACCTGCATAGGATGTTTTAACCTTTAACCGATCGGATGGAATTGTTATGAAAAGAACTTTTCAACCTAGCGTTTTAAAACGCAAACGTGCACACGGTTTCCGTGCTCGCATGGCAACTGTAAATGGCCGTAAAGTATTAGCTCGTCGCCGCGCTAAAGGCCGCAAAGTTCTTTCTGCTTAATATATAAGTGGAAGACTTTAACTTTGGCAGGGAGTTACGTCTGTTAACTCCCTCGCATTACTCTCGCATCTTTAATGAACCCGCTCGGGCCGCAACTCCTTTCTTTACCTTATTAGCAAAACCCAATGACCAAGCAAAACCTCGCTTAGGACTCACTGTCGCTAAAAAACGGGTTAAAAAAGCTTGCCAACGAAACCGTATTAAACGTCTTGCTCGCGAAAGTTTTCGTTTAAACCAACACACTATTGATAATGTCGATATTGTGCTGATGGTTAAAAGTGGTATTGATGAACAGTCAAATGAAGAGCTAACTAAACAACTCACTAAATTATGGCGCAAGATTAACGAACGCTGTAAACCTGGTGCACCAAAACCACCGCCGTTTAAAAAACGCCCCAACAAATCGGCTAAATCCAATAAACAGAGCCAATAGCAATAGAATTACATGGTTAATTAAGGTATCTTTAGCTCACCTTTTAATCATGCATTTAAAATTCCATTTTGGGCGTTTAAATTCATGGTATCCATTCACTAAATATTACGCAGAGGCTTGAACATCATGAGGTTACTAAAACCACTTGTTGCTTTTCCTAAGCGCTGTTTAGTGTTATTAATTCGTGGTTATCAAAAGTGGATTAGTCCGCTGTTAGGTCCGCATTGTCGCTTTAATCCAACCTGCTCTAGTTATGCTATTCAAGCAATTAATTTGCATGGATCTGTAAAAGGGAGTTGGTTAGCGGTTAAACGCATATTAAAATGTCATCCTTTACATTCAGGTGGGGATGATCCCGTACCTGAAAAATTAACCCATATTAACCACCAACACGAGAAATAAGAGCTGTTATGGAATCGCAACGCACGTTTTTATTCATCGGCCTGATGCTTGTATCGTTTTTATTGTTCCAAGAGTGGAATAAAGACTACAACGCACCAAAAGTCGATCCTAGTGCCAACACACAAACACTACAAACTAATTCCCCTGACTCTGATGATTATGTTCCATCATCAACCGATGGTGAATTACCTACTGCAGCAACAACCGCGAAACGTTCAGTTATTGAAATTACGACTGACGTATTCAAAGTTAAAATTGACACCCGTGGTGGTGATATTGTTGAAGCTGACTTACTGCAATACGAAGAAACAAAAGGCAGCGAAACGCCTTATATGTTACTTGGTGAGTTTGATGGTAAACAATATTTCTCTCAAAGTGGTTTAATAGGCTTAAATGGCCCAGATGCATCTGCAGAAGGTCGCCCGGTTTATCACTCTGAGCAAAAAACATTTGCTTTAACAGGTGACGAACTTCGCGTACCACTTACATTTACTGATAGCAAAGGTGTTAGTTTTACTAAAACGTATGTATTCAAAAAAGGTCAATACGATGTTGCTTTAGAATACTCAGTAAATAACACCACCGCAGAGCCAATTCAAGTACAGCTGTATACGCAAGTAAAACGCACAGTACAAGATAAAGGCAGCTTAGTTGACCAAAACTACTTAGGTGCTGCCTATGGTTCTGCTGAGGAAAAGTACGAGAAATATAGCTTTTCTGATATGGCCGACAAAAACCTTAGCATTAATACGCAAGGTGGTTATATTGCTTTTATTCAGCACTACTTTGTAAGTGCGTGGGTTCCTTCGCAAGAACAGCAAAATACCCTTTACAGCTTAATTGCTAAAGGCAACGCAGCAATTATTGGTGCTAAAGGTGAGCCGATAAATGTACAAGCGAACCAACAAGCAACTCTTGGTGCAACTTACTATATGGGCCCTAAAGAGTCGGATATACTTGAAGCTATTCATCCGAACTTAGATTTAACTGTCGATTACGGTTGGTTATGGTTTATCTCACAGCCGTTATTTATACTATTAAAATGGCTACATAGCATACTAGGTAACTGGGGTGTGGCAATTATCGCCATTACTGTGATTGTTAAATCAGCAATGTACCCACTTACCAAAGCGCAATATACGTCAATGGCGAAGATGCGTGCCCTACAGCCTAAAATGGCTGCATTAAAAGAAAAGTTTGGTGATGACCGTCAAAAATTCGGCCAAGCAACCATGGAAATGTACCGCAAAGAGAAAGTAAACCCTATGGGTGGCTGTTTCCCTATTTTGCTGCAAATGCCAATTTTCTTAGCGCTATTTTATGTATTCTTAGAATCAACAGAACTGCGTCATGCTGAATTTATTTTTTGGTTAACTGACTTATCTGCGAAAGACCCATACTACGTACTACCAATCTTATTTGGTGCCAGTATGTTTATTACTCAGAAGCTACAACCAATGACGGTAACTGATCCGATGCAACAAAAGATGATGACCTTTATGCCGGTTATCTTCTCAGTGTTCTTCCTTTGGTTCCCATCTGGTCTAGTACTTTACTGGTTAGTATCAAACCTTATCTCTATCGCACAGATGCTGATCATCTATCGCGGTATGGAAAAGCAAGGAATAAAAGTCAGGGGCTAATTTGCTCAGTTACTTAAATTAAGGCGACCATTGGTCGCCTTTTTTATTGCCCGCTATTCGCCAGTCATAACTGCATAGGTTACAATACGCCCATACCATTACTCTTTAAGTTGGCAAACTATTAGCATGATCAATCAAGACACAATTGCAGCACAAGCAACCGCACCTGGTCGTGGTGGCGTTGGTATTATTCGCGTTTCTGGCAGTTTAGTAAAAACCGTCGCCGAACAGATTATTGGTCGTTGCCCTAAGGTGCGTTACGCCGATTACGTGCCATTTAACAGTCTTGCTGGCGAGCAACTTGATCAAGGTATTGCTATTTATTTTGCCGGGCCAAACTCTTTCACTGGCGAAGATGTACTTGAACTACAAGGCCATGGAGGTCCTGTAGTACTGGATATGCTACTTAAAGAAATTAGCCAAATTGAAGGTGTGCGATTAGCAAAGCCAGGCGAGTTTTCTGAGCGCGCCTTTATGAACGACAAAATGGACTTAACCCAAGCAGAAGCAATTGCTGACTTAATTAATGCCACTTCAGAACAAGCAGCCAAAAGCGCCTTACAATCACTCCAGGGCGAGTTCTCTAAGCACATTGATACCTTAGTTGAAAAAGTCATTCACTTGCGTATGTACGTTGAAGCGGCCATTGATTTTCCCGATGAGGAAATAGACTTTTTATCTGACGGTAAAGTCTCTAGTGATCTAAATGCCATTATCACTCAGCTAAGCAATGTGACCAATCAAGCAAAACAAGGCAGCATTATGCGTGAAGGTATGCGCGTGGTGATTGCTGGGCGCCCTAACGCAGGCAAATCTAGTTTACTAAATGCACTTGCAGGGCGTGAAGCCGCTATTGTTACTGAAATTGCCGGCACCACCCGTGACGTACTACGAGAACACATTCACATTGATGGCATGCCGCTACATATTATAGATACTGCAGGCCTGCGCGAAAGCCCAGACCGCGTTGAGCAAATAGGCATTGAACGCGCATGGGATGAAATAAAACAAGCCGACCGCGTGTTGTTTATGCTTGATGGCACTGATACCAAAGACACTGACCCACATGCTATTTGGCCAGAGTTTATGGCAAAACTACCTGCCGGTATGGGCGTAACCGTGATCCGAAATAAAGCCGATTTATCGGGTGACGAAGTCGGTATGAGCGAAAACCAGCAATATCCAGTGATCAGCTTAAGTGCTAAAAATGCTGATGGTATAGAGTTAGTTCGTACTCACTTAAAGGCATGTATAGGTTTTCAGGGAGCTACCGAAGGCGGCTTTATGGCCCGTCGTCGTCACTTGGATGCACTCGATAGCGCAGCTCATCATTTACAAACTGGCAAAGACCAATTAGAGATGCATATTGCCGGTGAGATCCTAGCTGAAGAACTACGTTTAACACAAAACTACTTAAACGAGATCACCGGTGAATTTACCTCTGACGATCTACTTGGCAAAATTTTCAGCTCGTTTTGTATCGGTAAATAATTAAAAACTAAGGGTGCTTATATAAGCACTCTTAGTCCCCTTCAAAAACCAGTATATTATTATACCAATCGACTTAAATATTTAACCATTCTAGCGAACTACATAAAGCGCTAACTGCGTTATAATTTTTTCAATTAGAACAACTACATGTCAAAATTTACGCCTTGTTATCACTGTATTTATCTGTCGCTATAAATTGTCAGTAACTTTACACGATTGGTATTAGCTGTATTCAATAAAAAATAAAAGTCGTTATTTAATAACCAGACTTGACCAACCGCTCTAAATTATCCGTCGCTATCACTGCCTTTTAGGTTTTTACAACGAGCTTAAAATTTACGTTCAGTGCCGAATTTGGCCAGCGTAGTCACCGTAATCTTTTTATAGTCATAATGAAATTCACTTTTGAGATCATTATGAATAAATACCAAACCTTTCATCAATTACATAAACAAGATCAATTATTTTTATTACCAAATGCGTGGGATCCATTAAGCGCTCGCATATTAGCTGATACTGGTTTTGCTGCTATCGCCACAACAAGTTGGGGGATGGCACAATCTCGAGGTCAAGAAGATGGCGAACAATGCTCATTTGAGGAGTTTATAAGTCAGCTAAAACCAATAATCGATGCTGTTAATATTGCTGTTTCTGTGGATATTGAATCAGGTTACAGTAATGACGTAAACACTATTTGTCAGCATGTTTTGGCCGTAGCCAAATTAGGTGCTGTCGGTATTAATATTGAGGATTCAGATAAAAAAACAGCTCAGTTACGCTCCCTAGAACACCAAGTAGAAATCCTTAAAGCGATTAAAAATACACTTAAAAAGTATGGTTTTTCACAGCTATTTATCAATGCTAGAACTGATTGCTACAGCCAAAATATGGCTTCTCTTGAACATGTAATAACTCGATCTTTGGCTTATCAAGACGCTGGCGTTGATGGTATTTTTATCCCTGGATTATCCGATTTAACAGCAATAAAGCAAATAACAACGACACTTAAGGTGCCACTTAACGTGATGGCACAGCCATTAAAAAGTGATTTCCTTTGCGATAATAGTAGTAATAGCAGCTCATTATTTGCACATGGCGTGCAAAGATATACGCTTGGTAATGCACTATTTGATGCCACAAAAGCCTATATTTTTACCGCTAGCAGTACTTTTAATAGCACAAAAAGTAGCGATCATTTATTCTAATCGGAGTTTTAAAAGCTATTTATACAAAATTAAAATCATAATTAGTGATAAAAATAGCAACTAATTTAGAAATTGATCAGCACAAGCTCAAATTGTTATCCACAATTTGGGCTTTTTTGATCATTTTTAACTTAGAGGCATATAAAAAGTACTCAATTTATTAGCTCAAACAGTATAAATCGAGCAATAAACCCACTAAATCAACTTTAATTGCCATTAATTACTTATTTAGCACCCTACTTGAAATATTTTTTGGCATTTCATAAATTAATTTATAGCCAAAACGATCGTTATCAACAGGCGATCTATCCACATTCTGATCACTCGTTTTAAAACTCTTAATGAAACGAAAATTCACCACTCATAAAACGTAAAATCAATAGCTTAGTAAAATAAAAATAAGATCTTATGTTTTTACTACCCAGCTTTCCCACTTTTTATCAACAGCTTGATCAGAAGATTACATATTGGAATACTTTATTTTATTTATATATATCAAACAATTACGAATTAAAAATAAAAACAATCAAAAATTGTACCTTAAATACTTATACAAACTTTCATTCAAGGCTTTACTGCTGAGTAAACTCAGTTATCATAAGCCTATAAGTAAGCAGTTGTGTGATCAAATAGAATTATGAACTCCGTTAATATCATTATAGGCAGCCAAATGGGATCTGCTGAGTATGTAGGTGAGCAACTAGCAGAGCAGTTAGTTACTCAAGGGATCACTACAGAAGTTCATGATCAACCTAACTTTTCACAGATAAACCAAGAAAATACTATCTGGTTATTGTGTACTTCTACTTATGGTGCTGGTGATTACCCTGAGAACCTTTTATCCTTTGTTGAAGATATTAATCAAGTTAATGATTTAAAAGGATTAAAGTTTAGTGTTATTGGTTTAGGTGACACCAGTTATGATACCTATAACCTCGCTGGCCGTAATCTGGAACAACTTTTAGTAAGTAAAGGCGCGCACTGTATAGCAGAGCGCTTAGAGTTGAATATTCTTGATGAAGAACTACCAGAAGACACCGCATTAGCTTGGTTACCAAGCTGGATCGAGCAAATAAACCGTATTTAATTAAGATCACAGTTTAGATCCAAATTTAAAGTTACCCACAATTTACTGAGTATTTAGATCAGATTGTGGATAAGCTATGATCTAACTGCGTTTTAAGACTATGTTATCCATTGGATAAGATCTGATCCAATACCCCCTGTGCATAAAGAGCCTTTTTGATCAGAGCTTATAATCAGTTAGATCCGATCATATTAACACCTTTAGATCCGATCTAACTTTATGTTTTAATAAGTAAACTAAACCTTATCAACAGAAATCATGCTCAGTAGTAGTAACAGTAATAAAAGATCTCTTTAAAAGATCCTTTATATTATTAGAGATCATTTACTTAGATCTTGGCCACAGTTTAATCATTTATCTTCTGTAAATTTATAGGTAGAATACGCTCCCCCTTGAAAGTTTGCTGGTTGATTAAGTAGGATCCCGAAATGATTTTTCACGAAAATTTTGATGTTATTGTTGTTGGTGGTGGACATGCAGGTACAGAAGCTGCGTTAGCTGCTGCACGTATGGGTATGAATACCCTACTGCTGACTCACAATATGGATACCCTTGGTCAGATGTCATGTAACCCAGCAATTGGTGGTATTGGCAAAGGTCATTTGGTTAAAGAAATTGATGCACTAGGTGGTGCAATGGCCCAAGCAATTGATAAAGGCGGTATTCAATTCCGTACTTTAAATTCTTCAAAGGGACCTGCAGTAAGAGCTACTCGTGCACAAGCAGATCGCGCTTTATATAAAGCTGCTATTCAAGATATTTTACAACACCAAGATAACCTGAAGATCTTTCAGCAATCATGTGATGATCTGATTGTTGAAAATAATAAAGTAACCGGTGTTGTTACTCAAATGGGACTGCGTTTTAGCGCACCTTCAGTGGTATTAACCGTAGGCACTTTCCTTGGTGGCCAAATTCACATTGGCTTAGAAAACTTCAAAGGTGGTCGCGCTGGTGATCCACCTTCAATTGCATTAGCAAATCGTTTACGTGAATTACCATTTCGTGTTGATCGCTTAAAAACTGGAACGCCACCACGTATTGATGCCCGTACAGTTGATTTTAGTAAAATGGAACAACAACCTGGTGATGCTATAACACCGGTGTTTTCATTTATGGGTAAGCAATTAGATCATCCACAACAAATTTCTTGCTTCATCACATACACCAATGAAAAAACTCATGATGTGATCCGCAATAATTTACATCGTTCACCTATGTACTCAGGTGTTATTGAAGGGATTGGTCCACGTTACTGTCCTTCTATTGAAGATAAAATTGTTCGTTTTGCAGATAAAGACAAACATCAAATTTTTGTTGAGCCTGAAGGCCTAACATCTTATGAGCTTTATCCAAATGGTATTTCAACTAGTTTGCCATTTGATGTGCAATTAGAGATTGTGCAATCAATCACTGGCTTTGAAAATGCACATATTTGCCGTCCAGGCTATGCTATCGAGTACGACTTTTTTGATCCACGCGATTTAAAGAAATCATTAGAGACCAAATTTATTGATGGTTTGTTCTTTGCTGGACAGATCAATGGCACTACAGGCTATGAAGAAGCCGGTGCACAAGGCTTAATTGCCGGTATGAATGCAGCATTGCAAGTGCAAGGTAAAGAGCCTTGGACACCACGCCGTGATGAAGCTTATGTCGGTGTATTAATCGACGATTTAACTACACTAGGTACCAAAGAACCGTACCGTATGTTTACTAGTCGTGCTGAATACCGTTTGTTACTACGTGAAGACAATGCTGATATTCGTTTAACAGCAAAAGGTCGTGAACTTGGTTTAGTTAACGATGAACGCTGGCAAGCATTTAATGAAAAAATGGATATCATTGCAAAAGAATCTCAACGGATCAAAGAAACTTGGATCCATAAAGATCACGCTGTAATTGATCAAGTTAATGGCTTACTTAAAACACCATTAACCCGAGAGGCAAGTTTAGAAGAATTATTACGTCGCCCTGAGATCCGTTATAACGATCTAATGGCGATCGAAGGATTAGGATCTGAGTTTGATCATGCAACAGCGTTAGAGCAAGTTGAGATCCACACTAAGTACGCAGGTTATATTGCTCGTCAGCAAGAAGAGATCAATAAGCAACTTCGTCATGAGTTAACTATTTTGCCTAAAGATTATGATTACTCGATCGTATCGGGTCTATCAAATGAAGTGGTTGCTAAATTAACTGAGGCGCGTCCTGATACAATCGGTCAAGCATCACGTATTTCAGGTATCACGCCTGCTGCTATTTCGCTATTATTAGTTTATCTGAAGAAGCAAGGCTTACTACGTAAAATTGCGTAGTCATTAAGGAATACTGTGTTACAGCAACAATTAACTACTTTGTTAGCGCAAACTGATATTGCGCTAACTGAAAAACAACAGCAACAATTGGTTCAATATGTTGAGTTACTCAACAAATGGAACAAAGCTTATAATTTAACCTCAGTGCGTTTACCTGAGGATATGATGATTAAGCATATTATGGATAGCTTAGTTGTTGCACCTCACCTACCCGGTCATCATTATATTGATGTTGGTACGGGTCCTGGCCTTCCGGGTATCGTATTAGCTATTGCATTACCTGATACACAATTTATTTTATTAGATAGTTTAGGTAAACGCGTGCGTTTTTTAATGCAGGTAAAACATGAGCTAGGTCTGAAAAATGTAACCCCAGTGCAGTCTAGAGTTGAAGATTATCAACCAAGTGTTAAATTAGATGGTGTATTGAGTCGTGCTTTTGCATCTTTACAAGATATGGTTGACTGGTGTTCGCACTTGATTGATCATTCAGGTAAGTTTATTGCCTTAAAAGGCGTATTTCCAAGTGAAGAGCTAGAATCTTTACCAGCAGGTGTTAAGTTCGAGCAAAAAATCACCTTGGAAGTACCAAAATTAGATGCGCAAAGACATTTAATTATTCTTTCTAAAGACTAGGGATCAGAGATACTGTGGCAAAAGTCATCGCAATAGCAAACCAAAAAGGTGGTGTGGGTAAAACCACCACAGCAGTTAATCTCGCGGCATCAATGGCTGCAACTAAACGTAAAGTGTTGCTTATTGATCTCGATCCGCAAGGCAATGCAACCATGGGGAGCGGCGTAGACAAATACGGCGATGTGGCAACAATTTATGATTTATTAATCGAAGATAAACCAATTGAAGAAGTTGTTACTAAAGAAACCTCTGGTGAATATCATTTAATTGCTGCCAATGGTGATGTTACCGCCGCCGAAGTTAAACTGATGGAGCTTTATGCTCGAGAAGTACGACTACGCAATGCCCTTGAAAAAATATCTGATCAATATGAATTTATTTTTATCGACTGCCCACCATCACTGAACATGCTTACGGTGAATGCAATGGCGGCCGCGGATTCAATTTTAGTGCCTATGCAATGTGAATATTATGCGCTTGAAGGCTTAACCGCATTAATGGACACAATTACGCAATTAGCCAAGTTAGTTAATCCAAAACTACAGATTGAAGGGATTTTACGTACTATGTACGATCCGCGTAATCGTTTGGCCAATGATGTATCTGAGCAGCTTAAACAACATTTTGGCGATAAAGTATACCGCACCGTGATCCCACGTAATGTACGTTTAGCTGAAGCGCCGAGTTTTGGTGCACCCGCAATGTATTATGACCGGGCATCAAGTGGCGCTAAAGCGTATTTAGCACTTGCCGGTGAAATGTTACGCAGAAAAGAAAAAATATCCCCAATCGTCGCCTAACTTGAGGTAAAAAGAACATGTCTGCTAAAAAACGCGGTTTAGGCCGAGGACTCGATGCTTTATTAAGCTCGTCAAAACCAGCACCGAGTGCCCGCACTGAACAACCCAACGTGAGTGAGCAGGATGTAATTATTCAGCCAACCAGTAGTGAATTGCAAAAGCTACCGATTGAGTTTTTACACTCAGGTAAATATCAGCCACGTAAAGACATGTCCGAAGAAGCGCTTGAAGAGCTAGCAAGCTCAATTCGATCGCAAGGGATTATTCAGCCAATTGTAGTTCGTCCAGTAGCAGAAAACAGTTATGAGATTATTGCTGGTGAACGTCGCTGGCGTGCTGCACAAATAGCTAAGCTAGACGTAGTACCATGTATCATTAAAGATGTGCCTGATGAAGCTGCGGTGGCCATCGCATTGATTGAAAATATTCAACGCGAAGATCTAAATGCCATGGAAGAAGCGGTTGCATTGCACCGTTTGTTAACTGAGTTTGAATTAACTCACCAACAAGTGGCAGATGCCGTAGGCAAATCACGCACGACGGTAACTAATTTATTACGACTAAATAACCTTAATGATGATGTTAAAATATTGTTGGAACATGGCGATATTGAAATGGGTCATGCGCGTTGTTTATTAGCCCTTGAAGGTGAAGCACAATCTGATGCTGCTCGACTGGCTGTAGCAAAGGCTTTAACTGTACGCGAAACAGAAAAATTAGTTCGTTCAATTATTGAACCTGCCCCTAAAAAAGAAACTTTCGAAAAAGATCCAGATGTCAAGCAGTTAGAACAACAATTAGCCGAAAACTTGGGTGCAAAAGTTGAGATTAACTACAACAAAAAAGGCAAAGGAAACTTAGTTATTTCGTATACTAACTTAGAAGAGTTAGATGGAATTTTAAGCCGTATAAATGCAGAGAATTCCGAGCATTAATAAATATCATGTCCAAAAAGAGACATTCGTCGCAAATTTGCACCACAATACACCGACTCAAGTTGCAAAACTGGTAGGAATCAGTATAATTTCGCCAGTTTTCATGCCCTGACAATTAGATTGCCACTAAGGTTAACTAAACGTGACAAATAAGTTAGCGAGGCCATATCGGCTTGCCGCATTAAAATTAATATGTCTTCAGGGTGTTGTAGCATTAGTTGCTGCTGTAATCATTTTTGTTGGTTGGGGAGTAGATGCCGGCCTTTCAGCTATCGCTGGAGGCACTGTAGCGGTGCTCCCTAATTTTGTATTTGTTATCTACGCATTCCGTTATATGGGTGCTAGTAAAGCAAAACAAGTGTTTGCCTCGTTTAAACGCGGCAACGGATTAAAATTTTTGCTAACAATCTTTTTGTTTGCGCTGATATTTAAACTGTATCCGGTAATCTTTTTGCCATTTTTTTGTAGTTTTATATTAGTGATGTTCGTTGGATTGTTCGCGCCAGTTTTTTTTAATCATTAACTTTTGGGATATAACATGGCTGCAGGTGAAGAGCTAACTCTAACGGGTTACATCAAGCACCACCTAACCAACGGTCAGGTGCGTCTATCCGACGACCCTAACAATTGGTGGATGGTACTTAATGTCGATACCCTAGCATGGTCTATCGGTTTAGGATTGATCTTTCTATGGATCTTCAAGCGCGCTGCGAATAAAGCAACGCTTGGTGTTCCTGGTAAATTTCAGTGCTTTATCGAGATGGTCGTAGAATTCGTTGACTCTAACGTGAAAGATACCTTTCACGGTAAAAGTAAACTAATTGCCCCTCTTGCTCTGACAATTTTTGTCTGGGTATTCTTGATGAACTTAATGGATTTAATACCTGTTGACTTCCTACCAACTGCTGCGGCATTGATTAGTGGTGAGTCTTGGGATGTTATTTCAAGCGGTCAATCGCATACTTATATGAAAGTGGTACCTACAACCGATCTTAACTTAACGTTAGCAATGGGTTTAGGTGTATTCGCACTTATCATCTTTTATTCGATTCGCGTTAAAGGCGTTATGGGTTTTGTTAAAGAACTTACATTACAACCGTTTAACGTTAAGAACCCAGTGGTTCAAGCACTATTTATTCCAGTAAACTTGTTACTAGAGCTAGTAACCTTGTTTGCTAAGCCAATCTCATTGGCACTACGTTTATTTGGTAACTTATACGCAGGTGAATTGATCTTCATTCTGATTGCAGCGATTGGCTTATTCCAATTACCACTGCACTTCGTATGGGCTGTGTTCCACATTCTCGTAATCGTATTGCAAGCATTCATCTTCATGATGCTAACAATTGTATACCTGAGCATGGCGTCAACTGATCATTAATCAGACGTCAGTTCAATAAAGATTTTTTTACTTAAACTTTAAACTTTGAAAATTAATCGGAGAAAACAATGGAAATCGTACTAGGTCTTAAATATATCGCTGTAGCGTTACTTATCGGTTTTGGTGCTTTAGGTACTGCTATCGGTTTTGGTAACTTAGGTGGTAAATTCCTTGAGTCTGCTGCTCGTCAACCTGAGCTTGCACCACAACTACAAGTTAAAATGTTCATCGTAGCGGGTCTTATCGATGCTATCGCGATGATCGGTGTAGGTATTGGTCTATACATGTTGTTCGCACTTTAATATTGAAAAAATACTTTATCCGCGATCAACTATTGACTAAGGAGGAGTGGTTGTGAGTTTAAACCTTACTCTACTCGGCGAATTAATAGCATTTATCGTTTTTGTTTGGTTCTGCATGAAGTTTGTGTGGCCACCACTTAACGGTGCTATTGAAGCTCGCCAGAAAAAAATTGAAGATGGTTTAGCGGCCTCTGATAAAGCTGAAAAAGATCTTGAACTTGCTCGTAAAAAAGCAACTGCAGAACTTAAAGAAGCTAAATCACAAGCTGCTGAAATCATCGAGCAAGCTAAGAAGCGTGCAACGCAAATCGTAGACGAAGAGACATCTCGTGGTCACGACGAGCGCGAAAACATCATTGCTCAAGGTCATTCTGAAATTGAAGCCGAGCGTAACCGTGTTAAAGAAGAACTGCGTAAGCAAGTTGCTACTTTAGCGGTTATCGGCGCACAGAAGATTCTAGAGCGCGAAATCAATGAAGCCGCGCACAGCGACATTGTTGAAAAACTTGTAGCTGAGCTTTAATAGGAGGGTCTGAGCATGTCTGAATTGACTACAATCGCTCGCCCATACGCTAAAGCGGCCTTTGAATTTGCCGTTGAAAAAGGCGTAGTTGAGAGTTGGAATGATATGTTATTTTTTGCTTCAGAAGTGGCGAAAAATGAACAAGTCGCTCAATTCCTAACTGGAAGCGCCTCTGCTGATAAGCAATCAGAAATTGTTATTTCTGTTTGTGCAGAGCAACTCAACGAATACGGTCAGAACCTTGTAAAGGTGATGGCTGAAAATGGACGTTTGACCGCCCTACCAGCTGTTGCACAATTGTTCTCTGCTTTTAAAGCAGATTACGATAAAGAGATTGATGTTGACATCACCTCTGCAACAACCCTTGCTGCAACGCAGCAAGAAACACTGGTAGCGGCACTTGAAAAACGTTTCGCACGCAAAGTTAAGCTGAATTGTAGTGTTGACGAATCACTTGTTGGTGGCCTTATGATTAAGGCTGGAGACACAGTAATCGACGGCACTGTTCGCGGTAAATTAAACCGTTTAGCCACTACACTACAATCGTAATTGGGAAGAAGAGCATGCAACTTAATTCCACTGAAATTTCTGATCTGATCAAACAACGTATTGAGAAGTTCGAAGTTGTAAGTGAAGCTCGTAACGAAGGTACAATTGTATCTGTTACTGACGGTATCATTCGCATTCACGGTCTTGCTGACTGTATGCAAGGTGAAATGATTGAGCTTCCAGGCAACCGTTATGCTATCGCACTAAACCTTGAGCGTGACTCAATTGGTGCAGTAGTAATGGGTCCATACGCTGACCTTACAGAAGGCGTAAAAGTATACACAACTGGTCGTATTTTAGAAGTTCCTGTTGGTGCTGGTTTACTTGGTCGTGTTGTAAACACACTAGGTGCACCTATCGACGGTAAAGGCGCTTTAGATAACGACGGTTTTGAACCTGTAGAAAAAATTGCACCGGGTGTAATCGAACGTAAATCAGTAGATGAGCCAGTACAAACTGGTTATAAATCTATCGATGCGATGATCCCAGTGGGTCGTGGTCAACGTGAACTTGTGATCGGTGACCGCCAAACAGGTAAAACTGCACTAGCAATCGATGCAATCATCAATCAAAAAGACACAGGCGTTAAGTGTGTGTACGTAGCGATTGGTCAAAAAGCATCTACTATTGCTAACGTAGTACGTAAATTAGAAGAGCACGGTGCATTAGCAAATACTATCGTAGTTGTTGCATCTGCTTCTGAGTCTGCGGCACTTCAGTACTTAGCACCGTTCGCGGGCTGTACTATGGGTGAATACTTCCGTGACCGTGGTGAAAACGCATTAATCGTATATGATGATTTATCTAAGCAAGCAGTTGCTTACCGTCAAATCTCATTGCTACTTAAGCGTCCACCAGGTCGTGAAGCATACCCAGGTGACGTATTCTATCTTCACTCTCGTCTTCTTGAGCGTGCATCGCGTGTAAACGCTGAGTACGTTGAAAAGTTCACCAATGGTGAAGTGAAAGGTAAAACAGGTTCATTGACGGCATTGCCAATCATTGAAACTCAAGGCGGCGACGTTTCTGCGTTCGTACCGACTAACGTTATCTCTATCACCGATGGTCAGATCTTCTTAGAAACTGACTTATTCAACTCAGGTATCCGTCCGGCAGTAAATGCTGGTATCTCGGTATCGCGTGTTGGTGGTGCTGCACAAACTAAAATCGTTAAGAAACTAGGTGGCGGTATTCGTCTAGCCCTAGCTCAGTATCGTGAATTAGCTGCGTTCTCGCAGTTCGCGTCTGACCTTGATGATGCAACTCGTGCTCAACTTGAGCATGGTGAGCGTGTAACAGAGCTAATGAAGCAGAAACAGTACGCGCCAATGTCTGTTGCTGAAATGTCTTTGTCGTTATTTGCAGCAGAGAAAGGTTACCTTCAAGATATCGAAATCGTTAAAATCATGGATTTCGAAGCTGGGTTACTTTCTTATGCAAACAGCACATACGCAGAGCTTATGGCTCAAATCAATGAAACTGGTAACTACAATGCCGAGATCGAAGCGCAGCTTAAAGAACTTCTAGAGAAGTTTAAATCTACGCAAACTTGGTAATTTAGTTATAAATGGTGCGCTTTAGTTCGCTAAAGCACACCTTGATTCGGAGAAAGAGTCATGGCCAGCGGAAAAGAGATTAAAAGCAAGATCGGTAGTATTAAAAATACTCAAAAGATCACTAGCGCTATGGAAATGGTTGCTGCGTCTAAAATGAAAAAGGCACAGGAACGAGTGGCTTCAAGCCGTCCGTACGCTGAAAATTTACGCAAAGTGATCGGTCATGTTGCTAATGCTAACCTTGAATATCGCCATCCATATATGGAAGAGCGTGAGGTCAAGCGCGTTGGTTATATCGTCATTTCTACCGACCGTGGTTTATGTGGTGGCTTAAACTCTAATGAGTTTAAGAAAGTATCTTTAGATATCAAAGCGTGGAAAGAAAAAGGTGTTTCTGCTGATTTCGCAGTTATGGGCTCAAAAGCCGGCACTTTCTTTAACCGTTTTGGTGGAACAGTACTTGCCAAAAAATCAGGGTTAGGCGATGCGCCTTCTATTACCGACGTAATTGGTCCGGTAAAAGTAATGCTTGAAGCATTCAATGAAGGCAAATTAGACCGCTTGTATGTGGTTTACAACAAGTTTGTAAATACCATGAAGCAAGAGCCAACAATCGATCAGTTGTTGCCTTTGCCAAAAGACGAAAGCAAAGAACTTGCACACCGTTGGGATTACATTTACGAACCAGATCCAAAAGCAATTTTGGATACATTAATGGTTCGTTTTGTGGAATCTCAAGTATACCAAGGTGTAGTTGAAAATGCTGCCTCTGAACAGGCCGCCCGTATGGTTGCAATGAAAGCTGCAACTGATAACGCAGGCGACCTTATGGATGAGTTACAGCTTGTTTATAACAAGGCTCGCCAAGCGGCAATCACACAAGAAATTAGTGAGATTTGTTCTGGTTCAGCAGCAGTTTAATGCTTCGGGCAAAGATTAACGAGAGGAATAGACATGAGTTTAGGTAAGGTCGTCCAAATTATCGGCGCCGTTGTGGATATTGAATTTTCACAAGACAGCGTGCCAGCCGTATATGACGCGTTAAAAATAACAGATGGCGATTTAGCTGGTTTGACTCTAGAAGTTCAACAACAGCTAGGTGGCGGTGTGGTACGTACTATCGCACTAGGTACTACTGACGGTTTACGCCGTGGTGCATTAGTATCAAACACAGGTGAAGCGATTCAAGTTCCAGTTGGTAAAGCAACGCTTGGTCGTATCATGAACGTACTTGGTGAGCCAATCGATGAAGCTGGTCCAATCGGCGAAGAAGACCGTATGTCTATTCACCGTGCAGCGCCTTCATACGAAGAGCAATCAAGTTCAGTAGAACTTTTAGAAACTGGTATCAAGGTAATCGACCTTGTATGTCCATTCGCTAAAGGTGGTAAAGTTGGTTTATTCGGTGGTGCCGGTGTTGGTAAAACCGTAAACATGATGGAACTTATTCGTAACATCGCAATCGAGCACAGCGGCTACTCAGTATTCGCCGGTGTTGGTGAGCGTACTCGTGAGGGTAACGATTTCTACCATGAAATGAACGATTCAAACGTACTTGATAAAGTATCGCTTGTATACGGTCAGATGAATGAGCCTCCAGGTAACCGTTTACGCGTAGCGTTAACAGGTCTTACTATGGCTGAAAAGTTCCGTGACGAAGGTCGCGACGTACTTTTCTTCGTAGATAACATCTACCGTTACACACTTGCTGGTACTGAAGTATCTGCACTTCTTGGTCGTATGCCATCAGCGGTAGGTTACCAGCCTACACTTGCTGAAGAAATGGGTGTACTGCAAGAGCGTATCGCATCTACTAAGACGGGTTCAATCACTTCAATCCAAGCGGTATACGTACCTGCGGATGATTTAACGGATCCATCTCCAGCAACAACGTTTGCTCACTTAGATGCAACAGTAGTACTTTCGCGTGATATCGCGTCACTTGGTATCTACCCAGCGGTAGACCCACTTGATTCATCTTCACGTCAACTTGATCCATTAGTAATTGGTCAAGAGCACTACGATACAGCACGTGGCGTTCAGACAGTTCTTCAGCGTTATAAAGAACTTAAAGACATCATTGCAATCCTAGGTATGGACGAGCTTTCTGACGAAGATAAGCAACTTGTATCTCGTGCACGTAAAATCCAACGTTTCCTATCTCAGCCATTCTTCGTGGCAGAGGTTTTCACAGGATCACCGGGTAAATACGTGTCACTTAAAGACACAATTGCTGGCTTCAAAGGCATCTTAAACGGTGAATTTGATGATATGCCAGAGCAAGCGTTCTACATGGTTGGCTCTATCGAAGAAGCTCAAGAAAAAGCCAAAAACATGTAATTAGGAGGGTAGTATGGCAGCTATGACTGTACATCTTGACGTAGTAAGCGCAGAGCGGAAGTTATTCTCTGGTCTGGTTGAATCGATTCAAGTAAGCGGTAGTGAAGGTGAACTAGGTGTAAACCCAGGACATGCGCCACTATTGACTGCCCTTAAACCTGGTATGGTACGTTTAGTAAAGCAATTTGGTCACGAAGAAGTAATGTATGTTGCTGGTGGTACTCTAGAAGTGCAACCGAACATAGTGACTATTTTGGCTGATGTAGCGGTTCGTGGTGAAGACCTTGACGAACAAGCAACAGAAGCAGCTAAACGTGAAGCTGAAGCGCAAATGGCGAATTCTTCAGCCGCTGAATTAGATTATCAACAAGCAGCAGTACAACTTGCAGAAGCAATTGCACAGCTACGCGTTATTCAGCAATTACGTAAAAAGTAAGCCTATCTGGTTTTCAAAAAGCCCACTTTATGTGGGCTTTTTTGTGCTTGAAATATACTGCATTGTTATCTTATTAGAACGCTATCATTTTTCTAAACTCTACTTTTACAGCTCTTTATCATTATTTTTACTTATATCCTTCATCGATCCCCGTTACAATATAACTAATACAAAGCAAGTTGTGATTTCAGCTTAGATTCAGTGGCTACTGCTAGATTGCCATTGAGTAAGTGCACATGATGTGACTTACGTAATCTTTTTGAATTTACACGCGCTTATTTATTTCAATAAAACAAAGAAAGAAGGAAATTGTTTTAATGTCACTTACTACTGTAATTCTTGCTGCGGGTAAAGGTACTCGTATGCGTTCTGCTCTACCTAAGGTGCTGCACAAAGTTGCCGGTAAACCTATGGTGCAACACGTTATCGATAATGCTAAAGCACTCGGTGCGACATCTACTAACTTAGTTTTTGGTCATGGCGGCGAATTATTACAACAACAACTTGCTGACAACGATGTAAACTGGGTACTTCAAGCTGAGCAGCTTGGTACTGGCCATGCAGTGGCACAAGCAAACCCACATATTAATGATGAAGACACTGTATTGGTTTTATACGGTGACGTACCACTGACAAAGCAATCAACCCTTGAGCGTTTACTCGCTGCCACACCTAAAAACGGCTTAGCCGTGCTTACTGTTAATTTAGCTAACCCTAATGGTTATGGCCGTATGTTACGTGTTGATGGCAAGCTAGTGGGTATTGTTGAGCAAAAAGATGCAAGCGCAGAGCAATTACTTATTAACGAAGTAAACACTGGCATTATGGCTGTAAACGGTAAACTGCTGAAAAGCTGGTTAGGCAACTTATCTAACGAAAACGCGCAAGGTGAATACTACCTCACAGATATAGTCGCAATGGCGCACAGTGAAGGTGTAGAGATAAGCTCAGCACAACCAGATCATCCAATGGAAGTTGAAGGTGCAAATAACCGCGTACAACTTGCAGGCCTTGAACGCGCATATCAGTCGTGGCAAGCCGAACAGTTAATGCTTAATGGTGCAACGCTTGCCGATCCTGCTCGCATTGATGTACGCGGCGAAGTGACAACTGGTGAAGATGTATTAATTGACGTAAACGTTATTTTTGAAGGTAAAGTTACCCTTGGTAATAACGTTGAAATTGGCCCTAACTGCGTACTTAAAAATTGTACGATTGGCGATAACGTGATTATTAAAGCTAATACCTTAATTGAGGATGCTAGCGTAGCCGACAAGTGTACTTTAGGTCCTTATGCTCGCCTGCGCCCAGGTGCCATTATGGAAGAAGACTCGCATATTGGTAACTTTGTTGAGATGAAAAAAACCCGTTTAGGCAAAGGCTCTAAAGCAAACCATCTTTCTTACTTAGGCGATGCTGAAATTGGCGAAAAAGTAAATATTGGTGCCGGTACTATTACCTGTAACTATGATGGCGTAAATAAAGCCAAAACCATTATTGGTGATAATGCCTTTATTGGCTCTAACTCATCGCTTGTTGCACCGGTAAACATTGGCGCAACAGCAACAGTTGGTGCAGGTTCTGTGATCACCAGCACAGTTGAAAATGAACAGCTAGCAATCGCGCGTTCAAAACAGCGCAACTTAACCGGTTGGAAACGCCCAGTTAAAAAGTAAGTGCAGTAGTGTTTACCTTAGCTAGAAAAGCGAGTTTATACTCGCTTTTTGCTTTTTATTTAGCTGTAACATACTGCTATTAACTCCTGTTGCATCCGTTGAACTTTAATTTGCTGAGGTTGTTTTGGGCAATTAGCGCACTTTGCAACATTACCTATTTGGTAATGCAAACAACATGTTTTTCGCGTTAATGCTAATGAGTCTGAGCAAGCTGTAAGCATAATAAACTCCCCCGCCTCTGATATATCGAGAGCATGCAACCAGTGCGCTGCCATTACATGAATATTAAACTGCGGCTTTCGCTTTGCATGAAGTAGTAGTATTGCTAATAGCGTGTCAGCTAATAAGGACATCGCCAAACGCTCATTAAGCCTTGCAACGAGGTTTAAATCTGTGAGTAACTTAACAACATAGCGTTTCAAATGGGCAGCCATATCCGTTACTGCCTGTTGCTGGTTTTGATGGTACTGCGCTTTTATAGTGGATAGTTGCAGCCCTGCAATAACACCTTGCTGATAGTGTTGCTTAAAGTTTTGCAAAGAAAAACTCATATTAAGTTCATGAACGCTGATAAGCGCTAAATAGACAGGTTGCCAATACAGCATGCCCCAGCTTTTGATTGCCCAATAACTGCGCCCAGCAGCGGGGTATTGCTGCTGCCAATACTGGTGTAACCTTGCAACCAGCAATGAACTCGATTGTATATCGAGCCAATCTGTTGATTGTTCTGGTACTTTTAAAGCACTGTGGTAGCCCTTAGCAAGCTTTAACAGCTTACTAAGGGCGAGGTGTTCAGCGTTCATAACGAGTTTAGATACTTAAAATGAGGCGTTTAAACTAAGCTCAACACTGCGCTCAGCGCCCATCCAACAGCCATTTATATCAAAACAAGCACCCACATAACGTTTGTCTGTTAAGTTACTCACGGCTAAACCGATTTTATAGCTGTCGTTAAAACGATAGCTAGCGGCAGCATCAAGCAAGGTATAACCCGGTACTGTATCGGAATTTAAGGCATCTAACTGACTTTCACCGACATAACGTACACCGCCATTAAATTCCAGTGCATCGTTAAAGAAGTAATTTAACCACATTGAGGCTTGTTGCTCTGCTACCCAAATTGGTGTTTTACCTTCCAATGCCGGGTTTTGTGGATTATCTATTACCTCAACATCCATATCTGTTAGATTTACAGTAACATCAAGAGTGTCAGTGAGTTGCTGATAAACACTGATCTCAAAACCCTTCGATTGTACTTCACCATTTTGTGTGTATTTCATAAAGTCTGGAGTGTTAACCACCACATCTTGTTTGCGCAAATCAAAAAAGGCCGCGGTTATTTTAGTTGTTGCATCATTGTTGTGATATTTCATCCCGACTTCAATTTGATCTGCGGTCGTTGGTTTAAATGCTTTGCCAGTTAAGGTATCTACCCCCGAAGTGGGCTCGAATGATTCTGAGTAACTGGCATAAGGAGCAATGTTATTATCAAAGGTATAAATTGCTGCCATACGAAAAGTGGTATCGCTTTGATCGATTTCTTGACTACTAGATATACCGCTTTTCGTATCATCTGTAACACTGTAGTAATTATCATAACGAAGGCCAGCAATCACTGTCAGCGCATCGAGCTTTATCTCATCTTGAAGATAAAAACCACGTTGAGATTGCTCTAAACGGCTAAATTGACGATAGCTATCTAAAGCGGCTGTAGTAGCTGCATTAAACTGGCTGTGATCTGGATTTGATAAATCAAGTGTTGGCGTATTTGCACCAAAAGTATCGGCATAGTCAAATGTAGAATCAAGGGTTTGATATTCAAAGCCAAATAATAGCTGATGATTAGTCTTCGCTAAACCAAATTGCATAGCGAGTTGGTTATCAATTACGAAGCCTTCAGCGTCTTCAATGGTTTTATAGGCAGTACGAGTTAAAATTTTATCTGCATCCGCTAAGCCGAAGTCATAGCTATTTTGTTGCGTGGCATCGGCATTGGTATAACGAAAGTTTTGCAAAAACGAAATTGAATCTGAAAATTCATGATTTAATTTATACCCGATCATAGTGACTTCACGAGCAAACTCAGCCCAGTTTTCATCGCCAGCATACGCATCAGCATCTAACTTACCGTAACTGGCTTCGTAAAGTGTGCCTTTCGCGGGTAATGGCGTTGATGGCACCATTTTAGGATCGTCTTGATAGTATAAGTTAAGGTTTAAGCTTGTTTGCTCACTTATCTCAAAAGTTACTGAGGGCGCAATGGTGATTCTTTCTTCTTCGGTTGTTTGCTGTTGGCCGTCGCGGCTACGGGCAAGTGCAATAAAGCGATAATTAACGCCGTCGGTAATAGCGCCTGTGCTATCTAAAGCTAATTCAGCCAAGCTATTGCTACCAATTCGGGCTCTAATATTGTGCTCAGAGGATGTTTGTGGCGTTTTTGCTGTTTGGTTAACCATGCCACCTGGAGGTGCCGATCCGTATAAAACCGATGCTGGGCCTTTTAAAATTTCGACACTTTGTGTTGCATACGCATCTACTTGTGGAGCTAAGTTATAAGCTAGGTTGTATTGCAGCGGTAAACCATCGTAAAAATTACGGTAACTTTCAAAACCACGAATCGTATATTGGTCAAAAATCGTTACTGTACTGCGATTTTCAGGTGTGATCCCAGAAACATAGCGCAATGCTTCATTAACGGTATCTACTTGGCGTAACTCTAGTAATTTATTGTCGTAAACCTCAAAACTCATAGGCGATTCAATCGGTGTCAAACTCGATTTGGTCCCTGTTGAACGATAACTTTTTCCATATACTTCAATACTTTCTATGTCGTCTGCGGCTGGCTTTTCTGCAGCAAACCCATAGTTACTCATTAAACATAATGATATTGCAGATAGTCCAAACATTGATTTTTTTAACACAATCACTCCTTAAATTTTACTAGAATTAAACCATTGACACTTTATTGGAAACGCGATTAGTATACATTCTCATTTAGATTTATCAATTGTTTTCAATTAAAGGTGATCGTGCTCATGGTTCAGTTAAATGTGTTACTGGCGGATTCACAGCAGCAAGCTTCAACTAATGAAGCAAGTTCAATGCTTAATTCAATGTTTAATAAGGAAAATATAGATAATTTTAAAATAGGTCTTGAGCAGGTTATGCAATTGTTGGAGCAAACAATCGCAACACAACAAAAACCATTTAGCGGAATATTACCGCAGGAGCTAGCTAAAAAATTTATTGGTATTGACCTTAATCAACCGCTGTTTGATATACCGGACGCACTAGAAGAAGTTGCTCAGCTTTATCTTAAAGATGCTGTTTATTTTAATAATCCACGCTATCTCGCGCATTTAAATTGTCCGATTGTTTATCAAAGTATCCTTGCTGAATTGCTCGCTACTTCGATTAATACTGCTGTAGAGACCTGGGATCAAAGTGGTGGTGCCACTTTTATTGAACAAAGTATCGTAGATTGGACACTCTCAAAACTGGCGCTTGGTGAGCAGGCTGATGGCGTATTTACCAGTGGTGGTACGCAATCTAATTTGATGGCGATGTTGTTAGCTCGTGATTTTCAGTGCCATTTATATGCAGGGCATACTAATAAACAGCAAGGTTTACCATACGACTTTAGGCGACTAAAAATTTTCACCTCAAAAGTTAGCCATTTTAGTATTCAAAAAGCCGCCGCAATTTTAGGACTTGGTTACGATGCTGTTGTAAGCGTTCCGTGTGATGAATATTTTAGAATGGATATGACCGCTTTAAATCAGTCAATCGAACACTGTCAGCAACAAGGCGATATCGTTATGGCCATCGTTGCAACAGCTGGAACAACTGATTTTGGTAGTATCGACCCATTAACGCAGATAGCTGAAATAGCTAAGCGCTGTGGTGCGTGGCTTCATGTTGATGCTGCTTATGGCGGGGGCTTATTAATAACGCCCAATAATAAACACAAGTTAGCGGGTATTGAATGCGCAGATTCGGTCACTATTGATTACCATAAGTCATTTTTTCAGCCTGTTAGCTGCAGTGCTTTTTTTGTAAAAGATAAGCAACATCTATCAGTTGTTACTTATCATGCCGAATATTTAAACCCATTAAGTCAGCAACAAGCGGGAACGCCAGATCTATGCAATAAGAGCATTCAAACCACACGACGTTTTGATGCGTTAAAGTTGTGGTTTTCACTGCGTACGGTAGGAGCTCAAAACTTAGGTGTAGCATTTGAACAAGTGATGCATTTAGCACGACAAGGTTATTTGTTATTAGCCTCTGAAGCAGATATTGAAATTATTCATCAGCCGCAGTTAAGTACACTGGTATTTCGTTTTGTTGGCGATAGCGGTGCTACAGATAGTGAATTGGACGCCGTAAATAAATATATTCGTAAACAGTTATCTCGCCAAGGTGAGGCGTTGATCGCGGCAACTAAGGTAGCAGATAAACAATATTTAAAGTTCACCTTACTGAACTGTGCCACCACTATCAATGATATCCAGCAAGTTGTAAGGCTTATAAAGCAATATGGTTATCAATACTTAGCAAGTGATTTAGCGAACGAACATGCTCCTTTAAGTCTTGCACTGGAGGAAGTTAGCTATGGATAAGTCCATTTATGATGTTATTGGTATTGGTTTAGGGCCATTTAATTTAAGTCTGGCATGTTTAACTGCGCCACTTGATGGAGTCAGCAGTCTCTTTTTAGATAAAAAAGCTGAGTTTAATTGGCATCCAGGCATGATGCTTCCTGAGGTAAGTTTACAAACCCCCTTTATGTCTGACTTGGTAACGCTTGCTGACCCAACTAGCCCTTATAGCTTTTTAAACTATATAAAGCAGCAAGGTCGACTGTATTCTTTTTATATTAGAGAAAACTTTTTCTTACTTCGCCAAGAATATAATCAGTATTGCCAGTGGGCAACAAAGCAGCTGCCTAATATACGTTTTAATTCAGAGGTTCAGCATGTTGAGTACAGCCAAGACGAAGATATTTATATAGTACAAACAGCAGAGCAAGTGTATCTAGCTAAACATTTAGTGTTAGGCACCGGGCCAGTGCCACGTCATCCTCAATGTGCTCAAGCATTTAAGTTACAAGAGGGGGTTATTCATTCTAGCAACTACTTAGCCAATAAAAGTCAATTACAGCAAAAACAGTCGATCAGCATTATTGGTAGCGGGCAAAGTGCCGCTGAGATTTTTTATGATTTATTACAAGAGATTGATCAGCATAATTATCAACTAAATTGGCTTACTCGTTCTTCACGGTTTTATCCGCTCGAATACACTAAATTAACGTTAGAAATGACCTCACCAGAATACGTTGATTATTTTTATCAATTACCAGAACAAAAACGCCAGCAGTTAAATCGTCGTCAGCATAATCTCTATAAAGGTATTAATAGCGAATTGATCAACAATATTTTTGATTTGCTTTATAGCAAACGGCTAACAGCTAAATTGCCAGTAAGCTTGCACACAAACTCGGCATTGATTGATATGACCTACCTGAGCCACCAGCAGGGTTTTGAACTTAGCTTAGAGCAAACTGAACAGCAGCAAGGTTATTCACTAAACACCCAAAGCGTTATTTTTGCAACGGGTTATCAGTCTTACCAACCGAGCTTTTTAGCAGGGATCAGTCATTGCATTGATAGTGACGACGCGGGGCTTTATCAAGTTGCTCGTAATTACTCAATAGACAAGCAGCATCAACGTATTTTTGTACAAAATACAGAGCAACACACCCATGGTTTTGTGACACCTGATTTAGGCATGGCATGTTATCGCAACTCTTGTATTATTCGTGCGATCACCGGACATGAACATTATCCAATAGAACGTAAAATAGCTTTTCAGGAGTTTACTGCGCCCAATTATGAGTTAAGCGACGAAGTAGAGCAGTTTCGCGCATGAGTAAGCAGTTTAAAGTTTTGTTGATCGCGATAACGGTATTTGCAGTGCTCAGTGATTCAATGTTATTGCCGTTTTATCCTACTTTCTTTAGTGCGGTATTTAATATGAGTGACCCTGCCTATGTTGGCACTTACATTGCTGCCAGCTGCTTTGTTGTCATGGTATGTTTTCCTATTTGGGCCTTCATTAGTAAATACATTAATGTGCTACCTTTATTGGTTTATAGCCAAATTGCTGCGGGTGTATTTAGTGTCAGTAGCTTTTTTGCTAGCGACTTAAATTGGTTTTGGTTTTCCTCCATGGCTATGTTTGCTTTTAAAGCCAGCTATTTACTGGTTTATCCATACTTAATGAGCTTGGAAGCGAAAACAAATCACGTTACCACGATTGCAACGCTCAGTGTTGTGGTGCACTTTGGCGCCATACTTGGCGCACTTGCTGGTGGCTTTGTGTTATCGGCTCTTCCTGGCAAAGCCGCATTTTTAATAATGGCTCTAAGCGATTTTACTCAGGTTTTTGTGTGCGCCTATCTCATAAGATTAGCGCCTAGTAAAAATCAGTCGCCTCCAGTAGCAAAAACATCAATCACTTCATCAAGTCGTTGGCCTGTATATCAACTTGGCATTGTTATGTTGTGCTTTTACTTTAGTGCTTTTTTGATCCGGCCTTTTTTTGCGGCATATTGGCAAAGTATTAGCGACACCTCCAGTATCGTCCTAGCGAGTGTTGTGTTTTCTATCCCTGCTTTTATGGCATTGCTTGCGCTGTGCTTTAATCATTGGCGGCAGCACACAAATCGCAACCCCATCAACTTATTAGTTGTCTTTATGTTGATCATTACAGGCGTTGCATTACAAGCCAGCCCTCTTTACTTAGTAGTGATCGCAGGACGCTGCCTGTTCGGTCTATCGCTATTCATTATTATTGTGCGTCTTGATCTGCTGCTTTACCAAGTGAGTACGCCAGACAAGTACGCTGAAGATTTTAGTAAAGTCAGTTTTTGCCAAAGCTTAGGTGTACTTTTAGCTTCTTACTGCGCGGGTTTGCTGGTTAAAAGCTCTGGTTTAGTAATACCTTTTTGGGTCGCCGCTGGTGGGCTCGCTATATCTGCTTGTTGTTTATGGCTACTGAGCAAGCAAAGTCGACGCCATACTCCTTGCGCCAATCTGGCATCGACCACGAGGGCTCAATAATGTCCATTACAGCAGCTGTTTTTTGTCAGCAGTTTACTAATATCGCAGAGCTTAGCTTAAGGCCATTTAGCCTAGCACAAGATCTCGCGTTAATTCACCAGTGGGTTACTCAGCCTCATGCGCAGTTTTGGGGCATGCAGGAATTTACCATTGAGCAGTTACAGCAAGAATATCTAAGCCTGTTAGCACATAGTGATATTTATATCGGCTACGCAAACAATAGCGCGTGTTTTTTAGTTGAGTTATATGACCCTCTATTAGATGAAATAGGTAATCATTACCCCGTCAAAGCAGGTGATATTGGCATGCACATTCTGATTGCCCAAAGCAATAACAAGGTGCATGGCTTTACTTGGTCGGTGTTTCAACTGGTGATGAATTTCATTTTTGCTAATGACAAAAATCAGCGCGTTATTGTTGAACCCGATATTCGCAATAACAAAATTCATTGTTTGAATACTAAAGCCGGCTTTCGTTATCAATCTGCGGTTAGGTTAACTCATAAAACCGCACATCTCGCATTTTGCACGCGTGATAACTTTTATCACGCATTAAATAAGGATAATACTATGAAGCACATTCCCCTGAGCCCAGAGCAAGCCGTCAGTCATTTAACGCCACAGCTATGGCGGCATGTAAATAGGTTACATGTTCGCAAAGCTTTGAGTGAGTTTGCTCATGAGCGGCTGATAAAACCGCAATTGACCAATGAAGATGCAGATTGGCAATATTTTGAGCTCAGTACAGACAAAGAAAGCATTGTTTATCGCTTTAAAGCCAAGCTGGGGTATTTGAATCACTGGCATATAGCAGCAGACTCAATTGAAAAACAAATAGATAACCAAGTAGCCGAGCTCGATTCAATCGCCTTTATTTGTGAGTTAAAACATAGTTTAGGTATCAGCCAAGCTATGCTGCCTACTTATTTAGAAGAAATAGCCAGTACTTTATATGGCAGTGCTTATAAGCATCAGCTGCCAGCATTGACTGCTGAGCAACTCACCACTGCGGATTTTCAACAGGTAGAGAGTGCGATGACGGAAGGTCATCCTTGCTTTATAGCAAACAATGGTCGAATAGGGTTTGATACCAATGATTATCGCCAATACGCACCAGAGACTGGCGCGCACTTACAGCTGGTTTGGCTAGGTGCGCATAAAGATAGAGTGGTGTTTTCGACCACCGATGATTTAGATTATCAAACACTCATAACGCAAGAGCTATCAACGCACACCATAGAGTCATTTAAGCAAAAGCTATTAGCGCGTGGAGTAAATAGTGACGATTACTTTTTTTTCCCCGTTCATCCTTGGCAGTGGTTTAATAAACTCGCGTCGTTATTCTCTAACGATATTGCTGATCAGCATTTGGTTTGCTTAGGATACAGTGAAGATGAATATCAGCCGCAGCAGTCTATTCGTACTTTTTTCAATAAAACACATCCGCATAAACGCTATGTAAAGACCGCACTGTCAATTTTGAATATGGGATTCATGCGTGGTTTATCGCCTTATTATATGAGTGCAACTCCCGCAATTAACGATTGGGTAGCACAAGTAGTATCACAGGATCCGTACTTAGCTGAATCCGGTTTTACAATTCTGCGTGAGGTTGCAGCAATTGGTTATTATAATCACGCTCTAGAAGCCGCAACCGATCAATACAGTCCATATCGAAAAATGCTTTCTGGACTTTGGCGTGAAAGCCCAATGCCAAAGATAAAGAGTAATCAGCGCTTAATGACCATGGCGTCGCTGCTGCATATAGATAATCAAGGACAAGCGTTATTACCTGCTTTGATAAAATCAGCCAAGATAGGTACTCATATATGGATTGCTAAATATCTAAAAGCATACTTAGATCCACTCCTTCATTGTTTCTACTCCCATGACTTAGTCTTTATGCCTCATGGTGAAAACTTGATCCTGTTACTTGAGAACAACATTCCAGCCAAAGCAATAATGAAAGATATTGCCGAGGAGATAGCTATTCTTAATAAAGATTTAGTACTGGCGGATAATATTCAACGCTTAACTGTGGATGTGCCCGATGAGTTAAAAGTGTTGTCAATTTTTACAGATGTGTTTGATTGTTTCTTTAGGTTCGTGGCTGATATCCTTGAACAGCAAAACGACTATTCAGAACGAGACTTTTGGCAACAAGTTGCAGAGTGTGTAATTAGCTATCAACAATCACACCCAGAACTAAAAGATAAGTTTATCAAGTACGATCTATTTAGTGCTGATTTTACCTTGTCGTGTTTAAACCGATTACAGTTAAGTAATAATCAGCAAATGATAGATTTGGCAGATCCGGCAAAAAACCTTAAATTTGAAGGAAAATTAATCAATCCGATAGCCGCATTTAATCCAATTAAAAAAGATAACAGTGCAACAGTTTAATAATTGCTATTTAGCTATGAGATGGATCAGGTCTGTATGCGCAGCTTGGTTGCTCTCATAGCTGAAAATTTAAGCGAAAATAACGCTGTAACGCCTTGTTTGTATGCCTTTTGAGCAAATAGTTAATTAATTTAATAAAACTGAAATAAAGCGTTGACGGCCTCAAGAATATCCCTATAATGCGCATCCACTGACCCGGCAGGCAGCAATGAAAAGCGCTGAACAAACGGTAAGTAAGTCGAGTAAAACTTAGCTTTAAAATCTTTTAAAAGAAACTAAAAATTAAGTGTTGACAAAAAAATAGGAAAGCGTAATATGCGCAGCCCTAGCGAGATAAAGTTTAACTTTAACCGCAACGTTCTTTAACAATATAAAGCAATCATCTGTGTGGGCACTCGTACAG
>NZ_JACJEV010000021.1:0-78586 GCF_014164235.1 Pseudoalteromonas sp. SG44-17 | reverse complement strand
CAAAGGTCAAAGGTCAAAGGTCAAAGGTCAAAGGTCAAAGGTCAAAGGTATTTTAAGGATAATATGTTTAAGCGTGTAGGTTGGGGGTTATTAATTCTAGTGCTAAGTGTACTTTCACTTGGCTATATTTTTCGCATGCCGATCACCTTGCATTTTGTTGCTCCTTCACTGCATCAAGCTGGAGTTGAACTGCATTGTTTGGATTGGTCGTTAACAACCAATCTGGATCTCCATGTACAGCGAGCATGTATTGGCTATCAAGGGCAGTTGCTTGAATTAGCTGATATTACGGCCAATACTCAAAACATCACGGTTAACCGTGCAAATTTAATACTGGTAAACCACGATTCTTCGACTGAGCCTAGTGTGGCTAAAAAGCTTGCTTTGGCGCTACCGCAAGCTCGCCCGTTGTTACACCTAAAACGTTTAGTGATCACTCAGTCTCAATTAAAAAAGCCACTTATTATCAGCATAAATGAGCCGATGTTAAATGAGTTTGTTGTTACTGGTGATGTAAAAGCTGAGGTTGACGTTAAAAATACCAAGCTGGCAGGAAATATTGAGCTTGATGAGCGACTACTTTCTACAGTTAAGGCCGCGACTGTAAACTCGATTGCAGGACTTAATTTAACTAGCCAACATAGGTTCGTTTTTGATGGTATTGAACTCGATATAGACACTCAGCTAGGTGCTGATTTCACTTACGCCATTAATACCTGCTCGATGACAATTAAAAGTAGTGGCAAAGTCAGTAGTCACTATAACTTAAATTCAAAAACATTAACCCTAGATGCTCAGCAATTAGCAACAACACTCAATGGCAAAAATGAGTGTTTACAAAGTTTGGGTGGTGTTATCGATGATGATGCACAGCAGCAATTTGTTACTCGGCAAATACCGTTAAATTGGCGATTAGTTTTACCTAGTAAGATCATTGTGCAAGACACTCAATTGACATTAGATCAGCTAACATTGCAGGCAGGATCACAACTGCTAATGAATGTTAAACAGTTAGCGGTTGATATAAAGAATCCTTTAGAAACCCTATTGGCACAATTCGCGTTGTCGTTTTCGAGTGATGATATTGCATTATTAGATATAGCCGCGAGTGTTGTTAGCAGTGATATTGATGGTAACTATCAGTTAAAAGTGGCTACGCTGCCTGATTTTATCGATGTTGATGCGCAGCATATTAGTGCACAAGGGCATTTTTCAATAAATAGCATATTGGCTGCACAGCCTGCTCTCGAATTGTCAGCAAAATTAACGCTGGGGCAATTAAAAGTGAATGATATTAGCATTGATAATTACCAAGCAACTTTTAAGGCGAAGCTACAAAGTAATCAATACTTAACCGCTAGCTTATCGAGCCAGATTGATACTATTAATATGGGGAGTATTAAACTATCTCAGCTGGCGAATCAGCTAACTGCTGCAGGAAGTTTGTCAGCAGGGGAATTGTTTTTTGATTTAACCAGTGAAACAAAGTTAGCCAAGCTACAAACGGAAGAATTACGACTTAACGATATTCGTATAAGCTCAAAAGGTTTACAAAGTCGTGCCTTGCAAGCATCTCATCATATATATGTAGAAGGGATAGAGCTTGTGGCAATGCATAATATAACAAGCACAGCTCATCCATTTGAGGTGATAATTTCAGAGCAGTTAGTTACTAAGCTTAATCCACTGCTTCATCAATTTGTGCCGCTTGCAACCTTAACAGATGGTAAAGTCAGTGGCCGTATTGCTGGTGATATTAATCTGCAACAGGCCGATCTCTCTTTACAGCTAGTCGGTGTAAGTGGTTTATACACAGATTACCTTGCTAAGCAGCTTAATACTCAATTTATAGGTCGTTATGATTCAGGGCAGCTTAATGTTGTGCCTTCTACATTTGAACTAAATGAATTACGAGCCGGTGCAGTGGTAAAGCAGTTAACAGGATTTTGGCAAGTACGGGCAAATGAACTTGCTGTTACGGAGCTTACAGGGAAGGTTATGGGAGGGCATTTTTTGCTGGATAAATATCGCCTTACAGAAGAGCCGCAACAAGCATTAGTTACATTTGACAATATAGATGCTAGCAAGGTCATTACCCTTGATGCTAAATCGGGTATTAGCTTAACTGGAAATGTAGCTGGACACTTGCCTGTTTACTTCACAAAAGCGGGTATTGAGGTTAAAGGTGGGCAGCTTGTTAATCAAGGTGCTGCTAAATTACTTATCACTGATAATGCAGCTTTTAATTCGGTAAAGGCTCAACAACAAGAGTTAGGGCCTATACTTGGCTTGCTTGAAAATTTAGATATTCAGAGTATTAAAAGTAGTGTTAACTTAAAACCTGACGGCTGGATGACCTTAGGCGTTAATTTGCAAGGGTATAATCAACAGCAAGCACAGCAAGTTAATTTTAACTATAATCATGAAGAAAACGTGTTCACACTATTACGAGCACTGCGCTTAAGTGATGAAATTACGCAAAAAGTTGAACAAGAGTATTCAACAAAAGGAAGTAATAATGACTAAATGGTTAGTAATATTGACCGCATTGGGATTACTCAGTGCATGTACGCATCGTGTTGAGGTGGCCGCCAAGGAGCCTATAACAATTAACTTAAATGTTAAGGTCGATCATGAAATCCGCGTAAAAGTTGATAAAGAACTCGACAGTTTATTTAGTGATGACAGCGAATTATTTTAAGGAGCAAGTATGAATATAGTAAAAAATAAAAAACTAAGCATTGTCACTTTATTAAGTGCGGTGTGTTTGTCGTTTTCGGCTTGGGCCATTTCGTTAGATGATGCAAAAAATCAAGGGCTAGTAGGTGAGGATAGCTCGGGCTATTTAGGGCTTGTGGTGCAAAATGCAGAGGCAAAAGCGGTGGTTGATGAAATTAATGCAAAACGTAAAGCACAATATTTAAAGCTCGCTAAAAAGAACAACTTGTCGCTTTCTCAAGTAGAAGCGCTGGCAGCTGCTAAAACGATTGAGAAAACCCAATCGGGTCACTTTGTTGAAGTGAACGGAGAATGGGTTAAAAAGTAACATTCCTTTTTGCTAAAAGCTGAGTGACTAAGCGCTCGGCTTTTTGCATCCAGCAAGTAATTGTTGCCAAAAGTCGATGCCTTTTCGGCGAGCTAAATTGATGTTGTGATCTGGAATTGATTCAGGTTCATTATAATCATCAAGTGCTGCACTCATACTAGCCTCACGAATTAGATGTAAGGTAGGAAAAGGCGCGCGGTTAGTGTAATTTGCTGCATCATTGTCATCACTATCGGCAAACACATAGTCAGGATGAAAGTTGGCTATTTGATATTTACCTTCAAAGCCTTGGGCAACTAATAGCGCATTGGCTAAATCCACTAAATCTAAAAATTCCTCAAAGTCAGTAAAGCCTTGTTCAAACATCAATAATGTAGTCTCTCGAGTCGGTTGTTGATCAAGTTCAATACATTGTTCGATCATCTCCATCACAGCATCATCAATGCTGGTTGCTTGGCTAGTTTGATAATGAATGCAATTATTTTCAACTTCTTTACGGGCAAAGGGGCAAAAGTTATATTTAACAATGACATTAGCTACCCATAAGCGGGTTTGTTGTTCTGGTAAGGTTAATTTTGTTTGTTCAGTCATTGTGTGGCTCTAAAAATTTATTAATGATGGTGATCGTTTTCGCGATGGCGCCTTGGTTGTTAGCAACACATTGTGCTGCCTGTAGACCTAGCTGCTGGCAAAACGCTGGTTGCTGATGAAGCTCGTATAGTTGCTCCGCTAACTTCTTTGTATCGCTTACTTGTATACACCCACCTGATGCAATCAGTTCAGGGTAAACATGGTTGAAATTATAGGTATGCGGGCCTGTTAAAACACCGACAGAAAATGCCGCTGACTCGAGAGGGTTATGCCCGCCACGTGCAATTAAACTGCCGCCAATATAATTGATGTTGGCCATACCATATAAACATTGCAATTCACCTAAAGTATCAGCAAGGAGTACTTGCTCGCTTTGATAGTTATTTTTACTGCGGCGGCTAAAGCTCAATGGTGAGTCTTCAAGCAATGTGGCGACCTTATCAAATTGTTCTGGGTGGCGCGGCGCAATAACTAGCAGTGCATCTGGAATCTGTTTTAGCAGCTGCTGCTGAGCAGCTAATATCAGCTCATGCTCACTAGGGTGCGTGGAACCGGCAACCCAGATAAAACGCTGATTATTGTATTGGCTTTTTAGGGTGTCGACTTTGTCTAACTGCTCGCTAGTTGGCTTTATATCAAATTTAATTGAGCCAGTAATATGCACTTTTTGCTCATTGAGGCCAAGCTCAATAAAGCGTTTAGCGTCTTCATGATTATGACTAGCTAAAGCGGTAATTGATTGCATTATAACCTTAGTTAATGGCGCTACTTTTTGATAACCCTGTTGTGATTTTGCTGAAAGCCGCGCATTGAGTACCAGTACAGGAATATTCTGTTGTTTGCACTGCGCCATAAGATTAGGCCAAAGTTCGGTTTCTAAAATACACATTAACGTGGGTTTAACACGCTTTAAAAAGCGCGCTGTAGCACAAGGGTAATCAATAGGTAAATAGGCGCACTGTACCGAGTCTTTAAAATTATTATGTATTTGTTCACGGCCTGTAGGGGTGTTACAGGTTATCATAAATGAGTTACTTGGCTGCTGGTATTGTAGCTCTTTAAGCAAAGGTGTTGCAGCAAGTACTTCACCAACTGAAGCGCAATGGATCACAATTAGATCATCTTTTAATACTGTGCTTTCTTGTGAGGTGTTTTTTACTGTAATGAAGCCAAATCGTTCCGCAAAGTGCGCGCGATAACCTGCGTTCTTTTTACCTCTAAGTATATATAAATAAAAGGTTATGAGAGGACTTAGCAAATAAAGAATCAGTGAATAAAAAAAGCGTGCCATTTTTCAGCCTCGAATTATAAACACTAATGATAACGCGGATACACTTTAAGCAAAATGCGAAATTGTTAAAAAGCGTTAGAATAGAGAGTTTTGGGTGTTTAGTTACGGCTAATTTGGTAATATTTGCGTCCCTTAATGAAAAATATAGTCGTTATGAAATTCAAATTGATAAAAGCCGTGGTATTAACCAGTTTTATGAGTTGCGCATTGCCTTCACTTGCAACACCAACTGCTTACTTACCAATTGGCATCGATGCACAGCTTGATCATCAGATCGATACGTTATTTGCATTGACGTCAGGCACACCGATGACAAAGCCTTATCGCCTAAAGGAAGTTGAAGCGGCACTTACTAAATTGCAAAATGCACAGCCAAGTTTAGTCGCGGAAATACGTGCTAAAATTAAGCCTTATCAAGGCAGCGATAATATTACTCGAGTAGGTGTTAAGGTGCGTGCTGATGGCAGCAATGCAACCAAACTTGCCAATCAACGTGGTTTGAGCTCTGATGAGTGGGGGCAAGTATTCTTTGAGGGTATTTGGCGTCCTAATGACTATACCTTGATGCAAGTAGGTGTCGATTATCGCGCGAAGCAAAATAAATTTATTAATTATAATAGTTTTGTCAGCTTTGCTGGCGATGACTTGCAGTTAAATATTGGTTACAAAGAGCATTGGTTTTCGCCGTTCAAACAATCAGCTCAGATTGTTTCTACTAATGCCCGTA
Source organism: Pseudoalteromonas sp. SG44-17 (assembly GCF_014164235.1). NCBI lineage: Bacteria > Pseudomonadati > Pseudomonadota > Gammaproteobacteria > Alteromonadales > Pseudoalteromonadaceae > Pseudoalteromonas > Pseudoalteromonas sp. SG44-17. The sequence continues at coordinate 72,931 of NZ_JACJEV010000021.1, read as the reverse complement.
CCTCGCCATCTATTTCATTAGGGATGGTGGCACCAGCTCATAATTGGTGGAACTTTGATTTTGAGCTTTACTATTCTGAGCTTGAGCATGTTGAAAAAGGCATATTATATCAAAATGAATTACATGATGGCACACCTCGTTTAGCTGGCACACATATTAGTTTAGAGCCTGTAGAGGGTTGGAAAATCGGCATTAATCGTATGATGCAATTTGGTGGTGGGCCTCGCGATGTTGGCTTTAGCGATGTAGTTAAAGCATTTTTTGATCCGGCTGGAAATGATAATAGCGAACTTGCTGGAGGTCCTGATAATGAGCTTGGCGACCAGTTTGCTTCAATAACAAGTGTTGTGAACTTTAATTGGGGAATACCAACAGAGCTTTATTTTGAGTATGGTGGTGAAGATACTAAAGAGCACCAAAACTACCAATTTGGTAATATTGTATATAGCTATGGAGTATTTTTACCTCAATTAACTAATGGTTTATCACTTCGCTATGAATATACTAACATGCATAGTCTTTGGTATAAGAATTACATATACCCGACGTTTGGTAATACTAATGATGGTTATGTAGTAGGCCATTATGCTGCCGATCAGCGTTATTTCGGTGATGGTGTGCCGTCGAACATTCATAGTATAGAAGCCGCTTATGCTGCCACCACAGGTTCATTTTGGCGTGCAAAATTTACTTTAATTGATAATGAAAGCGGCTATATTAATGATTATGGTAATGAGAGTGCGCATTACGAGCAAGGCATTGAATTACAAATTAGTAACAACCGAAAGTGGCAAGAATATAATATTGAAACAACTTTAACTTACGGCGAAGATGTATTTGGTGATAACTATACGTGGTTGTCAGTGGCACTTTTTTGGTAGTAGCTAGTCAGACTAATTTTGAGAGGATTACCCATGTCTAATATTGATTCTGTAGCGAGCAGCTACCTTGAAAGTTTAACCCGTCACCAAGTATTGTTTGAAACGATGGAAACATATCACCCTCAAGTAATGCAATTGCTTGAAGTTTGCCACAGTACTTTGCAAGCTGGTGGAAAAGTAGTTTGGTTTGGTAATGGTGGCAGCGCAGCAGATGCTCAGCATTTAGCAGCAGAGTTCGTCGTACGCTACAAATTAGAACGTGGCCCATTAGCATCTATGGCGCTAACAACCGACACTTCCATCTTAACTGCGCATAGTAATGACTATCACTTTGACACAGTTTTTGAGCGTCAAGTTCTTGCGTTATGTAAGCCTGAGGATTTAGTGATTGGTTTAACTACCTCTGGTACTAGCGCTAATATTAATTTAGCGTTAGCTGCTGCAAATGAAATAGGTGCTTATACAGTTGCATTTACAGGCCGCGATGGCGGTAAAGTAAAAGATATCGCTAAATTATCCATTATTATTAAAGATGACGAAACCGCACGTATTCAAGAAGCACATATGTTTATTGGTCATTGGTTATGTGAAGCCATTGATATGGTTGTAGCGGGGCAGAGTTAATGGATTTAGCGTTATTAAAAAAACTGTCTAACGCTAAAATATTAGTGGTTGGGGATGTGATGCTTGACCGTTATTGGCATGGTGATTCAGGGCGCATATCGCCAGAAGCACCTGTGCCTATAGTTAAAGTAAGTAAATTTGAAGATAAAGCCGGTGGCGCCGCAAACGTGGCAAAAAATATTGCCCGTTTAGATGGTAAAGTTGGCTTGTTGGGTTTAATTGGTGAAGATGAAAGCGGCCAAATATTAGAGCGAATTCTTGCTGATGAACGTATAGATTCACAATTAGTCAGTGTTTGTGATTTGCCAACTATTTCAAAAATGCGTGTGATTAGCCGTCATCAACAAGTCGTTAGACTTGACTTAGAAGAGATGTTTACTGAGCAACACAGTCAACTACTTTTAAACCGTCTGGAATTAGTATTAGATGAGTACGACTTTGTCTTGTTCTCAGATTATAACAAAGGCTCATTAAGCTTGATCCAGCAAATGATAAAACTTGCTAAAGGTGCTGGAAAAACAGTTCTAATTGATCCTAAATCCTCAGACTTAAACTTATATCGCGGTGCTGATTTTATTACTCCTAACTTGAATGAATTCAAGCTTGCCGGTGGTAAAACAGATTCGGAACAGCATTTAGCAGACAGTGCTCGAGCACTGATCAGCAATGCAGGGATCGCGGCCATGCTATTGACTCGCTCAGAGCAAGGTATGTCACTTATTAGTGCCGATGAAAAACACGATTTTGCAGCGCAACAGCTTGAAGTCAGTGATGTTACTGGCGCTGGTGATACTGTTATTGCAACTCTGGCGGTGATGTTAGGTGCAGGAATGCAGCCTAAAGATGCTGTGGAAATTGCTAACCTTGCGGCTGGAATTGCAGTGAGTAAATTAGGGGCAGCCACGGTATCGCCTGAAGAGTTAAGTCGTAAGTTAGGTCAATACTTACAAAAAACCGGCGAGCATTATCAAACCCCATTTGATGATGTGCTTCAGCATATTGAGTTTGCAAAGCAAAATGGTGAAACTATCGTGTTCACCAATGGTTGTTTTGACATTTTACATGCGGGGCATGTGCGTTACTTAGCACAAGCCAAAGCACGTGGAGATCGTCTAGTCGTCGGTTTAAATAATGATGAATCAATAACGCGTTTAAAAGGTCCTGAGCGCCCTATTAACCCGCTTGATGAGCGTGCTATGGTGCTGAGCGCTTTGGCATCAGTTGATTGGGTAATTCCATTTGGTGCAGTTGAAGAAAACGATACACCCGCTAAATTAATTGAGCTGATCAGTCCTGATATCTTAGTAAAGGGTGGAGATTACACTGTTGAACAAATTGCAGGCGCTGATCATGTACTTCGCCATGGCGGAAAAGTTGAAGTACTTGAGTTTTTAAATGGCTGCTCTACGTCAAAAGTGATCAGTAAAATAAAGGCTTAACGGCTATATTTTAAGAGTGGACTGGTATGCTGTGTGTAACTGCTGCCAGTCTGTAGTTTGCCAATGCATTACTTTATTTCGGCCTTGCTCTTTATGAAACGAACGAGCAAGGCGGGTCATATTAGCTTGTTGCCAATTACTGGCGGGGAGTTTTAGTTCACCGCGGTCAAAGTCAATAATGTATATCTCGCCCGTTTCATCAAATAGAATGTTGTTAATATTCAAATCAGCGTGATACACCCCATGATTATGAAAATCCGCAATCGTGTGTGCTACTTTAATTAACTCTTGTGCGCTAAAGGGACGTTGTTTTAATATATCAAGCACACTTTGTGCGCCTGCAACAGCTTGAGTAATTATATCGCCACGGTAAATTAAGCCAGCTTGCGATATTTTAGCTGCAATCGGCTTTGGTACATTTAGACCTAATTCGCACAGTTTCATCATTAATGAAAACTCTTGGTAAACACGGGTTTTTTCCAGTCCAAAAAACACATATTGATCACTTAGCACTTTACCCACTAAACCGCCACGCCAATAATGCCTGAGCACTGCTGTTAGCCCGTTATGGCAGAAAAACCATGCAGTTGCGCGACCTTTTTTGGCGCCGACAATTTTTCCTTGCTGCTGCCAATATTCATTATCAAACCAATTTAAGCTAATTTCGGCACTATGCTCAGGATGGCTTAAAATAATGTGTTCATTGATGGTTTGCTGGTTAAACATGGCGTACTTATTTTATTGCAGGTGATAGTGCTATCTTAACCTGTTTTAAAGCCGAGCATAAGTGCTTGCAATAGTGGGTGGTTAATTTAAGATCATGATAATTATCCAGCATGAAGCAAAGGACACCTGTGACTGACTTAACCACCTATTCAGATATTTGTATTTTAAGACTCTCAGCAATTGGTGATGTTTGCCATGGCGTATCTGCAGTGCAGGCAATTCAAAAAGCGCACCCCAATGCAAAAGTTACCTGGGTGGTCGGCAAAATTGAAGCCATGTTACTAGCTGATTTACCCGGTGTTGAGCTGGTGGTGTTTGATAAAAAACAAGGCAAAGCAGCCTATCAGCAATTAAAACAACAATTTAAAGGGCGTAAGTTTGATGTGTTGCTGCATATGCAAGTGGCACTTCGAGCTAACTTAGTGGCGCGTTGTATTCCTGCAAAAGTTAAAATTGGTTTTGATTGGGCGCGCTCAAAAGAATTGCATAGCTTGTTTATTAACCAGCGCATTGCACCACAGCAGCAGGCTCATGTGTTAGAAGGCTTTAAAGGCTTTGCGCAGGCGATAGGTGTACCTGATTATCAACCAAACTGGCAAATGCCAGTCAGCGAACATGATCAAAGTAATGCTGATGAATTACTTGGTACGGAGCGATTAGAGGGGCGAATTTTTGTGATTTCTCCAGCTGCCAGTAAAAAAGAACGCAATTGGTTGGCTGAACGCTATGCTAAGCTTGCAGAACATGCCTACAAGCAAGGGTTTCATGTGGTGATCACGGGTGGCCCGACAGAGCTTGAAGTGACGCTCAGTGATGACATTATTGCAGCCACTACAACGCCAATCCTTAATTTAGTGGGTAAAACCAAACTCAAAGAGTTGCTTTGCGTACTTAAACGAGCTGCATTGGTATTAGCACCTGATACAGGCCCTGCTCATATGGCCGTCACCGTAGGCACTCCCGTTATTGGTTTATATGCCCACTCAAACCCGAAACGCACTGGACCCTATTTATATCAAAATTACGTGGTTGAGGTGTATCACCAAAACTTACTCAAGCAAACTGGTAAAACCGCTGAGCAATTACCTTGGGGTACACGGGTTAAAGGCAGTGATCTAATGAGCCAAATAAGTGTTGATGAAGTAGCTTTGATGTTTGACCTTGTGGTTGAGAAAGAGCAATTATGAGCAATATCAATAAAGCCTTATTTTTAGACCGTGATGGCGTGGTTAATATCGATCATGGTTATGTTTATGAGTCGGATAAATTTGAATTTGTGCCAGGCGTATTTACTGCATGTAAGGCGTTTGCTGATGCAGGCTATAAACTGATCATAGTGACTAATCAATCTGGTATTGGCCGTGGTTACTATTCAGAGGCGGATTTTCACGCTCTAACACAGTGGATGATAGCCCAATTTGCTGCGCATCAAGTAAAGGTGACAGATGTTTACTTTTGCCCACACCACCCGAAAAAAGCATTACCCGAATACCTCAAAGAGTGTGATTGTCGTAAACCAGCTCCGGGCATGTTACTGCAAGGCATCGCTGATCATCATATCAATCCAGCTGGCAGCATTATGGTTGGAGACAAACTAAGCGACATGCAAGCGGCAAGTAAAGCGGTTATTGGCACTCGGGTGCTTGTACGATCCGGGCAGGAGTTTGATGCGGTAGCCATCGACTCGGCAGATCATGTTTGTGATTCGTTAGCAGACTTACCCTCAATACTGCTATAGCTCAATGTAAACTGGCAGCATAAGTTGTCAGTTCCTTATTTCTGCGATGAACTACAAACAGTGCATTTGTTTGACTAAACTTTTACAATAGCCACAAAGATGAGCCGTGTTAACTTAAGTACGCTCACCCCGTTCAATAATTTGGAGATTACAGATGAGAGCATCTGCGTTTTTTACTCAGCTTCAGCAGCAAATTGAAGATGTAAAAGCCGAAGGCTTATATAAAAATGAGCGTATTATTACTTCGCAGCAGCAAGCACAAATTCAAGTTGCTTCTGGTGATAAAGTTATTAACTTCTGTGCAAATAATTACTTAGGTTTAGCGAATAGCCCTGAGCTGATCCAGGCTGCACAAAACGGCTTAAATGACCATGGCTTTGGTGTTGCGTCAGTACGGTTTATTTGTGGTACACAAGACATTCATAAAACATTAGAGAAGAAGATCAGTGAATTTTTAGAAACTGAAGACACGATTTTATATTCATCATGTTTTGATGCCAATACCGGTTTATTTGAAACAATTTTAGGCGCTGATGATGCGATTATCTCTGATTCGTTAAATCATGCTTCTATCATTGATGGCGTTCGTTTATGTAAAGCAAAGCGCTTCCGTTATGCAAATAATGATATGGCAGATCTTGAAAAGCAATTGATTGCTGCCGATGAAGCGGGTGCAAAAACAAAATTAATCGCCACCGATGGTGTGTTCTCAATGGATGGGGTTATTTGTAATCTTGAAGCGGTCTGTGACCTTGCTGATAAATACAATGCACTTGTTATGGTTGATGACTCTCATGCCGTTGGCTTTGTCGGTGAAAACGGCAAAGGCACACCTGAGTACTGCAACGTGCTAGACCGTGTTGATATTATTACCGGCACTTTAGGTAAGGCGCTTGGCGGTGCATCGGGTGGTTATACATCAGGTAAAAAAGAAATAGTTGAATGGTTACGCCAGCGCTCTCGCCCATATTTATTCTCAAACTCATTAGCGCCTTCAATCGTTACAGCATCAATCAAAGTATTAGAAATGCTCGAAAATGGCAGTGAATTGCGTGCTAAGTTATGGTCAAACGCTAAATACTTCCGTGAGCAAATGGAAGCGGCTGGATTTACCTGTGCGGGTAAAGATCACGCGATTATTCCAGTAATGTTAGGTGATGCTAAAGTTGCGTCTGCAATGGCTGATAAGTTATTAGCTGAAGGCATTTATGTCACTGGTTTTTCATTTCCAGTGGTGCCAAAAGGCCAAGCGCGTATTCGAACACAAATTTCTGCTGCGCACAGCATTGAGCAATTAGATACCGCAATTGACGCCTTTACCCGTATTGGTAAAGAAATGGGCATTATCTAATTAATTTATTTTAAACCGTTGCCTTCGCAGCGGTTTTTTTATTGAGTGTGATTCATGAAAGCATTATCTAAATTAAAAGCAGAACCAGGTATTTGGATGACGGATGCGCCAAAACCTGAAGTTGGGCATAACGATTTATTAATCAAAATTCGTAAAACCGCTATTTGTGGTACTGACGTACATATTTATAAGTGGGATGAGTGGGCGCAAAACACCATTCCTACGCCTATGGTAGTAGGTCATGAATATGTCGGTGAAGTGGTTGATATGGGTCAAGAAGTTCGCGGTTTTAGTGTTGGTGACCGAGTATCGGGCGAAGGGCATATTACCTGTGGCCATTGTCGTAACTGTCGCGCTGGGCGTGTTCATTTATGCCGTAACACCACTGGTGTAGGTGTTAACCGCGAGGGGGCTTTTGCCGAGTATTTAGTGATCCCAGCGTTTAATGCATTTAAAATTCCAGACAATATCAGTGATGAGTTAGCTTCTATTTTTGACCCATTCGGTAATGCAGTACACACAGCACTGTCATTCGATTTAGTGGGTGAAGATGTCTTGATCACAGGTGCAGGCCCAATTGGTATTATGGCTGCTGCAGTTGCAAAACATGTTGGCGCACGTCATGTAGTGATCACCGATGTCAATGAATACCGATTAGACCTTGCGCGTAAAATGGGCGCAACTCGTGCAGTTAATGTGGCTAATGAAAAGCTTGAAGATATTATTAAAGAGCTTGGTATGACAGAAGGCTTTGATATTGGTCTAGAAATGTCAGGCGTACCGGTTGCATTTAATAGCATGTTAAATAACATGAATCACGGTGGTAAAATTGCCATGCTAGGTATTCCACCATCTGATATGGCGGTTGATTGGAACCAAGTGATTTTTAAAGGCTTAGTGATCAAAGGGATTTATGGCCGTGAAATGTTTGAGACCTGGTACAAAATGGCCAGTCTTATTCAGTCAGGGCTCGATCTAAACCCAATCATCACTCATCAATATTCAATAGATGACTTCCAAGCTGGCTTTGATATGATGATTTCAGGCCAATCGGGGAAAGTAATTCTTAACTGGGATTAATTATCCACTTGTTAAGAGAATTAAAGGCGGCATTTGTCGCCTTTTTTGTAATTATAAGAGAGTACTATGGCATTTAAGCATATTTCAATTACCGAAACTCAAGCACTACTTAATAAAGATGATGTCGTGATTGCTGATATTCGCGATCCTAATTCGTATCAAGCAGGGCATATTCCGGGTTCAGAGCATTTATCAAATGCCAATATTGGCGAATTTATGATGAACAAAGAGTTTGATCAGCCAATTATTATTGTTTGTTATCATGGTATGAGCTCACAAGGCGCAGCCAGCTACTTAGCTGAGCAAGGCTTTGAAGATGTATACAGTATGGATGGTGGTTTTACCCAGTGGGAAACCCAATTGCCGGAGCAAGTGGAACGATGATCGAACTGGGTAGTATAAATAATCCACGTGCAGCACAAGGCTTTATTGATTATATAAAAAGCCAAGGCTTACAGGGCGAGCTTCGATCGCAAGATGGAAAAACGGTAATTATTTGTGTTGCCCCAGAGCATTTCCATCAAGCTCAGCCATTATGGCAAGCGTTTGTAGAAAACCCCAATCATGCCCGTTATCAAGAGGCATCTTGGCAAGTAGGAAGTACGCAGTCACCGTTGAGCTATCAAGGCCAAGAATTAAATTTAAAAGCACGCTTTAAATCATTGAGCTGGTTAAACCAAACGGTCACTTTATTATGTGTAGGTATTTACATTGCCTTCTTACTCGGTGGCTTTGAGTCAATTTATAGCGTATTACAGTTTAAACCCGATCAACCATTAACTTGGCTTACACCTGCAATTGTGCATTTTACTGCTGTGCACTTAGTGTTTAATATTATGTGGTGGATCATGCTAGGCGATGGTATTGAAAAGCTCAGTGGTAAAAGTACTTTAGTAGGTCTTTTTTTAGTGACCGCGCTATTTAGTAATTGGGCTGAGTTTATTATGGTTGGCCCTAACTTTGGCGGCTTAAGTGGCGTTGTTTATGGTTTACTTGGGTTTTGTTGGATCCATCGGGCATTGAACCCGCAACAACCGGCTTTAGTAACTAATGGTATTATTGGTTTTATGCTGATTTGGCTGGTACTAGGCTTTGCTGACATGTTGTTTGTAAGTATGGCTAACTGGGCGCACTTAGGTGGGCTATTAAGCGGTATGGCTTACGCGTTTACCGCTCAATTGTTTACTAAAAAAACAGCTTAAGATACTCAGTTATATAAGTACTTAGTGATATAAATATTTAGTAAATAATACTTCGCGAATGATCTCTTGCCCTGTTTCTTGTTTTAACAGGGTTTTGAGTTTTTCGGCACAACGCTTTCTGATCTCTTCACGGCCGGTGAGTGATTTAATTTTTTCTTCAGGCTCTTTTGATAAAATTTCTACCAATGCATCTCTAAGTAACGGGGTGTGATGCTCAACAATAGCAATGTTTGACATATCACTGAGCATTAAATCTACAGTAATACGCACATAACCTAACTTTTTATTACTCTGACCAATATAGTTGGTAATGATATCGGGTTCGAAACCAAAGTAGCCCACAGTTGATTCAGCTTTGCTTGCAAAGCTGCTAAACAAGCTAATAAAGAAAGTGCTAATTAATATGCCAGCGTAAAGCGTTTTTTTCATATTCAGTAGAGAGCCCTGTAATTAATTGTTATTAGTCTATACGTAATAATGGCTAAGATACAGGCTGATGCAGCTATTATATTCATTAATCATCACTTTTTCCCCGACGCGGGCAGTGGTATCATTTAAAGGGTTATTATTAAATAGAGTTATCGTGATCACATTTCCTGTTTCTGTAACTGCGGATTGGCAGTTAGGTACATCAATCAATTCTTTGTCTTGTAACGAGCAAGACTGGCTACTTGAGCCCAACTCACTGACGGCTAAATTAAAAACACAGTGTGGTGAATTCTCTGTAAAAGTGCTTAGTGAGAAAGAGTTTGAATTGAGTATTTCACAACAACAATTATTAGATTGTTCACAACGTATTGGTATTAATCGTGAGGTTTTGTTGCTTTGTGATGGCATCCCTATGGTATACGCACAAAGCTGGCTGCCTGCCACCGATGATATGCAACAACAGCAATTATTGGCACTGGGTAATCGGCCTTTAGGTGATGTTATTTTTCAACATCCGGACTTAAAACGTACCGAAATTGAAATAGCGCGTTTTGATTGTCAGCACCCAGTACAGCAACTTGTTAGCCAATACTCTGTAGTTGTAAAACCCTTGTGGGGGCGTCGCAGTATTTTTTCGTTGGCGCAAAGCCGTTTTTTAGTAGCTGAAATATTTTTACCAGAGGCTTATCTATATCTATGAAATTTGCCGCCTTGTACATTGCTCATATACCGTATTATAAGCAGTTAATGCGCACCGATAAGCCTATCGGTACTTTATTGCTATTGTGGCCTACATATTGGGCATTGTGGCTTGCAAGTGATGGTATGCCAAGCCTACTTAATTTTGTGGTATTTAGCTTTGGTGTATTTGTTATGCGCAGCGCAGGTTGTGTTATTAATGATTACGCAGATCGTAAAATTGACGGCGCGGTAAAACGCACAGCACAAAGACCCTTAGCTTCTGGCTTGGTGAGTAGTGGCGAAGCATTAAGCTTATTTTTGTTGCTTATCATAATTGCTTTCATACTGGTGTTGTTACTCAGTTGGCAAACCATATTATTGTCAGTCGGGGCATTGCTATTGGCATTTAGCTACCCATTTATGAAACGTTACACTAATCTACCGCAAATAGTGCTAGGTGCAGCTTTTGGTTGGGCTATTCCGATGGCTTTTATGGCTGCAACAGGTACTATCCCACTGCTTGGCTGGTTGTTATTTATCGCTAATATTGCGTGGACTACGGCATACGATACTATGTATGCCATGGTAGACAGAGATGATGATTTGAAAATTGGCGTAAAGTCTACAGCGATATTGTTTGGTAGTGCCGATCGAATCATTATTTTTGCGCTAAATGGTGTATTTATAGGTTTGTTGGCTTTAATTGGTTATACGAGTCAATTAGCAATGCCGTATTGGCTTGGTCTATGTGTGGCATCTGGCTTTTTGGTTTACCAACAATTTCTAATTCATAGTCGTAATAGAGAGCATTGTTTTAAAGCTTTTTTAAATAACCATTATGTCGGTATGGTCGTTTTTATTGGCTTAGTGGCGTCCTTGCCATTTAATCTATAGTGTTAGCGAGGTGGATCAATGACGCCACTGATTGAAGTGTTTTTCCTAAACCAACCCGCAACTGAATAGCGATTATCAATTGTCGGCAGTACTTCATGCATAAAGCGTTCGCTTTCAAACATCACGAACGTACCAGCTTTAGGCTGAATAGTGATTTCAACGTCTTTACTTTTAGGTTTGTAAATCACTAACTCACCACCAGATTGCACTGTATTTAAGTAAAATACAGTAGTAAATACACGGTTCGATCGCCCTTTAAATGCGTCGTAATGCTTTTTATAAAAGTCGCCATGCTGGTATTTCGCATAGTGACACTCATAATCAAATAAACCCAAAAAGAAATAACGATTCAAGTTTACTCTAATATCTTCTAGCGCATTTTGATAATCAATTTGAGCTTGGCTACTACCATCAAACCAAAAGGTCTTGTCGGTGCGTATACTCTTGTCTATTTGTAAATCCTGCTGACGGCCAATTCCTGCTGATTTAAAATTGGGGTTGATACAATAACAATCTTCTATCAACGCGTTAGTCAGTGTTTCATCAAACATATTTTCGATCACGGCGTAGCCATGAGTTTCTATGTCAGTTAAATAACGTCCAGGGATCAGGTTAAGGCTCATTAATTGTACTATATAGCAGGGAAGGCGCGTAGTTTAGCTTAAAATGATGCAAAGGTACTACTGAAGATTTAGAAACCAAGCCAGAGTTCTGCTTTAGGCTTGGTTTTCATGCTGTTACTTAAGAATTAATTGATAACGCTGTCTTTTCTATTAATGACAGGAGCTGGTTTATTGGGTCGTCAGCAGTAACTTGCTGGCTGGTTTGTACAATCAATTGCTCATGAGCTAAGTTCTTATTGGTTTTTAACTGGAGCAGGTTATTATTCTCTGCGACCGAACTTGCATGTTCAATACTGCTAATTGCAATATGGTTTGATTTACACAACCCGTCCATTACTTGCTCAATACTGCCAACTTTTATACTGCTGCTCTTGTTCAAACTATCGACAGCCTCATTCAGCATAGCTTGAATTTGTTTTGATTGTGAAAAACAACTATACATAGGGTAATCGTTTAAATCTTGTTTGCAAAGATTGTTCTTATTCGCAAGAGGATGACTTTTTGCAACGAATAAAATAAGTTGATCAGGTAAGTGTATGTCATTGCCAATACTATTAACTGCTTGCGAACAAACGCTAATATCAATTTCACCTAACTGTAGCTTACGCACCAACTCACTTTGTTCTTGTAGTTGCATTTCAATTTTTACATGAGGGTATTGTGCTAGAAATTGGCCACATGAAATAGGCACTATTGCACTTGCATGATTGGTATAGCCAATTACCAATTTCTCATTGGCGCAGCCATTAATTGATTGGAATAAACGCTTCTTAGTTTCTTCGAGCTTGCTTAAAGTGTCTTGTGCGTACTCTAAAAACAGCTCACCTTCAGTTGTTAGTTTCACTGAGCGGGTCGAGCGTTTAACTAATTCATAGCCAACTTCGTCCTCTAAGGTTTGAATGCTGCGAGTCAATGCTGAGGTGCTAATTTTGGTTGTTTCGGCCGCTTGGCGAAAATGTCGTAGCTGACCTAAAGCAACAAATTGCTCTAATTGTTCAAATCTCACTTTTATAGTCCTTTGTATAAGTAAGCCGCACTACTGGCGAACATAATTGATATTAATTTAATGGATAGTAATCCATTGTACCCAATTTGAAAAGTGTATTTCACATAATTTTTACAACTATCAGTTAGGGTAACGCTCTTTTATCTCCAAAAAAAGTGCTAAATTGTTAAGAAATATGTCCACAAGTTTAGGTTCAAACTGTTTGCCACTCTGCTCCTTGAGCAAATCGAGCACCTCTTCAAGTGGCCAAGCTTTTTTGTAGCAACGATCACTGCCAAGGGCATCAAAAACATCCGCTAGAGCTGTAATACGGCCAACAATATGAATATCTTTACCTGCAAGTTGATTTGGGTAGCCAGAGCCGTCCCATTTTTCATGATGTGTATACGCAATGATTGAACCACACTTTAAGATTTCATTATTCGAACTCTTCAGAATATCATAACCAACTTCGGCGTGAGTTTGCATAATGGCCCACTCTTGATCATCCAGCTTACCGGGTTTATTGAGAATATGATCTGGAATACTTATTTTTCCAATATCGTGTAAGGGTGAGGCGAGTTTTATCACTTCACACTCAAAGTTATTTAAGCCATATAACTTACCTAACAGTTCACTATAGTGCGCAACTCTTTTAACATGTGAACCGGTTTCTTTTGAACGTTTTTCAACGGCTTCACCGAGGATATACGATAGCTCTTTTTGCGAATCCTTCATCATTTCGCGTAATTTCAGGTTATCGTAAGCCAGAGCAATATTGTTGGCAAAAAACTCCAAAAGTTGATAATCGGTGGTTCCTAATAACGAGCCTTTACGTACATACAGCATTGTTTCGAGGCCTGCCTGAGTTGGAAAATAGCCAATGTAGTCATGCATGGTTTTTTGGGATGATTTGCGATTGTGTGCCTCAACAAATAATTGCTTTACATCTTCGGGGATCATATTGGCATTAGGTTCAGGCTCAACACCAGAGGCTGCCAGTAGCTTAAAATCAGTGGCAGGAGATGTTTGTTGGTTAACAGCTGCTGCACAATAAATTTCAGTGTCATCTAAGCCCATAACATTAGTTACATGGGATAAAATTGTTGATGCAAATTCATGGACACTATCACATTTTAAAAATGAGCTAGAAGCGTTGATTATTTTTTCAAGACCTTTTCTATGACGCTCAATAATTTGAATATCACGATGTGAACGCAGAGCTGAATACAATAATGTTTTCATTTTTATTGCCGTCAGCTCAGTTTTATTTTTGTAATCGTTAATGTCGTATTCACGTATCACAGCTTCTTCAGGGGCTTCGCCAGGTTGACCTGTTCGAAGAATAAGGCGGATGTCGTGGTTATTGATATCATCACGGATAAATTTTATTAGGTCTAAACCCGCATGGCTAGTTTCCATGACTACATCAATTAGGCCAACCGAAAAATCGAGATCTTGTTGTAATAATTCTTTTGCGGCTTGCGCTGAGTAAGCATGGTGCAAACATAAGGCTTTATCTTCAAAAGTAAATCCTGATAACACAAGCTTAGTGACTTGGTGAATATCATCTTCATCATCGACCACGAGAATATTCCAAAACGCCTGTGGTGACTGAGTTTCTGACTCTTCAATGGCATTTTCTGAAAATAAAAAGTCGTTCACATTTACACCTTTAGTTTTATCATTCTCCTAAATAGTATAGTGCTTGTTTTTTAGTCTGCCTTGTTGCTCAGTGGTTTTTTTTCAATGTTTTTAAGTTCAATTTCAATTGCGTCACATGAAATATGTATTTCATATAAAGAGGTTAACAACGATAGAGCAAGGCAGGCTAGGCTAATACCAAATAAAATTACGCCAGTGGTTTTAAACTCGATAAATAATGCAAACATTGAAAGTGTACACATTAAAAAAGATGCAACGCCATAGACTTGCATGGTTCTAATGAGTCTAATGCGTTTTCTCAAGTTAGTTATTTGCGCAACGACTAATGGTCGAATAGTCTCTCCTTCGCGGGCGTTAAGTTCACGAATTAATTGTGCTAGCACTAAAAACCGGTTGGTATATGCTAATAACAACAAAGAGATTGCAGGGAACAGCAGTCCAGGTGTTGTGAGGGTCATGATTATTTCCTATATAACAATTACTTCGCTTAGAGTAGCTTAGGGTAATTTAATCGCAAAGTAAAAGAGGTTGTCATTGCAAAATAGAATAAATAACAACAATACAGAGCAAACACCATTTCAATGGTTAACAATCTATTGCGCTGCAAATGCGGTAGAGGCAAACATTGTCAAAGGGTTATTACTTAACAGCAATATTGAGTGCCAGTTACTTGGTGAGTCCTTGCAAGGAGCTGCTGGCGAAATACCTTTAGATCAAACTCAAGTGAGAGTGCAGGTTTTTGTGATTAAAGAGCGCCAGGCGCGGCAAATATTGGTAAACTACACTCAAGTACAACAATCCGCTCCTGATTGGGTATGCCCCAACTGTAATGAGCATAATGGGCCAACATTTGAAATTTGTTGGTCTTGTAGGACACCAAATAATGACTAAAGCGAATAATTTTCAGCGTATAAGAGAGCTTAACTATTTGCAGCAAGCGGTATTGGCAGCAGCATTAATTGAACGCATGCTACCTAATTATGGTTTATTTAGTGAAGCAACAGGATTTGGTGACGAAGCTATTTTACGCAGTGCACTTAATTTGTGTTGGGAAAAAATCTTACTGCCGAAAAGTAAAATAAGCCTTGAAAAGCAAATTGAGAAAATAGAGCCTAATGTTCCAGAACTCGCTGATTTTGATATGTTCGGTACTTATCCTGCTATAGATGCCGCCACTGCCTTATTAGGTTTAATGCATGGTTTAATTGCCAAAGATGAGCAAGAATTTATCAGCATTAGTAAAATCTCTCAGGCGACTGTTGCGCGTTTTATTGAATATCAATTAACGGTTGAAGGTGAGCTGGCTGATAATACAGCGGTACGTGAACATCCGTTAATGCAATACGAAATTGAAGTGTTAGGCGAGTTAATTGATTTTGTTGAGCAGATGGGCAGAGTAACGGCTGAAAATGTGAAAGCGTTAAAGCAACATGCTATCGCTGATGGACAAACAAACATTGGTATTACACTTTAAGTAACCAAAACTCTGATTAAGAGATTTATTTTAAGAATTTAAAAGTGCCAAAGGGCATGGGAGAAAACTGCAGTGCGAATTTTAGGCATTGAATCGTCGTGTGATGAAACGGGAATTGCAATCTATGATGATGAACAAGGTCTACTTGCTCATCAACTCTATAGCCAAGTAAAAGTGCATGCAGATTATGGCGGTGTAGTGCCTGAACTTGCATCTCGAGATCATGTTCGTAAAACCTTGCCATTAATCGATGCTGCTTTTGCACAGGCCGGTTGCGGACCTGAAGATATCGATGGTATTGCTTACACTGCAGGCCCAGGACTGGTGGGAGCATTATTAGTGGGTACTTCAATTGGACGCTCACTTGCCTATGGGTGGAATATTCCAGCAGTGGCTGTTCATCATATGGAGGGCCATCTACTGGCGCCAATGCTTGAAGAAAACGTGCCTGAATTTCCGTTTATTGCTTTACTCGTATCAGGTGGACACACCATGATGGTTAAAGTCGCTGGGATTGGTCAGTATGAAGTATTGGGTGAATCGGTAGATGATGCTGCAGGCGAAGCATTTGATAAAACAGCTAAGTTACTTGGTTTAGATTACCCTGGTGGGCCACGGTTAGCTAAACTTGCTGAGCAAGGTGTTCCTAAGCGCTTTATTTTCCCACGACCAATGACAGATAAACCGGGCCTTGACTTTAGTTTTAGCGGCTTGAAAACGGCGGCTGCAATTACTATTCGTAATAATGACGATGATCAGCAAACCAAAGCCGATATCGCTCATGCGTTTCAAACCGCAGTTATTGATACATTAGTTATTAAATGTAAGCGTGCTTTAAAGCAAACGGGTATAAATCGCTTAGTAATTGCCGGTGGTGTAAGCGCCAATATACAGCTACGTGCGCAACTAGAGCGTGTAATGCAAGGCATGAAAGGACAGGTTTATTATCCGCGCACAGAGTTTTGTACTGACAATGGTGCCATGATCGCCTATGCGGGTATGCAGCGCTTAAAGGCTGGGCAGTTTGCCAGCCTTGATATGAAAACGAAACCACGTTGGCCGATAGATAGTTTAGAGGCTATTTAAATTTAAGTATTGTTATCATCTTTAGTTGGTGGCGTTTTTTTGTCACCAATTTTAGGTTCTTTGCCACTAAATAAACGTTTAATATTGGCGTGGTGGCGAAAGATAATCAAAATAGTTAAAAATGTTACTGGTAAGGTATAAAGCGGTTTGATCCACCAAGTGTATAATGGCGCTAAAGAAACGGCGACTAATGCCCCAAGTGACGAATAGCGTGTAATAGCAACAACAGCCACCCAGGTTGAAATTAATAACCCGCCTAACAACAAGCCAATGGGTAGCAATGTTCCAAATGCAGTTGCAACTGCTTTACCGCCTTTAAAGTGAAAGAATACCGGAAACATATGTCCTAAACACGCAGCAACCCCTATCAATCCCAGCATTAGTGGTTCAAGTTGTAAAAAATAAGCGCCCCAGACAGGAATAGTCCCTTTGAGAATATCAAACACTAAGACTAAGCAGGCTGGAACAGCGCCACCAAGACGATAAACATTAGTTGCGCCAGGGTTGTTTGAGCCATTGCTGCGAGGATCGGGTAGTTTAAATAGCCGAGACACTAAAATGGCTGATGAAATCGACCCGAGTAAATAGGCTAAAACTAACATTAAAACGGCTATCACGCGCTTCCTTATTTTTTAATCGCAGTTTTTCGGCTATCATTGGCCGCAAAAATTGCATTCATACTTTTCGTGGTTCAAATAGCAGATACATAATGTATCTATACGCTTATATCATATGGGTAATTTTTACATGATGTACCTATAGGCTATTGTATGGGTAATTTTTACATAATAAAACACAGTTAAAGTGTATAAAGGCTATAAATGCAAATTATAGCCGATGTAGACTCAAGTCAATGAGTTTTAAGTTTTTGCCAGTTGGAGCAGTTATGGATAAGGTTTTTATATCGCAACTACATGTTGACACTATCATAGGCGTGTACGATTTTGAAAAAGAAACTAAACAGAGTTTGTATTTTGATATCGAGATGCTGTGTGATATTAAACCCGCAGCAAAAACCGATGACATTGCCTTAGCACTTGATTACGCAAAGGTAAGTGAGAGAGTAATCGCGCACACGACAGCAAAGCCTGTTGAGTTATTGGAGACCTTAGTAGAGCAACTAGCGGCTATCATTTTAACCGAGTTTGCTACAACACAAGTTACCATTCGAGTTAGTAAACCCGCAGCCGTCGCGCAAGCACGCACTGTCGGTGTTGAAATTACCCGACTCAAGGCACGTTAAGATGGCGCAAATTTATATTAGCCTTGGCTCTAATGTTGATAAAGAACATTATATCCGCCAAGCGTTAATCGCCCTAAAAGCACACCTTGTAGAATTCGAGCATTCCAGTGTCTTTGAAAGCGAAGCAGTTGGCTTTGCAGGTAATAACTTTTACAACTCAGTCATTGGTGCACAAACACAGATACCGCTTCCCCAGTTATGTCAGTTACTCAAACAGATTGAACGAGAGAATGGTCGTACAAATAACGATAAAAAATTTAGCCCGCGTACACTCGATCTAGATTTACTGTTTTACGATGATGTAGTGTGTGATTCTCCTGCACAGTTACCCCGTGATGAAATCACCAAAAATGCCTTTGTCCTGCAGCCATTGGCAGAAATAGCCCCCGATTTTTATCATCCTACAGCAAAGCAAACAATTGCCCAGTTGTGGAATACTTACAACAACCCTAAGCAAAAACTATGGAAGGTGGAGTTTACTAACCCATGAGTATTATCGAAATTATTGTTTTAGCCCTGATCCAGGGATTAACTGAGTTTTTACCTATTTCAAGCTCAGCTCATCTCATTCTCCCTTCACAAATTCTTGGTTGGCAAGATCAAGGCCTTGCCTTCGATGTTGCGGTGCACGTTGGTACCTTGATTGCGGTGGTGATTTATTTCCGCAAAGAAGTGGTAGAAATACTTGCGGCATGGTTTAAATCATTTGGCGCACAAGGTGCAACAGATGATAGTAAACTTGGCTGGTGGATTATTTTAGGCACTATACCAGCCGCTGTACTGGGTTTAATTTTTAAAGACTTAATCGAGCTCTATTTACGCAGTGCGTGGGTAATTGCAATCACCACTATTTTGTTTGGCTTATTACTTTGGTATGCCGACGTAAAAGGTAAGCAAACTAAAACAATTTATCAATTAACTTGGAAATCAGCACTGATGATCGGTATGGCGCAAGCGATGGCGATGATCCCTGGTACGTCACGCTCGGGTATTACTATGACCGCCGGTTTAATGCTGGGGATGAATAAACAAAGCGCTGCGCGTTTTTCATTTTTACTCGCAATTCCAGTGATCTCAATGATGGGCTTGTATTACACCATTGAGCTGGCATTAGGGGATCATGTAGTTGATTGGACAACGTTAATTTTAGGTGCCGGTTTATCGTTTATCTCTGCGTATGCGTGTATTTTCCTGTTCTTAAAAATAATTGAACGTATGGGGATGATGCCATTTGTTATCTATCGATTATTATTGGGCGTAGGTTTAATTGTATTTTTGATGATGTAGCACTGCGTTTATTAAAGATAAATAAAAACGCCTTAGCTCAATGAGCTAAGGCGTTTTTTTATAAGCCAATATACCCTTCAATTAGAAAGTGTATTTTGCACCCATCGATAAGCGACGACCTTTAACGTCAAAGAACTCACCATTATCATAAGTGAATGGATTACGAGGTGGTGCACGGTCTAGGATATTGTTTACACCAATACGTACTTGTAATTCATCTAATAGATAAGTTTTGTACATAAAATCGAACGTTGTGTAAGACGGGATATCATTGTAGTTATTATCTTCAATGTTCCATTCATTACTTTCTACACTACTATGGCGGTAATTAGCCGTTAAAATGTAACTTGAATCATCATGTGAGTAGATTGCGTTAAAGCGACCTTTCCAGCGAGGATCTGCCATTTCACCTACATTTGAGCGGAAATCTGCCGTACGACCGGTTGGGTTTTCACTGTCTTCTTCTAGGTAAGTTGCAGTAAGTTTAATTGCTAAATCACCATTCCCTAATTCTGTGCGGTAAGCTGTTTCAATATCTAGGCCTTTTTTGGCGATGATAGAAGCATTAATTGGACGCTCATAATAGTTAATGATGTCGCCCGTTTCTTTATTTCGTACGAAGTTTGAGCAAAATGGGTTGTCTAGCGATGATGACTCATAACATAGTTCTACGCTATCACGTCCAAAGTATTGAATCGCACCTTCAATTTCAAATGACCAGTAATCAAGAGTTAAATCTAAGCCTTCAATAAATTCAGGAGTGTAGATCAAGCCTATAGTGTAATCGTTTGATGTTTCGTTTTTTAGTGCTTGGTTACCTTGTACAAAACCTGGCAGGCTACCAGCGGCTTGCCAATCGGCAGTTGGCATCCAACCTTCAGCTAAACCGTCCGCTTGACAGTTAGCGATTACATTTGCTTTATATTCGCTACCTGAGCTGGTAATTTCATCAGCACGACATGGGTCTTTACGGCCTGAATTAAACGTTTGTGAGCTTGGCGTAAATAAGTCACTTAGGCTTGGTGCACGTACTGATTTTGAACGATTTAAACGCACACGTACTTCGTCTGTAACGCCCCAGTTTAATGATAACTTCCACGCATCATCACCACCAGTAACCGAGTAATCCATATAACGGTACGCAGTTTCAAAGGTTAAGTCAGTTGCTAAAAAATGATCTACAAGCAATGGCACTGAGATCTCTGTTGAGAATTCATTTACATCGATATCACCTTTCATTGGCAAGCTTGAGTTCCCAAAAATAAGGCCATTTTGCATTGCGTGATCAGGATGAGTCTCGGCGCTTTCTCGGCGATGTTCAACGGTAAATGCGGCAGCGACAGCACCTGCTGGTAATTCAAATAATAAACCATCAAATGTTGCAGCAACAACTAGCTGGTCTTGTTTGGCAGTACGCGTAGCATTCGTTGCTATATAATTAAGCTGTGCTTGAGAAGCACTTTGTGCGCCCATAGGGTTAAAAGCAACACACCCTTCACGTTCACCTGTGACATTACCATCGGCATCACGAACTGCACACACGATTTGGCCATTAAGTTCTACAGCATCTATTGCATTGACTAAATTTTGCTCTAATACTTCACCGCGCCATAAGGTATCTTGTTCGATACGGCCATACTGCACATAGGTGCTGTAGCCCCAGTCATCGTTTAAAATGCCTTCAAAACCAAGAGATGCACGGATCACCGAACGATCTTGTTGATAGGCGCGATCACCCCATAGATTTTCGTTAGCTTGGCGCAAAGTAACTTTATCTAACCCGTTAGCATCCATAATCTTAGCCATATCATCGCGGATAAAGGCATTATCACGACGAATCGTGTGAGCAAAGAAAGCTGGCGAGCTTTCAGTAGTTGCTTTTGAGTCAGACCAAGTAAAATCAAATGTTGCAGCATGGTCGTCATTAATTTCGTATGTACCATACGTTGATAAAATAGCGCGCTCTAATGGAGTTTGAAAATAGCTTTTGTAACCATGACTAAAAACACCATCGCCTGGGTTATTAGCATCTGCGTAATAACGGTTATTAGCTGATGCGTTAGGCACACCAGAGTTTTCTACGCGACCTAGACCATAATCAAATGCTTGTACGTTACCGCTATTATCAAATGCCCAGTGATGGTTGTTGTAATGATCGTCAGTTAGCGAGCCTGTTTTACTGAAAAAGTCACCGCCTTCAGAGTAATAGCCAAGGGTACTTTGCTTACCTAATATAACGCGCTCAGGAATACCATCGGTACCAGATTTATTGGCTGGATTTGCGTATGAAGTTACAGGATTACGGTAAAAATCACGACTTAACTTGTTATAGCTATCTGTTTTTGAGTAGTTAAGAGACGTTACAAACGATAGCTTGTCACCTTCCATACCACCGGTGATAGAGAAAAAGTTTTGCTCGCCACCGCTTTGTTCTGGACGAATCGTAGATGCATCAATTTCAATGCCATCAAATGATTTTTTTGTGATGATGTTTACGACACCTGCTACAGCGTCGGCACCATATACTGCTGCTGCACCGCCTGTGGCGATTTCTACTCGTTCGATCAGAGTTGTTGGAATATTATTTAAATCTACCGCAGTGCTGCCTACTGAACCTGCGACAAAGCGGCGACCATTTACTAATACCAGTGTGCGCTCAGACCCTAAACCACGTAAATCGGTGGTGTTTAATCCTGATGCATAAATAAAGCTAGTAGTGGTTTCCGGAGATAGGCCAACCGTTGCTTGCGGTAGCTCAGCTAATAAATCATTAACGTTAGTAATGCCGGCGTTTTCCATCTCAACGCCACTGATCACCGTAACTGGTGTCGGTGAAGTAAGGTTAAATCGCTTTATTTTCGAACCTGTTACTTGAATGCGCTCGACAGGTTTTACGTCAGTTGCTTCTTGTGCAAATGCATTGGCAGCACCAACAGTACCAGTAATTAATACTGCATTAATTGCAGCTGTAATAAGATTTAATTTTTTCAACATAACACCTTTTAATTTCGACAAGGTTTACCCTGTGGGTAATTTAACTTGATGGAATTCACAAAGGACTTACATTGTTAGCCATATTAACTTTGAGGTTAAATATATGCCTTTCAATGTAACCAAATGTAATTTAGTGCGATGTTTTATCACAGTACCCAAATAGAGTCTTTTGTGGGGCAAATATGTCTTTTGTTGCTAAAAAGTGTTTTTTGTTTTTATTATGGGTATTTGTTGGTATCATCTTGATTTTAAATTATATTATTTGTATTCATAGCTTTACGTTTTTTGTTTTTAGTATTTTCATAACATTGAGTTATCTTGCTCATTAACTATTTTGCAATTAACTATCAATTATTTTGTTTGTAAAATGAGCTTTAAAGTTAATTTTGTTTAAAAAGTGTCGCGCAATACTTGAGCGGTTAGGCATAAGTAAGGGAACTATTTAACTTATATACTTATTCGTTGTCATTTAGCACAAGTGTTGTGTTAGATGGCAATGGTAACTGAACGCTATTTTTGGCATTATGGCACCTCATCTATTATCTATTTTTTAGTGCTGCGTAAGCTATGTGTGGCGGCAAAGGAATAATATGCATATTCATATTTTAGGCATTTGCGGCACCTTTATGGGTGGTATTGCAGCGATAGCTAAGTCGCTAGGCCATACAGTCACGGGCTCGGATCTAAACGTATATCCGCCAATGAGCACGCAACTTGAAGAGCTTGGTATTAAATTAACCCAAGGCTATGATGTCTCTCAGTTAGAACCTGCACCAGATATGGTGATTATTGGCAATGCAATGAGTCGTGGTAACCCATGTGTTGAATATGTATTGGACAAGGGCTTAGCGTATACTTCCGGCCCTGAATGGTTAAAGCATAATTTATTACAAAACTCCTGGGTACTGGCGGTTGCTGGAACTCATGGTAAAACCACCACTGCAAGTATGCTGGCATGGATTTTAGAATTTGCGGGTTTAAAGCCAGGATTCTTGATCGGTGGTATCGTGCAAAATTTTGGTTTGTCGGCACGGGTTGGCGAAACGCCTTTTTTTGTTATTGAAGCTGATGAATACGACACTGCATTTTTTGATAAACGCAGTAAGTTTGTTCATTACTTACCGCGCACACTGATTTTAAACAATCTTGAATTTGATCATGCTGATATTTTTGAAGATTTAAACGCTATTAAAAAACAATTTCATCATTTGATGCGTACACTACCAAGTAGCGGCAAAGTTATTTGGCCACAACAAGACGATGCTGTGCAAGATGTGATTAACCAAGGTTGTTGGAGCGAAAGTGAAACACTGGGCGCTGATTGGGGATATGAGCTGATTAATGCCGATGGCAGTGAATTTGCAGTGTTACTCAATGATGAATACCAAGGCTCAGTAAAATGGCAAGCGTTTGGTGAGCACAATGTTAAAAACGCTATTATGGCTATTGCTGCCGCGCGCCATGTCGGGATTGCAATTGAACATAGCATTGCAGGGTTAGGGGAATTTATTAGTCCTAAACGTAGGATGGAGCTAAAAGCCGATATTGCCAATATTAAAGTGTATGACGACTTTGCTCATCACCCAACAGCTATCACTACAACGCTTGCTGGGTTGCGTGCAAAAGTAGGCAATGAAAAAATTATTGCGATATTAGAGCCGCGCTCAAACACTATGAAAATGGGTGTACATCAACATACGTTATTGGCGTCATTAGCTGATGCTGATGATGTGTATTTATTCGAGCCAGATAATTTAACCTGGTCATTAAGTGAGCAGGCCAAACAGGCTGGTATGTTATGCTTGAGTAATACAGATGAGATCGTTGAACAAGTAGTCTCCCAAGCGCAACCGCAGCAACATATTTTAATCATGAGTAATGGTGGCTTTAATGGCCTCCACGACACATTGATAACAGCTTTGCAGCATAAATTTATCCAGCAATAAACCGGAGCGACAGTGCAATATAAAGAAACCATAACGCTGGCCTTTAGTGGTGCGTCAGGCGCGCCATATGGCTTACGATTACTTGAAGTATTGCTCGCGCAGCAGTTTCGCGTGTATGTATTGATCTCAAGCGCGGCGCGTGTAGTGCTAGATACTGAATCAAACATTAAATTATCAGCCAATGAAGATAAAGCCACCGAACAATTAAGTAGCTTATTTAAAGCACAGCCAGGACAGTTACAAGTATTTGGTAAAGATAACTGGTTTAGCCCTGTGGCATCTGGCTCTGCAGCGCCGAAAAAAATGGTCGTGTGCCCGTGTAGTGCAGGCTCTGTCTCTGCAATAGCGATGGGGGCCTCTGATAATTTATTAGAGCGCGCCGCTGATGTCGTGATTAAAGAGCGTGGTCAGTTAATTTTAGTGCCACGAGAAACGCCATTTAGTGAAATCCATTTAGAAAACATGCTAAAGCTCGCAAAGCTCGGGGTAACAATTATGCCAGCTGCACCAGGGTTTTATCATCAACCGCAAACTATTAATGACTTAGTTGATTTTATGGTTGCACGTATTTTAGATCATTTAAATATTGCACACACACTAACTAAACGTTGGGGTTATGGGGAGGGTAAATCATGAGTAAAGCATTGGCTTTGAATATTGAAGGCCTGACCAAGGTATATAAAAATGGTGTTGAAGCCGTTAAAGGCGTTGATCTAAAAGTATATGAAGGTGATTTTTTTGCCTTGTTAGGCCCAAATGGCGCGGGTAAGTCAACTACCATTGGGGTAATCTCATCATTGGTCAATAAAACCAAAGGCTTAGTAGAGGTGTTTGGTCACAACATAGATTCAGATTTAGAAGCCGCTAAATCACAACTAGGCTTAGTGCCACAAGAGTTTAACTTTAGCCAGTTTGAAACGTTGACGCAAATACTGGTAAATCAAGCGGGTTATTACGGAGTTCCCCGTAAGGTGGCGCATCAACGAGCGGATAAATATTTAGCGCAATTAGGCTTACTTGAAAAGAAAGACAAACAAGCACGAACACTATCAGGCGGTATGAAACGTCGTTTAATGATTGCTCGCGCGTTAATGCATGAACCAAAACTGCTAATTTTAGATGAGCCAACCGCCGGTGTTGATATTGAATTACGCCGTTCGATGTGGGATTTTTTAAGACAAATTAATGAGCAGGGGGTGACGATTATTCTCACCACCCATTACTTAGAAGAAGCCGAACTGCTGTGTAAAAATATCGCGATTATTGATTCCGGCATTATCGTTGAAAACACCACCATTAAAGCACTGCTTGCCAAACTAGATAAAGAAACCTTTATTCTTGATTTAAAACAGCCTGTCCAGCCAGTTACCGTTACGCTTGATGGTTATAAGTTTACTATGGCTGATGATCATACTATTGAGGTTGAAGTAGCCAAATCACAGGGCTTGAATGCAGTATTTACAGCATTAACCGAGCAGGGCAATACCGTGCTTAGCATGCGTAATAAAGCTAATCGATTAGAAGAGTTGTTTGTAGGTTTACTAGAGCAAGGGCGGGGCAAGTAGATGTTTAAATATGGCGTAGCCTTAAAGAGTTTATGGTTTAAAGAGTGCATTCGATTTTTGCGTATCTGGGTACAAACACTCGTGCCGCCGGCAATCACTATGAGTTTGTACTTTGTGATTTTCGGTAATCTTATAGGCTCTCGTATTGGTGATATGGGGGGCTTTAGTTATATGGAGTTTATTGTACCGGGTCTTATCATGATGTCGGTGATCACTAATTCGTATTCTAATGTGGCATCAAGCTTTTATTCAACCAAGTTTCAAAAAAGCATTGAAGAGCTGTTAGTTGCACCCGTGCCTAATTATATTATTGTGCTTGGCTATATGGGTGGCGGCATGACCCGTGGCATGCTGGTAGGATTAATTGTTACGTGTGTGTCGTTATTATTTGTTGATATTCAAATCCATAATATTTTTGTGATCATCGCGACAGTAATTTTAACTTCTGCGGTATTTGCTTTAGGCGGTTTGATCAATGCTATTTATGCTAATAGCTTTGACGATATCAGTATAATTCCGACCTTTATTTTAACGCCATTGACCTATCTAGGTGGTGTGTTTTACTCAATCACTTTATTGCCAGAGTTTTGGCAAGGCGTATCGCAGGTTAATCCAATTATTTATATGGTTAATGCCTTTAGGTATGGTTTCTTAGGCGTGTCGGATGTTGATTTAACTGTCGCATTTGGCGTGTTGTTATTATTTATTACAGCCTTATTTATATTAGCTTTAACGTTAATTAAAAAAGGTGTGGGGTTAAGACACTAATGAGTGATGCAAATTCACGAAGTATTGTATCGAATCAACAAGGCTTACATGAAAAGCTGGATGATATAGTTAATAAGCATTTAACTGCCCAGTTTAAAAAACCCATTGCAGCTCATACGCAAACGGCGTTTGATCAAGTAAATGAAAAAGTGCAGGCTTTTAATGGGCCCATTATTTTAGATTCGTGTTGTGGGGTAGGTGAAAGCACGGCTAATTTAGCTAAACGCCACCCTGATGCGTTAGTTATAGGAATTGATAAGTCATCGCATCGTTTGGATAAGCATGATATTGAATATAAACAAACCGATTCAGGTCAGTACATTTTAGTGCAAGCCGATTTAAATGACTTTTGGCGACTCGCAGTGGCGGCTAATTGGCAACCCACACATCATTATTTGCTGTATCCAAATCCGTGGCCAAAAGCGAAGCATATTCAACGTCGCTGGCATGGCGCTGCTATTTTTCCATTTATCGTTAAATTAGGTGGGCTGTTAGAAGTTCGCAGCAATTGGGATATTTATGTTAAAGAGTTTGCTCAAGCACTGAAGCTCACCGGACACGACTGCACAGTCGAACTTTATCAAAATGACCTGGCAGTTACGCCATTTGAACGTAAATATTGGGCAAGTGGTCAACAAAGTCACCGTTTAGTGATTAATTTAAATGCTGGCTCGAAATAAAAATTAAGTGTTTTATAAGTTAATGTTTTCGTATATCTCTTAACCTGAGTTCAGGTTAAGAGATTGGATACGGTTGATTTTTATTTGCAGTAATATGTGGCACAGGCTCGGCAAAGTAATTGCCTTGCATTAGCGTCACATTTGCTTTTTTAAGCGCGTTGGCGATAGGTTTACTCTCTACATGCTCAGCAATTAGCTGTAAGTTGAGTTGCTTTGCAAAGTTGGCAATATGCTCAACATATAGATAAATGTCTTTATCGTGAATGATCTGTCTGATCAAACTACCATCAAGCTTAATACCATCTACTTCTAATTTTAGTACATTAGAGATATTCGAATAACCTGTACCAAAATCATCAATTATTACCCGTATACCACGATTTTTAACCATGGTTATAAATGCTTTTACTTCAGAAAAATTTGCGATAGCTTCGGTTTCCAATAGTTCTAAGGTAATATTACTCGGTAGTGGATAGCGTTTAAATTCGTTTTCCAAAAATTCAGCAAGGCTTGGATCAAGCATATCTTGGGCTGTAATATTGATGCTCCAGCACGTACTGGTTTTTCTAAATCGTGCAAAGCATTGTGTGAGCATAGTGCGGGTGAGCATGCCATCCATGCGAGAGCGATTAACG
Organism: Pseudoalteromonas sp. SG44-17; assembly: GCF_014164235.1. Taxonomy (NCBI): domain Bacteria; kingdom Pseudomonadati; phylum Pseudomonadota; class Gammaproteobacteria; order Alteromonadales; family Pseudoalteromonadaceae; genus Pseudoalteromonas; species Pseudoalteromonas sp. SG44-17. The sequence goes on along the minus strand of NZ_JACJEV010000021.1, from coordinate 44,935 downwards.
ACATCTAAGAACGATTCTGGTTTAAGAATTTCACCATGGCAGGTGATCATTCTAGCCAAACATTCATACTGAATAATGGCATTCGTTTCATTATCATAAATTGCCTGAAAATAAGGCACAATTCTGTTGTTTTCAAATGCTTCACGTACTTCTTTTGCCATTGCTACATTATACTGATATTGGTTTTTTACATCATGCAGTGCGCTGGAGTAATTGACCACAGTGTGGCGCCCCTGCTTGGCTTGTAATGCGGCAATATGGGCATTTTCAAGTAACATTGATTTATTGCCACTGGCGATGCCTGCGCACAAGGTGATGTATATAAAAGGGTCGGTAAGTAATGGGGTACTGCAATTATAGGCTTGGATCACCTCGAGAAAACCTGCATTATCTTTACCCAAAGGAGCGATGAGGACTATTTTGTTGGTCGTTAGACGAAACATCTGACTACCCGCAGGGCGGCGCTTTTTGAAGTGCTGCAACAAGTTTTTCATAACGCGGTCGCCTACTTCAGTACCATAAAAACTGCTTATATCTTCAACTTCATTTACCCAAATAACAGCAAGTTGCAGATGATGATTAGGGGAGTTTTTAATATAATATTCAAGTGCAATATGATTGGCAAAGCCACTACTGGTATCGGTTGAAATTGCACGTTTCAATAAATACACATAAATACCGGCTACCAACAGAGCAATAAAAAAGAAAAAAATGGCCATGCCCGCAGCTTTAGATACACTTTGCGCTAATCGCTGATTGAGATCGTATATGGTGATATCGGCCCCTGTTAAGTAGGTGACTCCATTGGCATCAACGAAAGGGACAAAAATTGTTTTAAAATGTCCCCATTGATCTTTTGATATTTCAAACACCGGCTCTGTTGAATAAAATGCGCCAATATTAGCGGCAGTTGCTTCAGGGTAAAGATCGAGTAATTGGGTGATTCTACCGGTATTTTGATCGTTTTGAGTGTAACTCGATGCACTAAAATGTACATTACCGTCTTTTAATATCATGGCGTACACATAAGCGATATTTAACGCATTAGCAAACTCTGAAAGTTGCCGACTTTTTTGTTGGTATTCGGTTGATGATATATATTGGCCTGCATTGATTTTTTGATGATAGTCATCACCAAGTATATGCTTGACACTTAATGCGGCATTGAGTAATCGAGTATCGACGCTGTGCATAATATCGTTACGGGTGCTGTTGTAGGTGTAATAGATGTAGCTTAATAAACTGATAAAAAACAGTATGAAACCCGCGATTATCCAATTTGTCCGTAAATTTGTATTTATCATGCTCTTCCTTGATTTATTAGCCCTTCTATTATACAAAAAAAGGCTGTATCGCCTATAAAAATATAGTTAGCCAAATTAATGATAAATATTAATCAACTTATCATTAATTTGTCATGCAATTGGCTACTTTTGTGGCTTTATACGAGACATTTCTACTCTATTACAGTAAAGTTAACGCATTTCATAGAATCATTGTAGTTTTGGCGTTATTAGCGATGGAGTTCATTGATATGGATCTTCAGCTAAACAAAGCTACATTCACTGGGTATAAAGATGGATCAAAAGCGTTGTGCCGTCGCCTCTAAAGAAACTCTGATGCGTATATTTACTGTGCCTGAAGCACCAGACTCAACTTTGAGTAAAATCGAACTTGAGATCTCGAGCAATTTAGCAGGTTTTTTGAATGAGAACATAGCGGCAATTGAAAAGCCATTGCATGAGATTGAAAAAGATTTTCAATCGGCAGCGATCCCAGAAGATCCGACTTTTGTATCTGCTTATGCGCAAGATATTATGGAGCAACTTGTCGCTCATTCAGTGCATACGGCTGCGCCAAGCTTTATTGGTCACATGACGTCAGCATTACCGCATTTTGTATTGCCACTTTCTAAGTTGATGGTTGGCCTTAATCAAAACTTAGTAAAAATAGAAACCTCCAAAGCATTTACTCCACTTGAGCGCCAAGTGCTTGGTATGATGCATCATTTGGCATACGGGCAAGATGACAGTTTTTATAGCAAATGGATGCACAGTGCGAAAACGTCGCTAGGTGCTTTTTGTTCGGGTGGCACAATCGCCAATATTACCGCATTGTGGATTGCTCGTAATCGCTTACTGAAAGCGGACGGTGAATTTAAAGGGATTGGTTCACAAGGTTTGATCAGTGCAATGTTGCATTATGGATATAAAGGCCTTGCAGTACTTATTTCTGAACGTGGCCATTACTCGCTAGGAAAATCAGCTGATTTACTTGGCATTGGTCGTGATAACTTTATTGCCATTAAAACTGCAGATAACAATAAGGTTGATGTTGATGCAATGCGCGCCAAAGCCCATGAGCTAGCAGCGCAAGGTATAAAAGTGATGGCCATTGTTGGGGTAGCCGGCACGACTGAAACCGGTAATATTGATCCTCTTGATGCTATGGCTGATTTAAGCGCTGAACTCAACTGCCATTTTCATGTAGATGCAGCATGGGGAGGAGCTACGCTGCTTTCTAGTACATACCGCTCGTTACTAAAAGGTATTGAGCGAGCAGATTCAATTACCATCGATGCTCATAAACAAATGTATGTGCCAATGGGCGCTGGGTTAGTGCTATTTAAAGATCCTACAGCTACGGATGCTATAGAACATCATGCAGAATATATTTTACGTAAAGGCTCTAAAGATTTAGGCAGCCACACACTTGAAGGTAGTCGTCCTGGTATGGCTATGTTAGTGCATGCTTGCTTACGCGTTATTGGCCGTAAAGGCTACGAAATATTAATAGATAAAGGGATTGAAAAAGCCCGTTACTTTGCTGATTTAGTGAAAGCAGATGACGACTTTGAGCTGATCTCAGAACCTGAGTTATGTTTACTGACATACCGTTATGTGCCAAAACAGATAAAACAAAAAATAGCTCAAGCAGATGAACAAACGCGTTTGGATATCTTTGCCTCGTTAAATCGTTTTACTGCCAGTATGCAAAAACGCCAACGTGAAGCCGGTCGTTCATTTGTGTCCCGTACCCGTTTAACTCCCGCGCAGTATGATCATCAACCTACAGTGGTATTTCGAGTCGTACTTGCAAATCCGCTGACATCAGAGAGTATTTTAAAAGATATACTTGCTGAGCAAAAAGAGCTGGCTAAAACAGATCCTGTATTTAAGAAATATCTTAAGAAATACATGGACTGAGCAGTAACAGTTGCGTTATTCCCAGGTTGCGTGGGGATAACGCAAGCAGCACTTTCTTTGTTAGCTAAAACACGATGTTCTGATCATTTCAGTGATAATATGTTGAGATGGTTTAATTTTTTCCATCGCCAAAAATTCATCGGGTTGGTGAGCCTGATTAATTGAACCCGGTCCCATCACAATCGTTTCACAACCTAATTGTTGAATAAATGGCGCTTCAGTACAGTAGTTCACTGCAACTGCTTGCTCTCCTGATATTTTTTCTGCCAGTTTAACTAATGCCGAATCAGTACTGCCGGTAAAAGCGGGGATTGGCTCGTGCATATCCATCACACTGACTGAATCTGGATATTGGTTATTGATCTCTGTAGCTATTTTTAACAGCATCATTTGCAGTTCTTGCACACTTAGACCCGGTAAAGGGCGCATATCAATATGCATTTCACAGCAGCCACATATGCGATTTGCATTATCGCCACCATGAATGTGTCCTAGATTTAAAGTAGGGTAAGGAATAACAAAATGCTCAACTGCATATTTATTCTTTAATTGCTCTTTTAAAGTTAACAGTTTTGCAATAACTTTATGCATCACTTCAATGGCATTTAAACCACGTTCAGGATCAGAGCTATGTCCGGAACGACCGACTACGCGAATCGCGCTGCTCATATGTCCTTTATGTGTGAAAACAGGTGTCATATCAGTAGGTTCACCAATAATACACCGAGCTGGCTTTAAGTTTTTATGCTGACAAACTTGCTGTGCACCGGCCATGGTGGTTTCTTCGTCGGCAGTAGCTAGAATCAAAATTGGCTGTGTTTGAATATTCTTATCTAGTTCACTGATTGCCTGTAATACAAAAGCGAAAAAACCTTTCATATCAATACTGCCTAGACCATATAATTTATTGTTATCTTCACTTAATTTAAACGGATTATAGTTCCAACGACTATCATCAAATGGGACTGTATCGGTATGACCGGCAAGCATTAAACCACCATCTCCCTGGCCACGTTTTGCGAGTAAGTTAAAACGACCTTTAGGGCCCGACAACTCAGTAATTTCACATTCAAATCCAAGACTTGTACACCAAGTAGCTAATAAATCGATCACCCCTTTATTGCTCATAGACAATGACTCATCCATGGCACTAATTGAAGGTGCAGCAATCAATTGCTGATACATAGATAAAAAAGACGGTAATGACATAAAAAAATCCAAAATAAGTATTCAATCTAATTGCATAACAATATAAAAGTATTTATGATGAATATCAATTCACTTTTTAAGCATAAATATATTAAAGCGACGCAATGAATATAAAACGACGATAACCAGATTTCATTCCTAAATAGTGTTTTATGCACTATTAAACCCGATTTGAATATATATGTAGTAACAAAAAACCAAAAAGAGTAACGAATGAAAGTAGTGATTATTGGCGCAAGTGGCTATAGCGGCGCAGAATTAGCAAGTTTGGTAGTAAAACACCCGCAATTAACCTTAGCTGGTTGCTATGTATCTGAGCAAAGCTTAGATAAGGGTAAATTATTAAGTGACTTGTATCCTGAGCATTTAGGTTTGCTTGATTCTCCTTTATTGCCTCTTAGTGAGAGCGCTTATAACGACATTGAAAAGTCGGCCGATTTTGTATGTTTGTGTACTGATCATAAAGTGAGTGTTGACTTAGCGCCACGTTTTTTAAGCATGGGCAAAAAAGTATTTGATTTATCGGGTGGCTACCGTTTAAGCAGTAATGAAGATTATCAAACTTATTATGGTTTTGAGCATCAACATACGGAATTACTCAGTGAAGCGGCTTACGGATTGGCTGAATGGAATAGTGAAGCAATCGCTAAAGCGCAGTTAGTCGCTGTGGCTGGTTGCTATCCAACAGCAGCGCTGAATGCGTTAAAACCTTTGCAACAAGCCGGCTTATTAGCCGATCAAACCATTATTATTAATGCTGTATCGGGTGTAACCGGTGCGGGGCGTAAAGCTAGTGTAGCCACGCATTTTTGTGAAGTGTCGTTAGCACCTTATGGATTGTTTAATCATAGACACAGTCCTGAGATTGAGCAGCATTTAGGTCACAAGGTGTTATTTACGCCGCATTTAGGTAATTTTCCACGCGGTATTTTAGAAACTATTTATGTGCAATTGAAACCTGGAGTTACACCAGAGCAAGTTACACAAGCTTATCAAGTGCTTGCTGATGAGCCACTGATCAGATTGCTTGGTAATAAAATGCCATCAATTAAAGGAGTTGCAAAGCAGCCTTACGTTGATATTGCATGGCAGCAGCAAGGTACGCAGCTAATTGTGATGGCAGCTATTGATAACTTATTAAAAGGTGCTGCAGGGCAAGCATTGCAGTGCATTAATTTAGCCATGGGTATTGCCCATAGTACAGGTTTAAAAGGGTAGTTAGTAATGCAAACATGGGTCATTAAACTCGGTGGTGCAGTACTCAATACAGAAGACGCGGCTAAAGCGTTATTTGAGGCGCTTGCATCGCAAACTCAAGCACAATTTGTCATCGTTCATGGTGGCGGTTCACTAGTTGATAATTGGTTGACTGAGGCTGGTTTTGCTAGTGCGAAACATCAAGGTTTACGCATCAGTCCAAAAGAGCAAATGCCTTATATTGTTGGCGCGCTTGCTGGGTGTGCTAATAAACAATTAATGAGCCAAGCAATTATCGCAGGTCATAAACCCGTCGGGCTTAGTTTATACGAAGCGGGCATTATTTCGTCACAAAAACTCAAAGCGCTTGGTCAAGTTGGTAATTGTGACGGCGGTGTGCAAAGTGTGATACCGGAGTTATTAAAACTTGGTCGTTTACCTCTGGTCAGCTCTATCGGCTTTGGTGAAGATGGCCTTTGGTATAACGTAAACGCTGATGAAGCCGCGGCGGCAATAGCTAAAGAGCTTAATGCGGAAATTATTTTTATGACTGATGTAGAAGCTGTACTTGATGCAAATAAACAGCCGTTACATCAACTTGACACAAACCAGATCAATACTTTAATTGCAGAAGGAGTAATTTTGGGTGGGATGGAGGTCAAAGTAAAGACCAGCCTTCTTGCTGCCCAGCACTTACGACGTGGCGTTTACATTTCGAGCTGGCAAAAGCCAGAAAACTTAATTGCTCTACTCGCGGGTGAGCACGTCGGAACAAAAATTACACCATAGGTTTTATATGTTTAATCATTTTTTATCGGGTCTAGAGTTAGACCAACAAGGCGCACTTAAATTACTTAACTTAGCGCAAAAAATTAAAGCTAACCCAGCTGATTTTAGTCAAGCACTGGCTGGCAAATCGGTGGTTACTTTATTTGAAAAACCAAGCTTACGTACGCGTTTATCATTTGATATAGGTATTAATAAGTTAGGTGGACATGCTGTGTATCTTGATTCACAAAATGGCGCCATGGGCGCACGTGAATCAGTAAAAGACTTTGCATTGAACATTGCCAGTTGGGCTGACGGTATTGTGGCGCGGGTATATCAGCATAAAACATTAACCACACTTGCTGAATTTTCAAGCGTACCTGTGGTCAACAGTCTGTGCGATTTATATCATCCATGCCAAGCACTTGCTGACTTTCTAACACTGCAAGAAGTATATGGCGATGTAAGCCAGCTAAAATTAGCTTATTTAGGTGAAGGCAACAACGTAACGCATTCACTGATGTTACTTGCGGCTACTTTAGGCACAGATTTTGTTGCCGTATGCCCTAAAGGTAGTTCACCAGACTCGCAAATTTTAAAGCAGGCTGAGCAAATTGCCGCAATGAATGGTGCATCAGTGATGGTGAGTGATCGTGTTGAAGCGGCTGTAGGCGCTAACGCAGTGTATGCCGATACATGGGTATCAATGGGCGATGATACGCCACTTGAACAAGTAAAAGAAAAGTACATGCCGTATCAATTAAATGCGGCGTTGCTTAAACAGACTGGGGCTGACACTGTACTGCATTGCCAGCCAGCACACCGTGAATTTGAAATTACTTCTGAGGTAATGGATGGTCCGGCGTCAAAAATTATACAACAAGCAGAAAACCGTATGCATGCGCAAAACGCATTGCTTGTTTCATTATTAAATCCAAATTTTGTGTAAGGTATCACCAATGAGTTCTATTAAAAAAGTTGTATTAGCCTATTCTGGTGGTTTAGATACGTCAGCCATCGTGCCATGGTTAAAAGAAAACTACGGTTGTGAAGTTATCGCGTTTGTTGCCGATGTAGGTCAAGGTGCTGAAGAACTTGAAGGCGTTGAAGCAAAAGCGATCGCATCTGGTGCGTCTGAGTGTTATGTAGTTGACTTAAAAGACGAAATGGTAAGTGATTATATTTACCCAACGTTAAAAACCGGTTCAATTTACGAAGGTACTTATTTATTAGGTACGTCAATGGCACGTCCTATTATCGCTAAAGCGCAAGTTGAGATTGCTCGTAAAGTAGGTGCTGATGCACTTTCTCATGGTTGTACTGGTAAAGGTAATGACCAAGTGCGCTTTGAATCTTGTTTTGCGGCCCTTGCGCCTGATCTTCAAGTTATTGCGCCATGGCGTGAGTGGGACTTATCAAGCCGTGAGTCATTACTTGATTACTTGGCAGAGCGTAATATTCCATGTTCTGCATCGGCAACTAAAATCTACAGCCGTGATGCAAACGCATGGCATATTTCTCATGAAGGTGGCGAGCTTGAAGATCCGTGGTGCCAACCAAGTGAGCAAGTGTGGACTTGGACTAACTCACCAGAGCAAGCACCCAATGAGCCTGAATTTGTTACCTTAAACGTGGTTGAAGGTGAAGTTGTTGCTGTCAATGGCGAGCAGCTTAAACCGTATGACTGTCTAGTTAAACTTAATGATATTGCATCCCCGCATGGTGTTGGTCGGGTTGATATCGTTGAAAACCGTTTAGTGGGCATGAAATCCCGTGGTTGTTATGAAACCCCTGGTGGCACAGTGATCATGGCGGCATTACAAGCGATTGATGAGTTAGTACTTGATAAAGCAAGCCGCAAATGGAAAGAAGTACTGGGCGGCGAGTTTTCACATTTAGTATATGACGGTCGTTGGTTTACACCACTTAAAGATTCAATCTTAGCGGGCGCAGAAGCGTTATCAACTGTGGCTACTGGTGAAGTTATTCTTAAGCTTTATAAAGGCCAAGTAACAGCGGTTCAGAAAAAATCACCTAATAGCTTATACAGCGAAGATTTTGCTACGTTTGGTGCAGATGATGTTTACGACCAATCGCATGCTGAAGGCTTTATTCGTTTATTCTCGCTTTCAAGCAGAATTTCAGCACTAGCGAAGAAGTAATTTTACTACAGCCTCGTAACAATAAGGCGGGGCAATTTCAGGGTTTGGAGAGATTTCATGGCATTATGGGGCGGACGTTTTTCTACGGGTCCAGATGAGGCGTTTAAACAGTTTAACGACTCACTTCCCTTCGATTATCAACTCGCAGAGCAAGATATAGTTGGCTCTGTAGCGTGGGCAGGTGCCCTTAAGCAGGTTGACGTATTAAGTAGTGACGAACACAAAAAGTTAGTCGCTGCATTATATGAATTACTCGACGAAGTAAAAGCTGATCCACAAGCTGTGGCAACGTCAGGAGCTGAAGATATTCACTCACATGTTGAAGCTGCATTGATCGAAAAAGTGGGTGACTTAGCTAAAAAATTACATACCGGACGTAGTCGTAACGATCAGGTCGCTACTGACTTTCGCTTATGGTGTCGTGATACCGCCGCTCACATACTTACGGCGCTTGGTCAGTTAAAAGGTGAGTTTATCGCTTTAGCTGAACGTGAGCTGGGCACTATCTTACCTGGTTATACCCATTTACAACGTGCTCAGCCATTGTTGTTTAGTCATTGGTGTATGGCTTACGTGGAAATGATCGAACGTGATGAAAGCCGTTTAGCAGATGCTAAAGCGCGAATGAATTTTTGCCCTTTGGGCAGTGGGGCACTTGCCGGTACTGCGTACCCAATTGATCGGCAAGCACTTGCCGTGGGGTTAGGTTTTACCGCTGCGACTAAAAATAGTCTAGATGCCGTATCAGATCGTGACTTTGTGGTTGAGCTATTAAGCTGTGCATCAATCTCTATGATCCATTTATCGCGTATGTCAGAAGATTTGATCTTTTATAATTCGGGTGAAGCGGGTTTCATTGAGTTAGCAGATAATGTTACTTCAGGCTCATCATTGATGCCACAAAAGAAGAACCCAGATGCGCTAGAGCTTATTCGCGGCAAAACAGGGCGTGTATTTGGTGCCTTTAGTGCCATGATGATGACGTTAAAAGCACTGCCACTTGCCTATAATAAAGATATGCAAGAAGATAAAGAAGGCTTATTTGATGCCATGCCAACGTGGCTAGCTTGTATTCATATGGCGCAAGCGTGTATCAAAGGTATAAAAGTAAATGGCGATCGTACTTTAGCCGCTGCTAAGGGCGGGCATTCAAATGCGACAGAGCTTGCTGACTATTTAGTCGCCAAAGGGATCCCTTTTAGGGAAGGTCATCATATTGTTGGTGTGTTGGTACAAATGGCTATCGCACAAGGGAATAACTTAGAAGATTTAAGTTTAGAACAATTCCAATCGGTGCATAGTATTTTTGCACAGGACGTATATGCTGTACTAGAGATAGACGCATGTATAAAAGCGCGCCAAGCACTTGGTGGTACATCTTTAGAGCAAGTTACAGTTGCAGTTAAAGATGCCAAAAAAAAACAGCAAATAACAGTTCGTGACGCTAATCTTGACGATGTAGAGTCAATTGCTAAATTGATCCAGCACTGGGCTACGGTAGGTGAAAATTTACCGCGTGCTAAAAGCGACATGGTACATTCAATCAATGAGTTTGCAGTTACCGAAGTTGCTGGAGAAGTCGCGGGCTGCGCATCATTGTATATTTATGATACTGGTCTTGCTGAAATTCGTTCACTAGGGATAGATCCTGAAACAGGCATTACTGGGCAAGGTCGTCAGTTAGTTGAACATTTATTAGTTAAAGCCAAAAAATTGGCACTCAATCGCATCATTGTTTTGACGCGAGTACCTGATTTCTTTGAGAAACAAGGTTTCACATTCTGTACTAAAGACAGCTTACCGGAAAAGGTAATGAAAGATTGTGAACTGTGTTTACGCAGAGACAATTGTGACGAAGTCGCAATGGAATTTATTTTAAAGCTAAGTACGAGTACGGAGATCCCGTGTAAAAACGTGGCTTAAAATCCCTGGATATAAAAAGCGTACGGTTATCCCTGTGCGTTTTTTTATGTTTTGCTACATCTGGTATGACCTGTTGTATTGGTTAGCTGTAGCAAATAAAAGATCAAAAAAGATCGTTTTTTTAAATGTTGGATCAGTAATTGCTTATTACTTAGGTGTAAGATGGCTCAGCGTGAGTTCATCTTTAAAAGCGCCAAGCAGTTATCAGAGCGTTAAAAACAGTGGCTTATTTAATAAGTCATTTTATTCAACATTTATTGAAAGGATTAATCTTATGCAAGTTACAGCTAACAGCCAATTACAAATGCAAGCATATAATAATATGCAACAATCAAAGCCAGCACTTGAACAAAGCGCTAGTAATAAAACCCTACAATCTGATACAGTGTCTATATCTCAAGAAGCATTAGCCGCAGCTGGTGGTGCTGAAATTCAACGTGGTGGTGGCGTGATTCTTCCACCAGATAGAAGGCCTAAATAGGTATCGAATGTTTTTGACAGAGCAGTTTGGCTTTTTTTCCCTATCAGCATTAAGTGCTTGGGGTTTTCTTATGGCGTTTTTTTTCAATATATTTATTTATTTAATTGATATAAAACGTAGGACTACTCTTCTTTTGAGCTCATTTGTTCTTATGGTTTCCTATATGGCAGGAGACCATTTCTTTACTTGGTTATCTTCTACAGCTAGTACCTATTTACACTGGAGTTTATACGATCTTGCCACACTATTTTGTCTAGGTATTTGTTATCTCATTATGAAAAAAACAACACCTTCATTTTTCTATTTGGTGTTTGGGTTATTAGTAAATATTTTTTTACATACAGCATTATATCTTGATATACAAGTAAATAATAATTCAACCTATTGGTTTCTCTGGGATATATATTCCTTTGGTGTAAATATTGTTGATTTTACAATGATAGTAGCTCTGATTGTTGATCGTGACATTTTAGGGTTGATTAAGCTTAAAAATGGAATTAAAGCTTTATTTAAAGGACAACAGCAAAAGCATCTTGTTTAGCGTTTATGTTTATTAACTACACGATCGGCACTTATATCGGTGTGTTTATCGAGTGGGGATTTTTAATCGCCTTCCTATTCAATCTTGTTTCTTGACTTAATAATCCTGGCAAAGCAATTGTTCAGCTTCCTTTTCTGATGGCCTTTTCCTACATGGTTAGTGATTTATAACGTTTTTCCTATTCAAATTACCTAAATTGGCTTATCTATGACTTACTCACCATCGCTGTAATGTTTGTATGGTTTATATATTTTAAAAGACAGCGATTCACCGCGTTATATTTTACTTGGCTATGTGCTTAACTCTCTTCTGAGCTTGTAACTTATTATAATATTTACATTTTGCAAAACCTTGAACCATGGTAGTTGTGGACTGTTTATTCGTTCGGAGTTAATATAATTGACTTATTAATGATATTTGCTCTGTTTGCTGAGAAGGATTTTTTACTCTTAAAAAGGCTTAATATAAAGTGAGTATATGGAGTTCATTTTACTGGTGGAGTGATTACACATTGTGGACATGATTGAACAGTATTTTAGTGCTTATTTAGCTTCACTCATTATGTGGGGCTTTATGATGGCGTTTCTATACAATGTTGTTAAAAAATCATCAGCTCCAAGTAGTGATCCTTCTGTTATGTGGATGTCATTAGCTATTTTTTTATCTTATCTTGTTTCTGACCCTTTACTCAATTTATCACTTGGGGTTGATATGATGTATAGCTATAAGAGCTACTTAATTTGGGCTCTGTCTGATTTATTTATCTTAGTTGTAATTCTGCTAATAGCCAAGAATAAGTCTATAAAACGCTATCCAGCCAAGCTCTATGTCATTATAGGCTTAACAGTCAATATGCTGTTATTCATTGGTATGCATGTAGATGTCAACATGATTAATCTATTTGAACCTTGGTGGTTTTGGAAAGTTTATTCTGTCACGGTTAATGTGATGGATGTGATAATGATTATTGCTTTATTTTGCAATAAAGACTTTTTAGGGTTTGTTCGTATTTATCAGTGGCTGGCAAGGTCAAATAAATCATCTGACCTTGTTTGAATTTTAGTTCATTCATTGCGAAAACGTACTTAAAACCGATATTCCCAGCTGGTTTTTAATGCGCTGTTGGTATCAGACTCGTTAGCAAGTTCGTCTTTATACACTGAGCCGCTGATCTTCCATAAACCACTAAAAATAGCCTGCTGATAACCAAGCTCTAATTGTAAGCGTTCAAACGTTTCAGCGACTTGAGTCAAGTCGGTGATGTCAGTTTTAAACCAACGTAACTTCGCATAGCCGCCATAACCGTTCATAGTATGATAATGCGCACCTAATACTGCTGATTTACTTTGCTGTGGTGTTGCAGAGCCAATTAAGCGGTCTTTATGATTATAGGCTTGGGCATAGTTAGTAAAGCTTTCATTAGCCTCATTACAGCTAAGTTGGGCCGTACAATCTTGTTGGGTATTTGAATATTCAAAATAGGTTTTTAATAACTGTTTTTGATCACCAAAAAAACTCTCTACACCAAGGGTATAAAAAGGATCACTGGGCGCAATACCACTGTCATTTTTACCCATTAGCTCAGTATAAAAAGCAATCGGTTGATTGGCGATGCTGGTTGAGTACTTAGCATCTAAACTGGTTAAGCGTTGCTTAGTTGTTATCAGTTCGAGCGAATTGGGGGCTATTTCTGTGCTGGTTAAATAATCAGAGCCCGCTGAGCTAAATGCAATCTCAAGCCCCGCAAGTGGTGTGCTGGCAAAGCGCATAGCCCAGTAGTCGCCTTTTTCACCATTACTTAAATGCGGTTTTTGTTTCGCGTAAATCCCGGTTAACTGCCAATTACCAATAAAGGAGAGCCAGCTTGGACCTACATATTGGGTGTTAGCGCGGTTTATCCGTAGCCCTTTCATTGGTGCTGCATTATTTGATAGCAGTAGTGCGTTATCGTTACTGGGTCCCCACCAATGGCTTACTTGCTCTGCACTGACAGACCAGCCGCCGATTAATACTGCTAAATAACTGCCGTGATAATTTGTGTATTCATCATCTAGTGCCTCATCAGCGTAATTAACACTGACTTTGGCGCTAACACGGTCGCCAGTGATAGAGCCATAGCTATTTATACCACTTTTTTGTTGATCGCGCTTACCAAAGCTTTGTTCCAAAGCTGGCTCACTATTGTAGTTAAGCCTGACACCAGAGCTACTGCCTTGTTTAGCTCTATCTAAGGCATGTTTTACGTGTTGATAAGCAAATTGACTCTGTGTTGATAAACTGCTGCTTTCAATTGTACTTAAATCTCTGGCAATACCTTGCCACATTAGGGGATAACTATTGATCGGTTGTTTAATCACACCTTGGTTAAAGAGCATTTCAATTGAAGCGCGTAATAAAGGGTCGTCACTTTCAATCCAAGGTGTTGCAAACGCCGGTGTAGCAATGGCAATTAAGGCGCTTAAATAGATATTTAACTTCATCCGTGTAACTTTTCCTGCAATGCTTTTACTACAATAGGGTGTACAAACTCACTGACATCGCCTTTATGACGGGCGACTTCTTTAACGAGGGTTGAAGAGATAAATGAGTTTTTTTCAGCTGGGGTTAAAAAAACACTCTCTAAATCAGGATTTAAACGACGATTCATATTGGCAAGCTGAAACTCATAATCAAAGTCAGACACAGCACGAATACCGCGGATCAACACATTCGCACTATGATCGCGTGCTAAATCAGCTAATAATCCAGAAAAGCCAATAACACTGACGTTATCTAAATGAGTGAGTAAACTATTGGCAATTGCTACCCGCTCATCAAGGCTAAAGCAGGGTTTTTTACTAGGGTTGTGAGCAACTGCAACAATTACAGTATCAAACATTTTAGCTGCCCGCTGGATCAGATCTGTGTGTCCATTGGTTAATGGATCAAAGGTACCAGGGTAAATTGCGGTGACTTTCATAAATATCATCTTAGTGTTATTTTGAGGGTTATATTAACAGTCTTTGTTGTCCAGATCAGCCTGCAAATTGCGACTGCATATTTTCATTTGTAAATGAGTTTATTTCAATAAGAAACAATAACTACGAATTATGGATTAGAAATTTTCAAGGTAGTATTTTATTGGATTATATTTGTATATACTGCGCGGCTAATAATACTGAGTGAATTATGGTCATTTACTCTAATAAAAATAATCAGAGTCGCAGGATATGAGTACCAAGGATAAAATAATTACAACTAGCATAATGCTATTTAACCAACATGGCGAGCGCGCGATAACAACCAATCATATCGCTTCTCACATGGGCATCAGTCCCGGTAATCTTTATTATCACTTTAAAAATAAAGAAGACATTATTCGCCATATTTTTGCATTATATAGTAAGCATTTGCACACTCAGTTTGTGCCAATGGATAAGCAGGATGAAGCACTGACACACTTAACTGGGTATCTTGATGCTTTGTTTGAGTTGATGTGGCGTTTTCATTTTTTCTATGACAATTTGGGTGATATTTTATCTCGCGACGAAGTACTGAAAAAAGACTATATTGAGTTCCAAGCAGCTTTGTTAAGCCAAGTGCGCGAAATTGTAATTGGCCTGCGTGAAGTTGGTATGATCGCAATTGACGATGAAGATGCTGTTGAGCTTGCTCACATGCTAAAAATTACTGTCAGTTTTTGGACTCCTTACATTAAAGCTAGACGGTTAAGCGGTGAGTTAATTCAGCAAGATATTTATAATGGTATCTTAAAAGTGTTAGCACTTTTTAAAGCATTTGGTACAGAGCAAAGCATCCCAAAAATTAACTTGTTACGCGAAAAATACAGTAAATTAGCGGCACAGGCAGGTGCCGTTTAATTAAACGCAGCGGTTGTTTATTTCCTAGACGTTAGATTTTTTGTTATAATCCCGCGCCCAACACGTGGGTGCGTGAATCCTAAATATTGTCTAACGAGTAAACTATGCTTAAATTTATCGTCAAACTCCATCCTGAAATAGCCATTAAAAGCCGTTCTGTGCGAAAACGTTTTACTAAGTTGTTAGAGAACAACATTAAAATTGTATTACGCAAGCTTGACGAAAAAGTACAAGTACAAAATAACTGGGACAATATATCCGTCGTAACTAAATTAGATGACGCGCAAATGCGTATTGATTTTATCGATGGCTTACAACGGATCCCAGGTATCGTGCAGTTTATTGAAGTGACCGAAACTAACTACGAAAACCTGCACGATATTTACGAAAAAGCGCTAGATATGGTTGGTCACACTGTTGTTGGCAAAACATTCTGTGTGCGTTGTAAACGCCAAGGTAAGCATGATTTCACTTCTACCGATGTAGAGCGTTATGTTGGGGGTGGGTTAAATCAACACGTCGATGGCGCCAGCGTAAGACTGAAAAATCCTGAAGTAACTATTCGCCTTGAAATTAAAGATGATAAAGCTTACGTAGTAACGCACACCCATCATGGTATGGCCGGTTTCCCATTACCAACGCAAGAAGATGTCTTGTCGTTAATGTCAGGTGGATTTGACTCGGGCGTTGCTAGTTATCAAATGATCCGCAAAGGCGCTCGTACGCACTTTTTGTTCTTCAATTTAGGCGGTGCGGCGCACGAGATTGGTGTTAAACAAGCCAGCTATTATATTTGGAAGCAGTTTAGCTCAACCCATAAAGTTAAATTTATCAGTGTTGACTTTGACCCCGTTGTTGCCGAAATTTTAGAAAATGTTGAAAACAGTCAAATGGGTGTAGTTCTCAAACGTATGATGATGCGTGCAGGCAGCCAAATAGCTGAAAAAATGGGGATTCAAGCGCTTGTTACCGGTGAGAGTCTAGGCCAAGTTTCAAGTCAAACATTAGCCAACTTAAGTGTGATTGACCGTGTTACCGAAACGCTTATATTACGCCCGCTGATCCAACACGACAAACAAGAAATTATAAACATCGCTCGTAAAATCGGCACCGCAGAAATGGCCGAAACTATGCCGGAATACTGTGGTGTGATTTCTAAAAAGCCTACAGTTAAAGCTAAAATTGCCGTAGTAGAAGCTGAAGAGCAAAAGTTTGATTTTGATGTGCTCAATACTGTTATTGAAAACGCACGTATTATGGATATTCGTGACATTGACGTCGAAGCTAAACAAGAGCTAAAAGAGGCAGAGTCAGTTTCTGATTTACCAGCTGATGCAGTTGTTGTTGATATTCGCTCGCCGGAAGAAGAAGATGCAGCACCGCTTGAAATTGATGGGATAGAAGTTGTGCATTTGCCATTTTTCCGCTTAGCGACCAAATTTGCAGACCTACCGCAAGACAAAGACTACTACTTATATTGCACTAAAGGTGTAATGAGTCAGCTACAGGCGCTTATTTTACATGAAAATGGCTTTGCCAATGTTAAAGTTTATCGCCCGTAAGGTTGATAGTTATTAATAACAAGCGCGAGTTAAATCGCGCTTTTTTTATGTCTGATAGCATCGAGTAAAGATTGATTGTGAGGGGTATTAATACCTAGTTGATTACCTTTTTGGCAAATATAACCGCACATCGCGTCAATTTCTGTGATGCGATTATGGGCGACATCTTGATGCATTGATGAGTAATTGTTTTTGGTATCACTCATCACTTGATAGGCGTTCGCTAATGCTTCAGCAAGTCGCACATTAATACCTAGTTTATTTGCTACGGTACACGCTTCGTTTAAGATATTTAAAATTATGCCACTAAACTGTGGTGCAGTCAGTGCGCCATTTTTCAAATTGTGCAGCGCACTGAGTGGATTAATAGCAATATTAACGAGTAATTTTTCAAAGCGTAATTGTTGTATATTATTTGTGGTTGTTAATTCAGGAATAGCGTTTAGTAGATTTTTAACTTCAGCGAGTTGTGTTTTTGCTTGCTGGTTACAATCACCTAAAATGCTGCTCCCGATACCAGTATGCAACACACTAAAAGGTGTATCTTTGTAGCCCGCTAAACGTGTTGTTAAAAAGTATAGTCCTTGTTGTTTTGTAAGTTCGCTATTTATTTCATCTACATTACCCATGCCATTGTGAGATAAAATCAATTGGCATTGAGCGCTTAAAAAAGGCTTTAGTTGCCTAAATGCGGTGGCAACTTGATATGCTTTAACAGTAAAAATAACAACATCGACTTGGCCGTGCTCAGATAATTGAGTCAGGTTTGTCAGTTGGCAATTAATTGCTTGTTTTGGCGCGTTTGCTTGTTGATAAAAACGAGGTTCGTCAATAGCATGCTTGGTAAGTAGGGTAACCCTGTGCTGTTGACTCAAATAATGGCTATAGAGCAGCCCAATGGCACCATCGCCAACGACGAATATATTAGCCATTTTGATTCTTTTTAAAACGAGAATAAATACCGAACAACAAAAAGAAACTAGCAGCCCCAGAAAAGTCAGCAACAACATCAGCAACAGATGCGCTACGATAAGGGATTGTGCTTTGCATTAGCTCAATAGCGATGCCATAAAATGCTAATAACACGAGGTGAACGAATACAGGTAGCTTGAACGCTCTGACCATGACGGCTGCCAGAACAAAGAAAATAATAAAATGCACTAACTTATCTAGATGAGGCAGTGACGATACCCCAACGCCCCTAAAATCGCGGGCAAACAAAAAGGTAAATACCAGAATACTGATTAAAAATAGAGTTTGATAAACACGCCGAGTCACGAAAAATCCTAAATCGTTTAAAAATAGAACCGCAGTATATCAAACAAATTTCGTATCGCACCTGAACAAAGCATAGAAAAGTGTAAAGATTTATAAAATTTATATAGTATAATTATCGACAATATAAATTTGAATTAAAAATATCTTGTTAGGAGAGACTTATGCCTTCATTTGACATTGTTTCGGAAGTCGAAATGAACGAAGCAAAAAATGCTGTTGATAACGCCAACCGTGAGCTGGAAACTCGCTTTGACTTTAGAGGCGTTGATGCGTCAATAGAGCTTAATGATAAAACCATTAAACTAAAAGCAGAAGCTGATTCACAGGTTATGCAGTTGTTTGATATTTTAGCGAGCAAAATATCAAAACGCGGTATGGACGTATCAAGTTTAGAGCTGCAAGATATTTCACGTGCGGGAAAAAATGTTTACCGTAATGTTGCGCTAAAGCAAGGTATCGAAAAAGATATGGCTAAAAAAGTAGTTAAAGCCATTAAAGACTCTAAAGTGAAAGTACAAGCCGCGATCCAAGGCGAAGAAGTACGTGTAACGGGCAAAAAACGTGATGACCTACAAGAAGCCATGCAAGTAGTACGCAGTGCTGATTTAGGGCAACCATTTCAGTTTAAAAACTTTAGAGATTAGAAAGCTAGGAGCTAGGTTTCTAGGTGCTAGAAAAAGCCAAATTGCAGCAATGTAGTTTGGCTTTTTTAGTTTAGAACTTATGATTATTCCTAGAACCTAGAGTGTTTAGATGTATAGCCGTCCATTGACTTTTGTGCTTAAAATAATCACAATAGCGACCTATTTTCAAGGTGCTTGTGGTTACTTTTCAAGGTTGTTGATTAAGTAAAGCAAGATAATCGGGAAGTTGGTGGCGTTTATAGGATATAAACGAAGTCCAACACTGCCCCCGCAACGGTGATACATACTTTTAGCTAAATTTATTAGCAAGTTATGTTAAGTCCGGAGACCGGCCTTGAAGTCAATTTACTATCACTTGTGCGGTGGGCGCGGGTCAGGGGATATCATGTTAAACAAATCTACTCTATGCGTAGCAATTGCCGCTGCGTTGTCTTTTTCTGTGTCTGCAGAGCAATCAATAGAACGCCTGACGGTAACCGCTAATAAATTTGAACAATCAATTACTGATGTACTTGCCAGTGTAACTGTTATTGAGCGCAGTGATATTGAAACAAGTAATGTCCGTGATTTACCGAGTTTACTAGCAACCCAAGTTGGTTTTCAAATAAATTCCAATGGTGGCTTTGGGCAAAGTTCTGGCGTGTCACTTCGCGGTTCAAGCTCGCGACATACACTTATTTTGATTGATGGCGTACGTACGGGCTCTGCAACCCTTGGTTATAAATCAATTAGTAATATTCCTCTTAATTCAATAGAGCGCATTGAAATTGTTAAAGGCTCTCGTGCTGCAGTTTATGGGTCTGACGCGCTCGCTGGTGTGATCAATATTATTACTCGTACAAAGGAATCCGTCAGCCTAGATGCAACATTTGGTACTGATGCTTATCAAAATTATCAAGTTGCAGGTACAACGGTAGTTGATGCTGTTAAAGCGTCGTTTAATGCTGGGTTTGAAAAAACGGATGGCTTTGACGTATTGCAAGGCGTAGCATCGGATGAAGATGGTTATGAGAACAAAAATTTAGGATTTAATATTCGCTATGCAGATGAGCTGTTAGGTGAGCTTAAAGCGCTGGGTCAATACAGTGAAGGTAATGCACAATACGACAATGCTTTCTCGCCTATTGATAGTATCGTAGAAAATAATGAATTTGAAAATTATCAGCTAGGGCTGGATTGGGATAAATCCTTTACCGATCATAAGCACTCAATTAATGTTGCTATTGCAACCGACGATTCTGACAACAAAGGCTATGATTACACTGGTGCGATTATTACTAATAGTTATAAAACAAAACGTAAACAATTTGATTACCACGGCAGTTATAATGCAAGCCAAGTTTTAACCGTTAATGGCGGGCTTAATTGGTATAAAGATGAAATATTTACTAATGGTAAGGCTTATCTAGCGGATAGCAAAGTAGCTAAAGCTGCATTTCTTGGGGGCTATTTTGATGATAATAAATTCATTGCAAATTTAGCATTGCGTTTAGATGATGATGAGCAGTTTGGTAATGAAACAACTTACGCCGCAGCTGTTGGTTATCACTTAAATAAGCGTGCAACACTTCGATTGAGCCAAAGCACGGGATTTAAAGCGCCAACATTTAATGATCTTTATTTTCCTGACCCTTTATCTCCAGGTAATCCAAATTTAGCACCAGAGACATCAACTAACCAAGAGTTAGGTTTGAGTTTAGACTTTTCTCAGGAAAAGCTTGATATATCAATATTCAGAAATAATATTGAAAACCTAATTGCATGGGCACCTAATGCAGCTGGTAAATGGCAGCCAGAAAATATAAATGAAGCACGCCATGAGGGTGTTGAGTTTAGCTTTGCCAATACAGTACTTGGTTTTGATAATCAGTTTAATTTTACTTATTTAAATGCTGAAAATACCGAAACGGGTGTAGCACAAACTTATGTTTCACCACGTACTGTGAACTGGTCTGTTGCGAAGCAGTGGGGCGATTTTGATGCCGGTTTTGATATGCAGTACCGTAGTGATCGAAAAGGTAAAGTAACAGAGCTTAGTTCTTATACGTTATGGAACTTAACTGCAAATTATCAATTTAACAGTGCGCTTTCATTTTCTGCTCGTGTTGAAAACTTATTTGATAAGCAATACAACGCGGTTGACTCAAGTATGGATTATGCAACTGGCGAAGTGTTTTACTACAATACAGTTGACCGTCGCTTCTTTGTTGGCGCAAGTTACCAGCTCTGATCTCGTTCTAGCTTAAATAAAAAAGCCCGACACTTTTGTTTGTCGGGCTTTTTTATATTCAGATGAAAATGCTTATTTAGCACTTTGCTTAGTTTACTAAAAACTGTTTATAGTCTTTCTCAAACTTTTTCAGCTTAGGTGCTATCAATAAACTGCAATAGCGTTGCTCAGGGTTTTCGTTGTAGTAGTCTTGGTGATACTGCTCTGCTGGGTAGTAAGTGGTTGCAGGGCTAACTTCAGTGACGATATCTTCGCGTATTTGGCTTTGTAATTTTGCAATATATTGATTAGTTTGCGCTTGCTGCTCGCTATCATGATAATAAATCACACTTCGATATTGGGTGCCTATATCATTACCTTGGCGGTTTAGCTGAGTGGCATCATGCAGGGTAAAAAACATCGCCAGTAAGGTCTCATAGCTTATCTGGCTACTGTCAAACTTAATCTGTACAACCTCTGCGTGGCCGGTGAGGCCAGTGCAAATTTGTTTATACGTAGGCTCAGTTGTTTCGCCGCCAGTATAGCCAGAGCTTACTTGTAAAACGCCTTTCACGCGCCTAAACGCGGCATCAATACACCAAAAGCAGCCACCACCAAATGTTGCAGTTTCATTTGTTATACTCATTTAGTTGTTCCTTAAAGCTGTTAAATTACACGGATTATCTAGCGTAACAGAAGAACGAGCAAGGAGGTTTATTATTTCATTTAATTACGGCAGGGAAGTGTGTTGAAGTGAAAAGTAGCGTTGCTATGGGTTTGCAACGCTACGATGAGATTAAAGCTCTTTTAGCGGCCTTTCAGCTTCTTGTTGGTTGAGCTTTTGTTGTAAAAACTCAGGAGACTGAGTATTGCGAGCCAGCGCATAGTACGCCGCAGGAACAACAAATAGCGTAAGTATGGTTGCGACAATAACACCAGTAAACACCACTACACCAATTACCATACGGCTCTCTGCACCAGGGCCTGAGGCTAGCACTAGTGGCACCGCACTCATTACCGTAGTCAAAGAGGTCATAATAATTGGTCGCAATCTTTGGGTTGCTGCTTGTAAAATAGCTTCACTAAACTCTACGCCTTTATCGCGCAATTGATTGGTAAATTCGACAATCAATATACCGTTCTTAGCACTAAGACCAATCAGCATTACAATGCCTATTTGGCTGTAAATGTTTATGGTTAGTCCTGCAACCCATAAACCAAACATTGCGCCCATCAAACCCAGTGGCACAGTGAGCATGATCACAAAGGGGTGCATAAAGCTTTCAAACTGAGCGGCTAAAACTAAGAAGGTAACAGTAAGCGCTAGAATGAAAACATACGTCATCGCTGAGGCACCTTCATAATATAATTGCGATTCACCTTTATAATCAATGGCGCCATCAATTTCGTTTTCTTCCATTGCCACTCTATTTAAAAAGTTAAGCGCTTCTTCAAGGGTATAACCATCGGCGAGGTTAGCGCTCAAAGTAATAGCACGCATTCGGTTGTAACGATTTAGCCTTGATGCAGTGGCTTCTTCTTTTAAGCTAATTAAGCTATCTAGAGGAACCAGTTCATCACTGCGTGATTTTAAGTAAATATTTGATATATCGGTAGGATCAGCAAAGTCAGCTTTAGTGCCTTTTAAGATCACATCGTACTCTTCACCACGGTCAATAAAGGTGGTAACACGGCGTTGGCCTAACATGGTTTCAAGGGTGCGGCCAACATCCGAAACTGAAATCCCTAAATCCGCCGCTTTGTTTTTATCGATACTGATCAAAAACTGCGGGAAGGTTTCTTTGTAGTCATGGTCAATACGCACCAGTCCTGGGTTTTTCTCTGCACGTTCAATGATCCGGTCTCGCCAATCAGCTAATTGTGCATAATCATTACCTTGCAGGACAAACTCAATGGGCCGTGATGAGCCACCGCCACCAATACCACGGCGCATAATAGCAAACGCGCGCACATCGGTGACTTCAGTCATTTTTGCACTGATCTCATCCATTACTTCCCAAGTTGAACGTTTACGTTCATCCCAGTCTGCCATACCAACAATTGCCACACCACCGCT
Source organism: Pseudoalteromonas sp. SG44-17 (assembly GCF_014164235.1). Taxonomy (NCBI): domain Bacteria; kingdom Pseudomonadati; phylum Pseudomonadota; class Gammaproteobacteria; order Alteromonadales; family Pseudoalteromonadaceae; genus Pseudoalteromonas; species Pseudoalteromonas sp. SG44-17. Next base: position 21,818 of record NZ_JACJEV010000021.1, on the reverse strand, counting down.
GCCACCCCAGCCAGGAACGCGTACCAGCACTCGACTTAGTTCGCCCGCTTCGGAATAAGGCATTAAACGTTCTTCAATTTTTGCCATGTTGGCGGCGTTATTTTCATAACTTGCCCCTTCAGGGCCACTCATCATGATAAAGAAAGTACCACGGTCTTCTTTTGGCGTAAGTTCTGAAGGAATTTGTTGGAACAGTAAATAACTAACAAAACCAGCCAGCAGTAGGGTGATTGTTAAACCACCTGAACGCGTCATATTTGAGCGTAAAGAGTTTTTATAACTTTGCTCAATCTTACTAAAGATACGGTCCATCCATTGGCTGAATTTACTCTCTTTTGAGGATGGTTTAAGTACTAATGAACACAACGCTGGCGAGAGTGTTAATGCGGTAATGCTTGAGAAGAATACCGCGGCGCTGACGGCCATCGCAAACTCGGTAAATAATGCGCCGATACGGCCATCCATAAATACCAAGGGGACAAACACCGAGATCAGCACTAAGGTGGTGGCAATAATTGCAAAGCCAACCTCACGGGCGCCACGATAAGCGGCTAGTAGGGCAGGTTCGCCCAGTTCGATACGCCGGTGAATGTTTTCTAGCATTACAATCGCGTCATCAACAACCAAGCCAATTGCTAGCACCAGCGCCAGTAGTGTCAATAAGTTAATTGAGTAACCCATCGCCAATAAGAACATAAAGCTACCGACCAGCGCAACTGGGACTGTTACCGCTGGGATCAAGGTGGCGCGAATGTTCCCTAAAAATAAGAAGATAATTAATACCACCAAGGCCATAGAAATAGCCAAGGTTCTGTAAACCTCGTTAATTGATTCTTTAATGAATATTGACGAGTCGTAGCTGTCTTGAATAGTTGTGCCTTCTGGCAGGTTGCGTTTGATTTTTTCAAGTTCAGCACGGGCATTATCAACCACGGTAAGTGTATTCGCTTTAGCTTGTTTAACAATACCAAGGCCAACCATATTGCGGCCATTACCTCGGAATAAGCTTTCATCGTCAGCGGCTTCTAATTTTACATCAGCGACTTCACCAAGACGAACTAAGTAACCATCGTCGCCACGTTTAATTACTAGGTTTTGAAAATCACGCTGCTCTTTGTAACTACGCGCTGTTCGAACTGTAAAGTCACGGTCGATAGATTCTATCTCACCTGCAGGTAGCTCAACATTTTCAGTTCGTAGGGTGTTTTCTATGTCACTACTGGTTATGCCACGAGCAGCCATTGCTTGGCGGTTGAGCCAAATTTTCATGGCATATTTACGTTCACCACCAACACGTACATTGGAAACACCATCTACCACAGCTAAACGGTCGACAATAAAGCGCTGTGCATAATCAGACAGTTGCAATGAATCCATTGTGTCGCTATTGAGTAAAAACCATGCAATAGGGCTTTCATCACTGTTAGATTTAGATACTTCTGGCGGGCGTACTTGCTCAGGTAGACTATCAAGTGCGCGCGCTACACGTTCACGGACATCGTTTGATGCGGCATCAATATCACGGCTGATATTAAACTCAATGGTAATATTTGAGCGGCCATTTCTACTTGATGAATTAATGCTTTTAATGCCTTCAATACCGGAAATACGGTTTTCCAGCACTTGGGTAATTTTTGTTTCAATGATCTCGGCTGACGCTCCCGTATATTCAGTGCTTACACTGACTATGGGTGATTCAATATCAGGATATTCGCGCAGCGGTAACATCGAAAAAGCCACTAAGCCAAAGGTTAGTAACAGTAGGTTAATTACAATTGCAAAAACGGGACGTTTGACACTGGTATCAGTAATTTTCACAGTTTACCCCTTCACAGTAACTTTGCTGCCTGAGCGAATTTTAATAATTCCTTCAGTAACAATTTGTTGCCCATTACTAATACCTTCATCGATGGCAACCCAGCCATTGTGACGACCTGCAACGTGAACCTCTACTTTGGTTGCTATTCCGTCTTCAATTTGAAAAACATAATGTTTATCTTGTTGTGGGATCACCGCTTTCTCTGGCACCATCATCGCTTGATTCGAGCTAAGTTGTAACGCGGTCTTGAGCAACATGCCAGGGCGTAATAAACCACTTTTATTCGCGAAGCTTGCTGTGACTTCAACACTGCGGGTGATTGAATCAATCCGAGCACTAACGTGCGTTACTTTACCGGTGAAGGTTTTTTCAGGGTAAGCATCATTTTGGGTCATTACTTTCATGCCAACGTTTAATTGCGCAAGGTATTTTTCTGGGACTTTAAAATCGACTTTAATAATGCTTATATCATCTAAGCTTGTAATAATTGTGCTGTTATTTACATACGCACCTACTGAGATCTGACGCTTACCTAAAATACCTGAAAAAGGCGCGGTAATAGTCATTTCAGATAATTTTGTTTTGGCGTTTTCAAGCTGAGCTTCGGTTGCATCAACGCGAGAAAGTTGCTCTTCGAGTAATGACTTTGCAGTTGCTTGTGAGCGAGAAAGCTCTGTTAAGCGTTCAAGTTGACGTTTTTCTTCGCGTAAGTTGATTGCCAGCTCTTTAACAGTGAGCTCTTCTTGCTGCGATTGCAATTGTACGAGCTTTTGACCTTTACTGACTAAATCACCGTCTTTGAAATAAATGTCAGTTACGTAATCATTTTGTGCGCTTTGTATATAAATTGCTTGATTAGCGCGGGCACTGCCGATAGCCTCAATGAGGACAGCATTTTCTTCACTTGCAACAGTGTGAGCGGTTACTTGCGTTGCATTAGCTGTGAAGTCAGATTGCTCACCTTGGCTGCTTGGTAAATAAAGATAAACACATAGCCCCAAAAGTAGAGTAATAATAAATGGAAAGAGCGCTTTGCCAGATTGCTTTGCATACATTGTTAAAAAATACCGGAGAATTAATTGCCTCTAGTGTACAAAATTACAGCGTGAATTGGCGGCCGCGTATCTCATAAATCTGTCGGTTAGGCGTAAAAGTTCAGTTGTTTTTCATTTTGTTCCCATTTTATGTTGGTGTGTGAGAGAGTTATGAAGTTAACGAGCAAATGTCCGCGTTGTATGAAAATACGTAAATTGATAATTTGGGCTATAATTATGTACGCTTTTTATATTGTTTTTTATCGTTATGGTTAAACGCAAAAACGCTGTTTTGAAATTGCGTGCGCAAGGTGCGCGCAATGGTATCGAAACTCTCACTGTCGGTGCGGTTGGGCTTTTATTTATAATGCTAGTTAATTTACTGCGGCCCGACGAAATTAGCATTTTCGAAATTTTCTTGGTGAGTTTATGTTTGGCTGCCATTTTTGTTGGGTTTTTAAAAACTCAAGAGCCATTTTACAGTTTAGTTATTACAGAAAAGGAGCTTACTTACCAGCATAAGTATGGCTGCTGGTGTGTTAAGCAAGAAAATCTAAATTACAGTGGTATTCCTAAAGTAGAACAAGAACTTGAGCAACTTGAGTTAAATGCTGTAGGTATCAAACTTAACGACACCGATGAATTTTTATTACAACTAGGACCAAGAATTGCAGGTAAATTATTGATCGAACAACGACATTTATTTATGCAAGTAATTCAAAAACATTGCAAAAATGGCAATTGCCCATCAGAATGGTTAGTTGAGGATAATCATTACACTTCTGTGAATGGTCGCAGTTTTAATGGCCTTATAGCCATGTTTGCTAATAGAATGCGACATCTACGACAATTAACAGGATATGATTTACTGTTACCAGCAAGTGTATTGGATAGAAGTATTTGGGATTTTAGCCACAGCTTAAATGCATGGCGGAATAACCCAGTAGTATTTATTGAATCTCAATTAGAGAGTAAGACGCCTGAAAATAGGCGTTAGTTAGTAGGATGAAGCGATGAGTCAAGATAGATCTTTTATTAAAAGTGGCAGAAATACCATAATCCATAAAGATAAAAAACTCGATTTAGTGATCGTGAATTCTGAAGTGCACCCAAAAATAAAGGTAACTCAACATGGTTTAGAACCATTCAAAGAAGAGTTGCCAAAAAACCGTCGTGAAGCTAAAGAACGCTATTTAGAAATGGTCTATGTTGGCAGTGTAGACGTATTTGGTGAAGAGAAGCGTTTACTGTTTATTCAGGCGTTAGATGGCCGTGAGTATAAGATAGATTATAGTAAAATAGGCACAAAGTTATTTGTCCGTATTCACCAAGATAGCTATTTATAACATCCTCTCTTTTGTATCTGGCATTGTTGTTGCTTAATTTATTGATTGGCGTGGCTATTAACATTAAGGCTATGTAATTTCAGTTTTAAATGAGGAATCAGTGCATGAAATCCCCCTTGATAGTTTTACCGTTATTAGCTGTATTGACAGCATGCGGTGGCGGCGGAGGCGGCAACGATAATCCCGTGGTTGCAGCATCCGTTTTTGCTGGCGATGATCAGCGCATTATTGAAAAAAGTGAATTTACTATTGAAGCCAAAGGTTCGCCTGTTGATGGTACTTTTACGTGGCAGCGAGTAAGTGGACCAATTATTGACAGTTTCCCCCTTGATGGTGCACTACAAACAATTACCGCCCCCGATATTAAAGCAAACAGCGAATTATTATTGCGTGTTAGTTATCAAACCACAGATGGTCAATTAGTAAGTGATGACTTACTGATCGAAATTGAGTCAAATAATCAGCTTCCTCAGGTTATTGTTACTCAAACTTCACCCGAAACACTGCCTTCTGATTATAAAGATACAATTACCTTAAGTGGTGCCAGCTCAGTTGATCCGGATGAAAATGGCCAAATTAATAGCTATAACTGGCAACAAATTGCAGGACCAACGCTTGCTGTAGATAGTAATAGCAATGCAACAATTAGTTTCACTCATCCGTTACTTGATACCAACACGCAGATCACTTGGCTGTTAACAGTTGTCGATGATGAGGGGGGAGAAGCAAGCACGCAATATTCACATACCTTAAATAAAACCAGCGATGTGATTATTGCCAATGCTGGTATTGATCAGAGTGCTATTGAGCTGGAAAGAGTGACCTTAGATGCCACAGGTTCAGAAACAGTAACAGACACCTTTAAATGCTATTGGCAACAAATATCTGGCAATGCAATACTTGATAATCAGCAACAATGCATTACCTCTTTTACTGCACCAGCGACCGAAGCGGTTAACACGCATACCTTTGAAGTAACCGTGACTGATAGCAAAGGGCGCACAGATACAGACACCGTCAATATCGTGGTTAAATCAAAACCGCTTGGTTTGCTCAATGATACCGGTATGGATAAATGTTACAACAACACCCAAGAAATAGCCTGTACGAGCCCTGACTTTCCTCGCCAAGATGCTGTTTTGGGTCGTGACAGCGTCGCAACTACACATATAGAAAAAGTCGGTAAAGGTGAATTGGCTTTTGATTTTACTAAATTAAATGAGTTCGCAGATGAACTGAGTGATTCTGCAAGCAACTTTAGTTGTATTCGCGATAACGTAACGGGTTTGATTTGGGAAGTAAAAAGCCCTAATACAGGCACTTTGCCAAATACGGCGTTGCGTGAAGGTCAAAATCACTACACATGGTATTTAAATAGTGGCGATGGCGTACAAACGGGGAGTGTACAAGGGACACCGAATAGTACTTGCCCAAGTAGTAGTAACTGTAATTTGCAGGTGTATATTAATGCCGTCAATACACTCGATTATTGTGGTGGTACCAACTGGCGAGTGCCTACTTACACAGAGTTATTAACGCTACTTAATTATGGCAAGCATGGACAATCAATATTGCTTGATGAGAATTATTTTCCTAATACGCCTAATAGCAACTTATTAGAGGATGGACTAATTTATTGGACCTCACAAACTTCGGCCGATGGTACCAGTTTATCGCAAGCGTATGTTTTTGATATGAGTAACGGCAATGATCTGGCTTATCCAAAAGGTAATACCGCCTTTGTGCGCTTGGTTAGAACTGCAGGAGCATCGCAATGAAATCATTATTAGTTGGCTTACTGCTACTTAGTCCTGCCGTGATGGCTGTGCAGACTTGCTACACTGGTGTGACCGAAACAACACCCGCAACCCGTTTTACAGTTAGTGTTGATGGCACCGTTAGCGACAGTGTAACCGGGCTAATGTGGCAAACCTGTAGTTATGGACAAGGTTATGATGTTGCCACCAACAGCTGTATTAATAGTGCTGTAAAAGTAAATTGGCAAGAGGCGCTAAGAGCCGCTGTGAATGACCGAACAGGTGCATATACAGATTGGCAACTACCTAATAATAAAGAGCTTGCTAGTATTTTAGAGCACAGCTGTGTTACCCCAAGTATTAATCAGTCTGTATTTTTAGGTAATAAAAGTGAAAACTATTGGACAAATACTTCAGGTATTGCCGATAAAACTTCAGCTTGGGTATACACCTTTGACAGAGGCCTTAACAGTTTGCACGATAAAACCTCATTTGTGTACCTACGTCTAGTACGTTATGAAAAGTAGCTAGCTTAGTTAATTGAAATACTGCTGCAATATCTCTAACCGCGCTTGTTCTAGCGCGGTTTTTATTGCTGCGCCCTTAATGCCTTGCGTAATAAATTGCTGCGGGTTAATTGCTTTAGCTGCTTTGGTTGCTGTTAATAATTTTTGATTAGCCAGTGATGCTGCTTGGTTAATCTCAACGGCTTTAAGAACTGCCTCGAACCGTTCAGGGCGGCGCCATAAATCGAGTTGATTGCAGCAACGGAGTAGTTGCTGTGCGGTGATTGTTTGGCTACTTAAGGTTGCTTGGTGGGCATTAAGTTGTAATGCCAAATCGCGTACGTCATTTGGTAAACGAATAGTTTGACTGAGAATTTTAATCTCTTCTTGCGTCAATGATGCAGTGGCTTGTGCAAACAATAATGCCTGATCGGTTATATTTTGGCTTTGTGCGTAAGCGTAACGGTTTTTTAGTTGTTGATATAACTCATCGCTCCAGTTACCTGCTAAGGCAGGGCTGATTGCACTAAGCGCGCCTAACTGCGCTAAAATATTCAAAAACTCAGCAAATGCGCCATCCGTTAATGATTTTTCACATTCTAGCCAAATGCGTTCTGCGGTGAGTGTTTGTAACTCACCTTGGTTGATCATCTGTGTTAGCAATTGCTGGGTTTCTTCGGCAATCGTAAAACCAAGATAATGATAACGAGCTGCAAAACGGGCAACGCGTAATATACGTAGTGGATCTTCGCTAAATGCGTCAGATACATGGCGCAAAATGCGGTTGTCTAAATCTTGCTTGCCGCCATAAGGATCAATTAAGTTGCCATCTTGTGCTTTTGCAATAGCGTTAACGGTTAAATCGCGGCGGCGTAAGTCGTCTTCTAAGGTAACATCTGCTGAAAACTCGCAGACAAAGCCCGTGTAACCTTGGCCTTGTTTTCGCTCGGTACGAGCTAGTGCGTATTCTTCTTTAGTTTTTGGGTGTAAAAAAACGGGAAAGTCTTTACCAACTTGTTGATAGCCTTGTTTGATCAGTTGCTCAGGAGTTGCACCGACCACCACATAATCGCGTTCTTTGATGATTCGCCCTAATAGCTCATCACGAACTGCTCCACCGACCAAATAAACTTGCATAATTTCCCCTGAATATTAACTGTGCAAACTATTTTACGTTATTTAGCTAATAAAACGCTAACAAGGTTTTCACTTACGCTGTTTTTTTGCCATTATAGGCCGTGATTTAATCAGTAAGGAAATTTAGGGTGTATTTAAGCTATTTTGGCTTGTCAGAGAAACCGTTTTCAATCGCGCCAAATCCACAGTACTTATTTTTAAGCGAACGCCATAAAGAAGCGTTGGCGCATTTAACTTATGGCTTAGGTGAAGCCGGTGGGTTTGTATTGTTAACCGGTGAGGTGGGAACAGGGAAAACGACCTTAACCCGCAGTTTGCAAGAGCAGTTACCTGAAAACACACAAGTGGCGTTGATCCATAATCCAGCACTGTCACAATTGGAACTGTTAGCGAGTATTTGCGATGAATTTCATATTGTTTATGACGAGCAAAATGCGACGTTAAAAACCTTAACTGATGCAATTAAAAAGCATCTTGAAGCAAATCATCAAGCTGGTGGCCACACTATTTTGATTATTGATGAAGCTCAGCTTTTAGCCCCTGACGTACTAGAACAGCTTCGTTTATTAACTAACATAGAAACAAATCATAAAAAATTACTACAAATAGTATTGGTTGGTCAGCCAGAATTACAGGCTTTATTAAAGCGTAATGAGTTGCGTCAGTTAGCGCAGCGGATCACTGCTCGTTATCATTTACTACCGTTAACTGAAGGACAAACTTTTGCTTACGTTAAACATCGTTTGTATGTTGCAGGTTGTGATCGGGGACTATTCTCAAATGATGCGTTAAAAACGATTCACTTAGTTACTGCAGGTATTCCGCGTTTAGTAAATTTATTATGTGAACGCTGTTTAATGGGAGCTTTTTCTAAGCAGCTAACGATGATTGATAGTGATATAGTAATGCGCTCAGCACAAGAAGCGTTACCGCCGAGTGCATTAAGTTCCGTTAGCATAGAGCAGCAGTCGTCGTTTAATTGGCTCTATCCGTTGGCATTTTTAACTGTGCTCAGTCTGGGTATTGGTTTGTCGTTCATTCTTTAATTAATGGTCATATATGTCGTATTTATTAGATGCCTTAAAACAATCAGAACAACATGATGAAGCGTCAGCACATGACAGAAACGCTGAGCAATTAAAACAGCAGCAAGAACTACAGCGTTATCGTTTTATTGCGATTTCGCTTGGCTTGTTGGTTGCTTTTTTACTGACCTTGATGGCAGGGTTTTCAATTGGTAAATGGTTACAAAAAAATCATTTAAATACCCCTGAACAAATGGTAACGAGTGTTCAGGATCAATCAGTGGAGCCTGCTGATGACAAAACACCTGTGCCTGCCACAGTGAAACCTGAGCAATCGATACCTGTGCAAACGAATCCAGTACAAACTAGCCCAGCGCAAGTTGCTAGCACGGAGCCGATGTCTCAGCCGCAATTTGTTCAACCTCAGCAATACCAACAAGCAACAGGGCAATATCAGTGGGTGCAAGTGCCAGTAAATACTGCACCAACTTATCCGCAAGGTCAGCCAATACTGGTGCAAACACCTAATGGTTATCAGCAAGTATATGCAGCGCCTCAGCAGCAATATAATCCTAATGCAGTGCAAATGCAGCCAATGATTAACAATAGCGCTAGCAATATCGATATGAGTAAATACAAAGTATTGGGGAAGCCTCTTGGCGAACCGACTAGTGAGAAATCAAAGCCGGTTGCAACGGTAAGCGATGAAGAACTTGAAACTGTGCCAACGGCGCTTAAAAATGCCTTTGCTCGCGCTATCGAAGATACTCAAAGCACCCAATCTCATCAAGTAACGCAAGGCACTAAAAATTCATCTTATGCTGAGCCGATTGAGTTACTACCTGATGCTTTGTTGGCATTGATGCCAGAAATTAAATACCAAGCGCATATTTACTCATCATCACCTGATAAACGTTGGGTTAAGCTCAATAATCGGGAGTTGTATGAGGGGGATAGCATTGGGGACTTAAGAGTATTAGAGATCACTCCAGAGCAAACGGTGCTGAGCTTTGATGATTATGAATTTAGCTTAAAAGCGCTGCAAGATTGGCCCGAGTGAAGATTAGATAGCTACTTCGCGCAGGCCAATTTCGTTTTCGGCGATTATTACGGCAAAATTGAATTTTTGAAAAATCTAATTAAATCAATGTTGAAATCCGCTGGTTTAATGGCGGATTCTAACGAATCTTGAGTTCGGTTGTGCGCCAGATCTATATCTTGAACTTGTGTGTAGTGAGCGTGTTTTGCATTGTAAAAAGTTTTCACTTGAGGTTTAAGAGGGCTGCTAGGGTTGCTTTTGGTCACTAGGCCGACTTTTTGACTCGACAGTTTAACTAACGTGCCAACTGGATGAACGCCAATACACTGAATAAATTTAGTCAGTAACTCGCCATCAAAGCTATCTGGACAACCGTCTTTGAGTATTTTAAAGGCCTTGATTGGCTCCATGCCGGCCTTATAAACACGCTCTGCGGTAAGTGCGTCATAGACATCAACAATCGATGCCATACGCACGTACTGGCTTATTTCATCAGCTCGCTTGCCAAACGGGTAACCCGTGCCATCTAGTCGCTCATGATGAAAGCCTGCAATATCGACAGCAATGCCTTTAAGGCCCGCCAGTTCTAAAATTTCTTTACTAAAGCGCGCATGATCCTGAATCACTTTATATTCTTGATCGGTTAACTTACCCGGCTTATTAAGAATGTCATCCGGTATCTGAATTTTACCAATATCATGTAACAGCGCACCGGTGGCAAGTTCTTCAATAAGCGCTCGTTCAAAACCTAAGTGTTTGGCAAAAATACTGATTAAGATCGAGACGTTGATCGAGTGTTCTAGTAGGTAGGCGTCTTTTTCACGCATACGGGTGATGCATGCTAGGGCATCTTGATTACGAAATACCGAATCAATAAAGCCGCTAGCTAACTCTTTAAAGGGGGCAATATCTATAGTGTTACCGGCTTTTATATCGGTAAATGCTTTGCTTTGCAGTTGTTTTGCTTCGCTGTAGAGCTTAAATGCTTTGTCCATCTCTTGCTCAACACTGTGTGTTGTAGACCAAGGATCACGTTGTTTAGGCGGTTCAACCTTTATATCGTTTGTTGTGGCTGTAGGAGTGAGTTCAACGATGGTTTTATCAGGATCAATTTCGATTTCTAAGATACCGGCTTTTATAAGCTGCTGCACGCCTGCTTGCGTTTTTACCCAACCTTGGTTTTTGATTTTTATTTTACCAGTTTGTTTAGTTACGCTATGCACAAACATACCTGGCATAAGCTGATCGATTGGGATAATTTTCAATGTGTTTACTTCATAATAAATAACGTACTACAAAACTAGCAAACTTTTTACTGGATAAGTAGTAAAAAGGGCGCTAATTAGCGCCCTTTGTTAATATCTACTTAAACTCTACTCGTCATCTTCAACTAAAGTCATTAGTGATGTATTACCGCCCGAAGCTGTTGTATCAATACTTATGGTCTTTTCTGTTACTAAGCGTTTGATTAGCGTGTCGTAGTACTCAGCACTGATCACTGGCAAGATAGCTCCTTTACGTTGTGCCAGCTGTTGACTGAAGTAACCTAAGCGCGATGAGCGCGCTGCAACAACAGCACCTGCTAAATGAGGGTGCGCCAAAATAGCTTGTAACTGATTCGGCTTAGCTACTTGGAATACCCCTTCAGCAATACCAGTTGAGATAAATTTATCTTTAAAGGCTACCGCTTCGTCATAGAATAACTCAGATGCTACGGTGATCACGGTATTACCAGCAGCAAGAGCTGTGATGATCGAAATAGCCCAGAAGTTAAACGAGGTACTCTTATCTGCATAACAAACCACACAACCACGCGCTTCAAGGTGAAGGGTGTTTGATTCACCTGTTGGCCCCGGCAAAGTAGTAAACTTACGCATGTGCTTTTCAAGGCGATTAAGCTGGGCACGTGCATCGGCAAGTGTTAATGCTAAATCGTCGGCTAGTTCATCGATAATATCGACTGTGGCAACTTTAGCTAATAGCTGACGTACCGCTGAAACACGATCGTTCAGTGGTGTTGCGCGCCAAATTTTTTCATCGCGCATTGAATTTGCCATTAACTTCTCGACTTGCTCAGCAGCACCTGAATAGTGGTGAGTATCAAGCTCGTCTGGCGTCAAGTTAGTCATTTGCACGTTTTCAGGCGATGCTTTTTCTTTAACTAAACGAGTTAAGTAGTTAGGGCCACCTGCTTTAGGTCCGGTGCCAGATAAACCACGACCACCAAACGGTTGTACGCCAACAATCGCGCCAATCATATTACGGTTAACGTAGACGTTCCCGGCACGCGACATTTTTGCTAAGTATTCACAACGCTCTTCGATGCGTGAATGGATACCCATGGTTAAACCAAACCCAGTGTTATTTATTTGGTCAATCACGTTATCAAGTTCTGTGCCTTTAAAGCGAATTATATGCACACATGGGCCAAATACTTCACGTTTCAGTACAGATAGATCTTTGATTTCATATAAACGTGGCGCAAAGAAATACGCTCCGTTTTCGCTGTTATCTGGAATATCACACTCATAATGCAGTGTTGCGTTGCCTTTTAAGTACTCAACGTGTTCGTTTAAGTTCTTCAAGGCTTTTTCATCAATTACAGGGCCGATATCGGTTGATAGTAATGATGGATCGCCAATGTGTAGCTCTTTTAACGCGCCTTTGATCATTTCAATTACGCTATCTGCGATATCTTCTTGAATGAACAATACACGCAGTGCAGAACAACGTTGACCAGCACTTTGGAAACCAGAGCTGATCACATCGTCAACGACTTGCTCTGGCAGTGCTGTTGAATCTACGATCATACAGTTCTGACCGCCTGTTTCGGCAATCAACGGTACTTGAAGATCATTACGTGCAGCAAGTGTTTGAGAAATGATGGTACCGGTCTCAGTAGAGCCTGTGAACATAACCGCTTGAATGCGTTCATCAGGAACAATGGTTTTTCCTACTTCACTACCACGTGCGATAACAGGCTGTACCACATGCTCTGGTAAACCAACAGATAACATAAGCTCAATAGTACGCAGTGCAATATAGCTAGTTTGTTCAGCTGGCTTTGCAATAACAGTGTTACCAGTTACGATTGCTGCAGCAACTTGACCTAAGAAGATTGCTAGTGGGAAGTTCCATGGGCTGATACATAAAATCACACCACGGGCTTCAAAACGCTCATCTTCACTTAGCTCTTCGGCGCGAGCAGCGTAGTAGCGACAAAAATCAACCGCTTCACGTACTTCGTCAATACCATCTTGTGCTACTTTGCCGGCTTCTTTGATACAGATAGCCACAAGTTCGTCGTGATGACGTTCTAGAATATCAGCAATGCGGCGTAATAGGTTTGCGCGCTCTTTAACTGGCGTTTGTGACCACGACTCAAAGGCGGTTTCTGCATTGCTTAGTAGAGTGAGCATATCATCGCTATTTTGTAGCTTGATATGACCGATAATCTCTTGATGATTGGCAGGGTTTTTAACTGCAATTGAACCTTCAGGAATATCGCTTTCACTAATACGGTGCTCTGCAAACCAGTTATCAAGATTTTCCTTGAATGGCGTGATCACATTGATATCGGTTAAATCCATACCTTTTGAGTTAGCACGTTCAGCGCCGTATAAATCAATTGGCATCTTAATTTGCGTGTTGTACTTGTTACGCAAACCTTGCAGTGTTTCTACCGGATCCGGTAATAACGATTCAACAGGTTTAGTGGTATCAACAATGGCGTTAACAAACGATGAGTTAGCACCGTTTTCAAGTAAACGACGCACTAAATAAGCCAATAAATCTTCGTGCTGACCTACAGGGGCATAAACACGACACTGAATTTTTTCTTCAGTTACGATTTGGTCGAATAATGATTCACCCATACCGTGCAGGCGTTGGAATTCAAAACCTTGGTTATCACCTTTAGCAACTTCTAAAATTGTTGCCGCAGTGTAGGCATTGTGGGTTGCAAACTGTGGATAAAGTACATCACGTGCTTCTAGCATTTTGATAGCACATGCTTTGTAAGATACGTCGGTTGTTGCCTTACGAGTAAATACTGGGAAGTGCTCTAAACCATCTTGTTGTGTGGTTTTGATTTCGGTATCCCAGTAGGCACCTTTAACTAAACGCACCATCATTTTACGACCAACACGGCTGGCAAGCTCAGTTAACCATTCAATCACAAAAATTGCGCGTTTTTGATACGCTTGCACAGCTAAACCAAAACCATGCCAACCAGCTAGGTCATCATCACTAAATACTGCTTCGATTACATCAAGTGAAATATCAAGGCGATCAGCTTCTTCAGCATCAACAGTAAAGCCAATATCGTAGCTTTTAGCTGCCATGGCCAGCTCTTTAAGCTTAGGCACAATTTCGTTCATGACACGTTCTTTATGAGTGAACTCATAACGAGGATGGATCGCAGACAGTTTCACTGAAATACCAGGGCTCTTAATTGGGCCACGGCCATTTGCCGCTTTACCAATAGCATGAATCGCATTCATATAGCTATTAAAGTAACGCTGTGCATCTTTCATGGTGCGAGCGCCTTCGCCAAGCATATCGTATGAATATACATAGCCTTTTTGCTCTTTTTCTGCTGCGCGTTCGATGGCTTCGTTAATTGTACGACCCATAACAAACTGCTTACCCATGATCTTCATGGCAAAGTTTACTGACTTACGAATAACCGGCTCGCCTAAACGACCAATGGTTTTTTTCAGTACACCAAACTGCTGTTCTTTGGTTTTATCAGTGTAGTTAACCATTTTACCGGTCACTAATAGACCCCAAGATGACGCATTAACGAATAGTGAGTCGCTGCTGCCTAAGTGAGAGCTCCAGTCGCCTTTGGCTAACTTATCGCGAATTAGCGTGTCTTGAGTGGCTTTATCTGGCACGCGAAGCAATGCTTCAGCTAAGCACATCAATACCACACCTTCTTCACTAGAGAGTGAGAACTCATTAAGTAGCGCATCAACACCGCTTTGACCATCTTGATCGCGACGAATAGTGTGAACTATCTGGCGAGCACGTTCCCAAGCACGGCTGCGAGCTTTTACGCCTACTTCAGCAAGCGGTAAAATATGATCAATTACAGCATTTTCGTCAATGCGATAAAAGTCACGGATTTTTTGTCTGATTGGACACGTTGTTGTCAAATCGCCGTCAAATAACATAAGCAACCCTCTGGTGTATGGAGTCTTGCAGCTAAAAAATTTCGCTGCCCGATTTTTATGTACGTAATGCGTGCATTCTAATTAAAATCCAGCAGAATATGCTGGTTAAATTTAGCGTTTTACGATAATTTACAGGGCATACTTTAAACTTATCCGCATAAAATTCTGTTATGACAAGTCCGAATAGATTACGCATGCTCGATCGTATCGATTTAGCAATTTTAGACGTTCTGCAAAAAAACGGCAGAATTTCTAATGTTAACCTCGCAAAGCAGGTTAACTTAAGTCCCAGCCCGTGTCTTGATCGAGTAAAACGGCTTGAACAAGAAGGTTATATCGAAGGTTACTTTGCCAAGTTGAGCGAAGCCAAACTTAATCAAAGCTTAGTCGCGCATGTGCAAGTGTCGTTAGTGACGTCAAATACTGCGGTATTTAAAGTGTTCCGTGAACATATTTTAAAAATCAAGCAAGTTGTTGAGTGCGACATGGTTGCTGGTGGCTATGATTACCTATTAAAGATTCGGGTTTCGGATATGGATGAATACCGTCAAGTGCTTGGTGATTTAGTCGATATACCGGGAGTTGGTACGCACCACACTTATATGGTGATCGAAAAAATTAAACAAGACACTGGGCTCAGACTCGATACTTAAATTTAAACTCGCTGCTACCAATACGTAGGCGCTGGTTTACCCCACGCAATTAGATTAAAGTTCTTTCAGAGATTAATTCACCACCGAGAAGAAATAAGTGATTTTTACTTTGGTTTCTCTGTGTAGCGCGTAGCGCCTCTGTGCCCTCAGTGGTAAATAATGGGCTTTATCGCGAGGTAAACTCGCAGCTACCAATGCGTAGGCGCGGGTTTACCCCGCGCAATAGATTCAAGTTCTGTCAGTGATTAATTCACCACCGAGAACACAGAGTTCACAGAGAAGAAATAAGTGATTTTTTACTTTGGTTTTTCTGTGTAGCGCGCAGCGCCTTTGTGCCCTCGGTGGTTAAATAGGTTTGTTTGTGTAAAGGTATAAACAGTCGCGAGGTAAACTCGCTGCTACCAATACGTAGGCGCGGGTTTACCCCACGCATTAAAAAAGCACCCAAGGGTGCTTTTTTAATATCAAATATAGTGGTTATCGATTAAGCCCAGCCGTCGTAACGTTTACGGCGCGATAATACGATAGTCAAAATAATACCTAAAAATAGACCTATGAAGGCAATTGCTCCGCCATAAGTTAGTAGCTGACGTTTTTCTTTTGCACCGGCTTGTTGTTTTTCAGTGCGTTCAACTTCTAAGGTACTTTTTAATTTAGTAATCTGCTCTGATAGAGCACTATTTTGGTCAGTTAAAGTTTGGCTTTGCTCTTGCAGCTGCGGCAATTCAATTTGTGCTTGACGAAGTTGCTCTTGCATTGATGCCATTTCAGCACTGAGCGTGCGATATTGTTGGTGAATACCAGGAGTTTTAGAAACAAATTTAGCTTCTACCCAGCCTTCTCGTTCTTTATCATCAATAACTTTAACAAAGCCATTTTCTTCAGCAGATAGCTGGGTTAATTTTGTACCAGCATCAACAGAGCCAACAATGCGGTAATTTTTACTCGCGCCAGAGTGCATAAATGTATAAAGATTATCGACTATATAAGCGGTGTTTGCATCGCTAGCTGAATTGCTTTCTTCTGCGTGAGTCATAAATGCGGCCGCCGCGAATAGCAAAGCTAATAAAGAATGTTTAAACATCAATCTACCCTGTTAATGTAACCGTCTGTGGGACAGCAATCGTATTATTCATAGTTAAGTATTGAGATAGTATGGATTTAGCGCCCTAATAGCAAGACTGATATTGTAATCATGGCTGCTGTTTCATGATTCAAATAAGCTAAAAAATTTGCAATGTTGAGCAGCTTTGTTTATTTTGAGCTCTTATTTATTTTAAAGGTAATCCTCAAGCCTAATGGATACTGAGATAGAACTGAAGTTTTTGGTGTCAGACGCCGTAATCCCACTGATCCCCGCGTTAATTACTCAATTTGCAAAAACGGTTACTAATAAACCTTCGCGTAGTTTACAAAATGCTTATTTTGACACGCCAAGCCGTGAATTAAGAGCGCTCGATATCGGTTTTCGTACCCGCTGTGCTGATAATCAATGTGAGCAAACTATCAAGCTTGCTGGAGAAGTTATGGGCGGGTTGCATCAACGACCTGAATATAATTTACCGCTGGAAAGTAGCCGACCAAATATAACTGCATTTGATGCCAGTATTTGGCCGCATGGTATGCAAATAAGTGCAATTGCCGCTAATCTTTATCCTATTTTTAGTACTAACTTTATTCGTCGTACTTGGCTTATTGAAACCGACAGTGGCGCTAAAATTGAGGTCGTGTTAGATAAAGGCGAAGTATCTGCATCGGGCTTGATGGAGCCAATTTGTGAGCTTGAAATTGAACTGGTTGAAGGCAGCCGCGATGAATTATTTGCTTTAGCTGATAAGTTAGTGAGTCAAAGTAATATTCGTTTAGGGTTATATTCTAAAGCGGCTCGTGGTTATCGCCTTGCGGATGAAAAACCACTTAAGCCAAGTAAATCAATTGGCTTTGTATCGTTACCTAAATATGCAACACAAGAGCAAGCACTTATAGCCGCAATTGGCTTTGGTATTCGTTTTGTACAAAAACATGAACAGTGTTATTTCGATAAACCGAGTTTAAAAACTCTGAAACGAGTGACCGATGGAATTAGTTTAATCCGTCATACGTTCTGGTTGTTTGACGATATTGTTGATAAAAGCACCACCGAGCTATTACGCACCGAGCTAAAATGGCTATTAAGTGAATTAGCATGGGTTGAAAACGCGATTCAACTAAAAACCTACACATCCAAGCGCCACGCATACTATAAAAAAATCAACAGTGCACCTGAGTTAACGCAAGTTATTAATGACTTAAAAGAGCTACAGCCAAGTATTGATGATATTAATCGGTTGTTTCATAGCGCTCGCTATAACCGCTTATTATTGTCTTTAACCACCTGGCTGGTGGATAAGCAATGGCGTAAAAGTTGGGGACAAGTACAGTTTCAAGCAGCTGAAAAACCAGTCGCTGAGATTGCTAATCGATTATTTGAAAAAGATTGGCAAGACCTTCATCAGTTACTGCCAGAACAAAAAACACTGACTGTTAGGGATTACTTAGATTTACGTATGCGTTTAGAAAACAGCTTACTCAGTGGTAACTGTTTAGGTTCGTTATTTGAAAAAGATGAACGCAGTGAGTTTCGTATTCCATGGTTAGATATTTCACACGGCATGTACGAGCTCAGCACGCTTGAGTATCTAAAGCAGTTATGTGCAGGACAAGATGATGAAGAGCTGGCAAAAATTCAAAGCTGGCTTGAAAGAAAGTCTGAATTCTTGGTCGACGCAATGGAACAAAGCCGCTTAGCTTCATATAAAATATCACCTTACTGGCAGTAATCGCCTTTAAGCCAGTACATAGGGAATACACATGGTACGGCGGGTATTATTACTAATTCTGCTATTTAGTGCTGATGCGATCAGTGATGTTCAGCATTGGCAACTCTGGAAACAGCGTGATGGTGCAAGTGTGTACTACAAAAAACATGACAATGGTATTTTTGAAGTGCAGGCAGAGATCACTGTTGAAGGCGTCACGGCCAATGACTTTATGACATTGCTAAGTGATACTGACAGCGCGCCGTTATGGATTGATAATGTTACCCATGTGAAAGTGTTGGAACGACTAAGCCCCTCAGAAACTATTGTACATACCGAGTTTGACTCGCCGTGGCCGCTCGCTGATCGCGATATGGTGAGTTACTCATGCTACCAACAACTGAACGACACTCAGACGAAGTTAACGATTGCAGCAAAAACAGGGGAGCTTGCAAAGCGCCAAGCTGTGATCCGTATCACAGATCTAAAAGCACATTGGTTATTAACCCAGCATAGCAGTGAAGGGCAATCATTGTTAACCATAACATATGAAATATACGCCAACCCTGGTGGTGCAATTCCTTATTGGCTAAGCAATAAAGTGGGATTAAAAAGTGCGATGCATACCTTGCTTGCTCTTAAATTACGCTTAATCAATAAAACCTATCAAACAGATCAGCAAGTAAGCCAAGTTGGCAATTGTAGTCATACCAATAAACAATAGCGTATTAATGCTAACAATCGACATAATCTAGATGGCTAGTTAATTTCTTGTTACTGTTTTTTTATTAAATATTTATTACAAATAATTACAAAAAAAATATTGTTACTGTAACTTAAATCGGTAATATTCCCGCTCTGGGAACATACTACTTTAAGGACAGTATAGTGTTAGCTTCATCACTTGCAGGCTCAAGCCGTTGGTTTTCATTTGTTAACGAAAGTTGGCGCATCGCTACATTATGGCTAGCGGGTGTTTTATTGTTTATGAGCTTTCGGATTTTCTTTTTAGTCTACTTTCATGACCGAATCACTGCACCAATAGATCTTGATGTCATTTTAAACACCTTAGAAACAGGATTTGCTTTTGACTCAGCAGCCAGTGGTGTGTGTTTTAGCATTCCCTTTTTATTAAATTGTATTTTACAGCCGATGCGCTTAGGTCATTGGGTAAGAATAGTGCGTAACTTTACAGGTAAACTCTTTTTTGTGGTCGCTATTTTACTCTGTATAACTAGTATTACGTATATTTCAGAGTACGGCAGTCAATTCAATTATTTTATGTTTGAAGGGTTGCACGATGATCAGCAAGCAATTGCTTTAACCGTGATTGAACAATATCGGCCATGGGGAAGTTTACTGGGGTTATTTACACTGTTAGTGGTTGCATTTAAGTTATGTCATCGCGTTGATAAGCAGTCGAATAGCTTTTTACAGCGCATTTTTACTGACTGTAAATGGAAGCGTACGTTGTTAATTAGCATCATAGTGGTGTTATTTATCTGTGCTATTCGAGGTTCTTTTGAGTCACGTCCGGCTTCACGGAAGTGGTCTGCGGTAACGCCGGACCCATTTATTAATAATTTAGTGATCAATCCATTTCGCAGCTTTTTATATGCCATTAAAGATTACAACGATCTACAAAATCATGGCGTAGACGGCGAAAATCCATATTTAAATCATAACTCAGTGCTTGATGTCTTACCTTTAAACGCATTGAGTCAATATACTACAGCACCTTTGTTAGCTGCACCGTCACACGTGTTCGTGATTGTTATGGAAAGCTATGATTCTTGGCCGTTACAACAGAAGTATGCTTCGCTTAATTTAACCAATCAGTTAAAAAATCTAGCTAGTAAAGGTATTTACCTAGATAACGTTTTACCTGCAGCTAGCAGTACTATGAATTCGCTATCCAGTATTGTATCTGGGATCCCTTATGCAGGGGTTAATATGAGTTTGATTGGGCCACAAAAACCAAGCAGCAAGTTATCGTTATTTAATCAATTAGAGCATTTAGGGTACACCAGCCAGTTTTTTTATGGTGGTTTATTATCATGGCAGAATGTCGGTGAGTACGTTCTATCTCAAGGTGCTGATAAGGTCTATTCAGCTACCGATGCTGGCGGAAAAGGTAGTGCAGGAGTCTGGGGCATTGATGATGGTCAGTTATTTGATTTAGTGGCAGAAAAAACCACACAGAAAAGTTTTAATGTGATTCTCTCTGGTAGTTATCATGGCCCGTTTAATCTCGATTTAGACAAATATAACTACCCTTATAAGTCGGCTGCAGATTACCCTGCAGAGATAAATAGATTAGAAGGGGAGTTATTAGATCCGTATGTATTAGGGCACTTGTGGTATGCAGATAAAATGCTGGGTGAGTTTGTGGCTAAGATGGAGCAACGCTATCCAGATGCATTATTTGTCATTACAGGGGATCATTATAGTCGTCGTAACTTTCACAAGCGTCCAAATTTATATGAGTTAACTCATGTGCCGATGGTGATTTATGGCAAAGGTGTTAGCGCAGATTTAGTGCCAGCACAACAAGTGGCAAGCCATATGGATATCGCTCCAACATTATTAGATTTAATTGCGCCAGCAAATACTCAGTTTTATAGCATGGGACAATCATTATTTAATGCAGCGCCAGATCGAAGGGTATTTGGTTTTCAAACAATACGTCACAATGAGCAGCTTTGGCGTGGTGATTTATCGGCACTTTATGAGTATTATAGGGTCAATGAGCGGGATAAAACTCAGCTTTTACCGACAACACCACCGCAATTTGTCGAAGTTGATGCGCAGGCAGAGCAAGCATATACCCAGTATATGGCGACAGCCTGGCAGTTATTAACTCAAGGCATGGATTAAGGTAATGTGTTTGGCCCATCACCCGATAAGCAAAAGCTATACGCTAAAGATTATAAAATGACTAAACCAGAAATTAATTTAGTAAACAAACCCAACGGCATAGGGATTGGGCGTATTTTTAAAGCAACCAAGTGCTCAATTAAAGGTTTTAAAGCTGCATTTAAGGAAGAATCGGCCTTTCGCACTGAGCTTGCGCTAGGGCTAGTATTATTGCCGTTATCATTTTGGCTAGCACAATCATTGCAGCACTGGGCACTTCTTGTAATCAGCTTTTTGTTATTGTTGATTGTTGAGTTGCTAAACTCAGCAATTGAAGCATTAACAGATCGAGTAGGTGTTGAATACCACGTGCTATCAGGGCGTGCGAAAGATATCGCTTCAGCGGCTGTAACATTAGCACTGATAGTGTTGTTTATTGTATGGGCTGTAGCTGGGTATGAAAAGATAATTACATTGATAGGTTAGGAAGTTAGGTAAAACGTCACTGGCTTTGAGCGACAAGCTTCGAATACACCCTAACTCCTAGTTATACCAATCGACTTAAATATTTAACCATTCTAGCGAGCTAAATAAAGCGCTAACTGCGTTATAATTTTTTCAAGTAGAACAACTACATGTCAAAATTTACGCCTTGTTATCACTGTATTTAT
>NZ_JACJEV010000020.1:0-88121 GCF_014164235.1 Pseudoalteromonas sp. SG44-17 | reverse complement strand
CAAAGCCCGACAAATCGAGTTTATTTTCGACAATATAACAAAGCGCATACTCAAATGTACCTGGCAATATTTGCTCAGCAAAATTGATTGGAATGAATTTATTTTGGCAGGATAAGTCAGGCTTGACTCCTTACCCAACGAAAGAGCCATAACAATTTACCGTGGGTGAATAATATCTATCAGATCACAGTAACCAACTCAATTAAAGGTTAAAAAACAATCAAGTTAATTGTGTAGAACCAGTTCCTAAATGAGTAATTCTACAGCCTGAACGCACGCCTAAACGGCGAGCAACTTA
This sequence comes from Pseudoalteromonas sp. SG44-17, assembly GCF_014164235.1. Lineage (NCBI taxonomy): Bacteria > Pseudomonadati > Pseudomonadota > Gammaproteobacteria > Alteromonadales > Pseudoalteromonadaceae > Pseudoalteromonas > Pseudoalteromonas sp. SG44-17. Next base: position 87,823 of record NZ_JACJEV010000020.1, on the reverse strand, counting down.
TTGCGAGTCCAGCGGCCGCAGGCCGCGATGTTTAAGGAGCTTGTTATGTACCTATTCACTCATGAGCTTATAGGCAATTGGGTACTCATTTTTGTAAGAATCAGAATTCAAATGTTCAGCTAATGAGGCACAAGTATTTTCTTTTTCGGACTGACTCATTTTGTTAAATAGAATGATCTTATTTCTTGAAACTTGCTTTGCCATTTCAAATAGCTGTTCACGCATATCTATTGGAGTTCTATCTAGCCCGTCAGTTAAATTAGCAACCGCAGAACTATTTCGAGTCTTCCATTTATCAATAGCTTCTGAAAGTAGCGCTCCTTTTTCAGGTGCTTTCCGTTCGCACATGAACTTTATAACATCTACTTTTTTAATGTAGCCATATATTATTCCAACTGCCTCTCCCTCATTTTCGGCATCTAACTCAGAGTTTGAGTGAGCAAAACTGGATATCATCGCAGCAAAAACAACTATAAATACTCTCATACTCAACCTAGGCACATAACGTTTAACATATGGGGATTTTAGGAGCGCTTTTTCAGCGAGTAAAATTCCCACCATGATATTTTTGTTAGCACTTAATTGCATATTTCCAATTATCTCTATTGGCATAAAAAACCCAAGTTAAATTTTGAGGGACAAGATACAACTCTAGTATTTCTGTAGATTTCTGAAATTCAAAAAATGACTCAATAGTGAATTGGAAAGAATCACTCAAACGCTTGGGTTCTCCTAACTTATGATAAATCCGCTCGAAAATCTCGAAAGCCCAAACTGATTCAGCATTTTTAAATTCAGGAGTGTCAGTAAATACTTTTGTAAATGCAGCTAAATCTAACCATTGTTCAGTTTCTGAATTTAAGCCTTTAACAATTTTCCAGGAACCATCTCGTAGATACAAATCATCGTTGAGTGAGGTATCAATAATGGAATCCAAGCTTAAAAAATTCACAGTTCTATCCTTGAGTGCTAACGCCAAGCTCACCTGCAGTTTTAGCGTTGAGCAATTGTGTAAAATTGAGCTACGCGACATACACAATTGAGCGTAGCAAAAAATGTCAGGTGCAGCCTTTTGATAAGTGCTTTCACCACCATTTGGGATACTCTTTAAATGTATTAGCCAGCCCCTTCTTGACCCGTGGAGCCAACAACAATATGGAGTTGATATTTGCTGCGCTTGACGACATGCGCTCATCTCTAGGATTTATTTCTAATTCTGTGGATGCATCCGACCCACGTACTGCAAATAAGACATAATCACTCATATCTCTAAGTGTTGCTTCTTGAATCTGACTTAATTCTTTCTCAAACCGATCAAGTTCATCCGTTTCAATCCAGACATGAGGATAGTTAAATTTCATGCTTTGGGAAAGAGGGTTGTCATCCGGTTTGGTTTTAAGTTCTATTTCAATAGAAAATGCAATAGAACTAGTTCGCCCCTCAATCTCTAGTGGCTCAAGAGACAGCCTGAATCCATCATTTGTATATTCGATAGCACTCATATTTTTTAGCACTAAACGCCTGAATAATGTGTGAGCTAGTTTGGCAGTTTTATTGCGCTGTTTGCAACTAAAAATGACAAACTAAAGAGAATCACTATTTATTCTCTTGTTAGGCATACTTTTCTCTGTTTTGCGTATATATAGATTAAGTACAAGAAGCAACAATAAAGAAAATAAAACGTGTATACCTGAATTTGAGCGAGCAATACCAAATTCTTCCACTGAGACATCTGCGCTGTTTAATTCTAGCCATGATGCATAGTATAAATGCTGATCTCCAGTCCACAACGAAATAACATATGAATTTTCATCTGGAAATCCAAGCTCATCTACTACATGAGATGGGTAATCACCCAGAAAGAACTCTATGTGAAAATTTTTCACATAGTTCTCAATTTGTTGGTTTGCTTCTACCCAACCAATTAGCTCTGATTCGCTAGGAAATAAAGCTTTATCAGCTTTAAATTCGTTTACGTAATTTACCATTAAGTTTAAATCATCACGAATACTATGATAATAGCGAATACTCTGCTCGATACTTTCCTTATTAGAATCAGAATAGGTTCCTCCTCCGGTGGAAAATATGAAAAGCCACACAAGAAAGTAAAGTGAAATGGTAACGTTGAGTGCAATCTTTATCATGTATCCCTAACGCCTCGTTAAGAGGCAAAAAATTGTTGGCTAAAATAAGCGACGGAGGAGCAAAAGCCAACTGTTTTTTGTCCTGCTTTCACGACTTGTTAGGGCTTTTCATACAACCCAAGCCCGCAGTTATTACAACATCGTTTTTTAACAAATGAAACATTTTGATTTGCGATAAACGGTAAGGAACAGCGAGGACATGGAAAACGAGTAATTTTGAAAGCAAATCTACCTAAGAAAAACACCCAAAGTAAAAAAGCTAAAACAGCAACGATTGCCGAACTTATAAAATTACTTAGAATTGCGGCAATCGCAAAGTTGAGCGGAAGACCAAATATTAAATAGGCTAAGGCTATCCAATTTCGTCGCCGATATTCACTCCATTGTTTCGGTATACGCTTGAACATTGAGAAAACCCTAACGCCCGCAGCTGCGGACGCCTTGTAGTGACGAAGGAACGAAAAGGCGTTCCGACAGACTGCGTTTGTTATACGATACTACGCCCAAATCATCCACCCCAAACATAAACCAACAGCAAGACAAATATAGACAACCCATATTGGAAGGCTAGAGTCAGACCGAACCTCCATTATAGCTCCTTGACTGTGTAGTCCCAATATCTCATCGGCCAACTCGTGTTTTGGGTGTTCTTTGAAAAACTGAATTAAGGCATCCTGTACTTTTGGAACCCATGATGATGGGTGATCACTATCTGAATCGTAATTAAGCGCAGCACGCAAGGACGGAATCCCGCCATCAATTCTTGCCTCTATATTTTGAGCCTTTTTGTAATATTCAGAAATATCCATAACCTGTCTTCGTATAACGCTACAATATGGGCCGCGCGCTGTTTGCGCGTCCCAGCCCAACTTGTTGGGCGAACATAATTGACTTGTTATATGCACACCAACTCCAATTCAGCGTCACTTGGTTCAAATATCTCTAACCAGAGAGTAAAACCATTTTCGTCACTACACTCCAGATCAAATGCACTGTCGTAAACCTCAACGATTGTTGCAATGTCACCAACACGAGGAGATCTTGATCCAAAGCTACCTTCATTATATTTAAAGTTTTTATTCAAAGACTTAATTTTAACAACAGAGTACTGATTCATCAGAAGCCCAAGTGCATATAACGCCCTGTTAACAGGCAATAAAATAGTTGGTTAAAATAAGCGACGAAGGAGCAAAAACCAACTGTTTTTTGTCCTTGTTTAACAGCTTGTTATAGCTACATTACTCCTTGAGTTTTATGAGCTCTTTTGATGGTTTTAATTGACCTATATCAGGATAAAGCGACCTGAGTTTACTTGTATCTCTATCATATTGATCTCCGATGTTTACTGCTATATCGAGACAACCATCTACTCGTATTTCACCGAGATATTTTACTTCACCTTTTTCAATTTTAAATGGAGATAAAACTTCTTCATAATCTACATCTAACATTGGATGCCTTTGCTCGAACCAAAAATCATATGATCCGGCAGGCAATGATACAATTTGAAACAAGCCTCTCGATTCTGGGAAGTCTTTTTCTACATATCGATTGGTTACAAAAAACTGCGATTTAGCTAAATTTAATATTTGTTCATCAGATTCTTTTTTAAGAGCCAAATAAACACTATGTACAGTACACTCTTCAATTGAAGCAGTTGAAAAATAAGCGATGCCGCCATTAGTTAATTCCGTAGCTGATAATTTAGGTTTAACATGAGGATTAACACAGCCAGTAAGCCCTAAAATTAAAAGAACAAAAAATAGTTTAAATTTACTCATAATTTCCTTGTAGCTCTAACGCCCCAATATGCCGCCGAAACGAGCGCAGCAAGTTGAGGTCGGAATAATTGGTTTGTTAGGGGCCAATTGACTCATTTAAATTAGAAAGTTCTTGTTCAGCAAACCTAAAAGGCAATTCCTTTATAAACCAAGTTCCTCCAGCTGTATATCTTGAAGCGCTGTTATCTTTTGGGACGTCTCTTGAATTTGCGATAGTGATTTTAAAAAGACGCTTATCATTGGGGGAAATCGCCACGTCGAATTCTAAAAGTGTGTGCACCGGAAAAGCATCTGGCTTTATTTTAATATGGTATTCGCCAGCCTTCGCATGGAATCCGAGAAACCCTGTTGTACCAAGGCATCCTTTTTCGATGTCGTTTAATAAGACTTTCAAGCAAACCGTACCTCCATCATGTTCTAGTGGCCGGTAAAAGTAGATCAGTGCTTTATCTTGATTACTTGGCATTAAACCTGTGAACAAAGGTCCAGTAGCAGCTGGATTCATGCACCCGAACAAGCCGAATGAAAGTACGATAATAAATAATAGTCTCATATATTCCCTATTTGCCATGCGAAAGCCCCTAACGCCTCATTAAGAGGCAATAAAATAGTTGGTTAAAATAAGCGAGGCACGAGCAAAAACCAACTGTTTTTTGTCCTGCTTTAATGACTTGTTATACGTACCTGACTCATAAGCTGAGCTTTTTCCATTCCTTTGTTGCGCCTAACGCTATACCTAAAGGAAATGCTGAAGCTACGATAAGAAAGTATTTAGAATTATCAATACCAGTTGTTTGAAATATACCTGCCATTAAAGAGCTTATAAATCCTAAAATACCACAACCCCAAAAAAATATAGTCGCATACTCTACAAATTTTGAGTTAGGCGAATTAAATGGATTTATTCTTTGAAAGCCAATTACAAATATAAGCATTGCCATAGCTGCAAAATACATAAAAAGCGTCATTAATGGTGCTGCAATAGCTAGAGCTAAATCGTCAATGGCATACAAGCCTATTACGAGTGAAACTGAGCACCACACCAAAACAAACTTTGTAAGCCATTTATCAGACAGATTAATGTACTTATTTAAACTTAATTTGAAATTCACGGCATATTCCGAGTACGTATAACGCCAAATTAAGCAGCGTTGCCCGCTCTTGGCAATGTCCGCTTTAATTTTTTTGTTATGTTTCATAGCCATTCAAGTCCCGAACAAACTTTACTAGCATATTCTTTAGCTTCCTCTAATGTGAAATAGCCTCCACCATGGAAGGGGCTTTTATTTAAATATTCGCCCACACGAACTCCATAAAATATGCCAAATTGGTCGTCTCTAATATCAGCACAGTCTTGATAATCTCCTGAACCAGCTTTGAAGTTACTTTTAACGATTACAACGTCTTTTAAAACAACGTCCGCATACTTCCAAGTACCTCGCAAAATAACTTCTTCAGTTATATTAGACAAAACAACCTCTTGAAACATAACGCCAACAACAGCGGACGTGTTTTAAGTTGATGTAGCTAAGCGAAAGCAGCTTAAAACCGTTCCGCTGATTGTTTTTGTTAGGCATAAGTTGCAGCCTCTGCCGCAGCGCTTGAAAAATGTTCTTGTGAAACCTCGAACGCCCCCTTTGAGCTATATTCTAGGGTGCTTGTACCACAATATGCGCTACCTACGCAGAAATCCAAGTATACAGAATTACCGCTAGAATGAAGTTTCACGTAACTATCGTAGGTGCCCAGCAACTGGGGCTGGATAGATCTATTAAGGATGAAATCGTTAAGATCTTTTGAAAACTCTGGCCAATTAAGAAAACATAAATCGCTATTTCTAGCCTTAAATTGGCTGTGACCAAGGTCAATGTGAGATTCTAGCGAAAATGATTCATATCCGTGCTCGTCAGAGAAGCTCAGAATTTCTACCCAACCATTTCCATTGCTTGCGATAAATTTCATGATTGCCTAACGCTTCGAATAGGCGGCGCGCGCTGTTTGCGCGTCGGCCCTAATTTGTTTGTTATATGCCATTTATCACCAAAATAAAACTCTTAGCTACTGCAACAAATATAAATAAACCAGTTAAGTACCTGAGCACTTTAGGATATTTTTCATTCATATATTTTAACGTTGGCGATTTGTTTGCAATTCCAAGTTTTCCACTAAAATGCAAAGCAGCTAAAATACAAATAAATATCACCAAAAATGTATTGTATGGTTCAGATAACATCAAATCGTCCTAGGCATATAACGCCCCAAGCAGGGGATTTTATGAGTGTTTTTCAGCGAGTAAAATTCCCGCTGACTTGGCTTGTTAGGAATGCCTTGTCTTACGACCATGACAGCTCCTTTGTAATGTTGTCACCAACGTAAAATTCGTTTACTTGTATATCGGCTATTGGAACAAGATTGCTATATTCATCATTGAGGAAGTCAATCATTTCATCCAAACTCCAAGGCCCTAATGATGCCTTGTAATCAGGGTACTCTTTTTGAATTTGCATCCAATCATCATAATGTTTTTTTGACAACACAACATTGGTTTCTGTATAGATTAAATGTAGCTCCATTACTTCACTGGCTTCCTAACGCCGCACTAAGCGGACTAAAATTGTGGGTTATAATGTGTAGCGAAGCGAAACCTAACCCACTGTTTTAGTTCCGTTTAAGTGCCTTGTTATAACTCATTCCATATAGGTGTACTCTCTGCCTGATAGAAATGAACGGTACATGAACTAAAACATGAAAGTGCATTTGCTTTTGTTCTTCTGTTGTCTCTAGAGTTAGCGTCTCCATATATGCTCACATATACATCTGTAACACCACTTCGATCAACTTTCTCAAATATGTGTGTATCAGTTTCATCCATTGAATGTCCGTAAATTACAAGTGAATCACTAATTTTACCTAATTGCGTGTAGCAATAATTTAAATATGGATTGTGCAATATTTTATCTAATTTTTTGTGATAATTTGGTTCTGCAACAAAAATCGGGAAATTGTTTTTATCCAAATTCGCTTTCACTTGATCGATGATGGTTTCGCCATACTCAGTATAAGCGTGCTTTTTAATTACTCCACCCTCATCGTAAAGATGGAGGCCACCATGAAGAAAAAATACATTTTGATCGGCCTCTTCACCAGTCCACGTACGATAACCTCGAAACCCATCATCGGTTGTAAAATTATCAGGCTCCAATTCATTCATATTTCTAGCCCAGTACATCAGCAAGTCATAATTTAAAGTAAAAATATTATTAAATGATCTTAGGAAGATTCTGGCTAATTTATATTGTTCATTAGTTATACTACTTGGAACACTTGGGTGTGTATCTGCAATAGTTGTAACAAGTGTTGATTTAAGTTTTTCAGCATCAAGTTGAATACCTTTTACAAAAGTTGGGTAGTCATTAAATGATTGGCTGACATAGATACTAGAAATCATTGTTTGCATGACAGCTTCAAAGTCGTAAGTACCCAACTTATGAAAAATACTTTTTATTGCTTGATCTCTAGAACCAAAATTTGCTGAAGTAAGTAGATTTTTGTAATTAAAGATACTGTAATCCCAAGCTTGAGAAAAACCATTACCTAATAACAGACTCACCTCTTTATCTTCTATTTCTTCGAGGACTTGCGCAAATGATTTCAATACTACTCCTTGAGTTATAACGCCCGCATAAGCGGCGCATAAATACTTGGCTAAAATTAGCGAGGGACGAGCGCAAGCCAAGTGTTTTGCGTCCGTTTCTTAATGCGCTTGTTATGTTGCAGACAACTCCAATATACCGTTTGCACCAATATATAAAATAAATAGAACAAATATGAGACCTACTAGCCTTAGTAGTTTAGGAGCTTCTTTTTTAATTTTTAGTTGATTTGCGATTCCGAAATCAAAATTAAAGTACCACAAAAAAACTTTATCCAAGCTCCACAATACTAAAAAAACATTTACGCTTAACATTGCATACGGTGCATCAGAGAGAAGAAGCACAAACATTACAGCTAATGTACTCAAGACCGTAATAAAACTGATTTTCTTGAAAGTTTCGATCATATCCCTATGCAACATAACGCCGCAAATAAACGGCAAAAAATAGTTGGCTATGATTTGTGAGGCACGAACAAAGCCAACTGTTTTTTGTCCGCGCTTTTAATTTGCATTGTTATGTACCGCCTTAAGCAGAACACTCATCAACTATATTTTCCATAAATTCTTTTGATTCCTTGAAAGACTTAGGTGTAAACACCTCACTTGGGTCTTCTGTATTTGTACCATCAATTGTTAATTCATAGTAAGTAATTTGCCCTTCAGCTTTTTCTACTTCTACGGAGAGCAAATAACTAGTTAATGAACGATACTCTTCAAATTTATCAAAGAAACAGGCCTCATAGACAGGAATATCGAGTTTTTTACCATAACCCACCAATTTGATAGATTGGAAACCACACGCAGCCAACAAAGAACAAAGTAAAATTGAAATCAGTGTTTTCATATCACCCTAGGCACATAACGCCCTAATAATGGGCAAAAAATTGTTGGCTAAAATGTTGAGGAACGAAAACAGCCAACTGTTTTTTGTCCTTATTAATTAGCTTGTTAGGCATATTTAATTTCCATCATACTTTATAACATTGTTTATAAACAAACCCGTATTTTCAACAGAAAGATGTAATATCCAACGGATATGTGGGGTTTCTTTGGATGACACAAAAATACTAAATGGATCGTTAATACTTGAACCTATACTATTAACAACAAACGTTGAATTAGGGATAGCATTTCTAAACTCCTTACAATCAGAACAAAACCATAAAGAATAAAAAGGAATTCGATTAATTACTTCAAATTCATTGGCGTTTAATTTTGATATAAAGTTAGTTAAATTATCAAAAAATAAATCCTTGTTGTATTCACGGGGAAGGTAATAAAGGGATACGTATTCATTTTCATTAATTCTTGGGCAAGTATTACGAATTGAAGATGACCATAGGTTTTTATCAGTTGTATCATCTTTTCCTAGAGCATATTTTGTAATCTGGCAATTCCCACGAGACGTTTTTCTGGGAGCAGATACGGCTGACCATACATTCTGAAGAGTTAATTCTTCCTGTTTAGAAGTAGGACAGTAAAATATTGCATCTATCTCTTCTTTAATAGGGACACTTAATGAGAGTATATCTTCTTTAACCGTAATATATTTACAGTGTGATACAGATAAGATTGTTTCAGCGGACAATTTACTAGCAAAACTAGTAATTAGAGCAACAATTAACATTAGCGCTTTACGATTTAAAATTGTTAACTCCCTCTAGAAACAAACGTCACAATTGACTATATGCCTAACGCCCGCGTAAAGCGCGCGAGGTACGAGCGTCGCATTTGACGCGTTTGTTAAATGGCTTTGGCAAACTCATTTTCTCATGCAACTTCTAAATTGCTGAAGGTTATCTGAAATTTTAATTGCAGTGTCAGGAGCCATGCCTATAGCTGGTATGTAAAATACCTCGCCACTCTCATTGACCACAAAAAGTTCACCGCCACCATTGCCACCAAAGGTTATAAAACCAGGCGCATATTCAGATAATTGATAATCTCGATTGAACTCTTCAAGCTCTTCCGGCCGCCAAAGAATATAATATTCTGGCTCAACAGAAAGCTCACCTTCGACGAATCCGTCTTCTATCCACAGTCTCAGTATTTTCTTAAGATCTTCGATATTCATGGGTGCCATTTAACAGCTTATTCAAAGGATCTAAACCCACAAGTTGCAGACAGAAAATCCTTCGAGTTTTTTAATACTTTCAGTCTAACTCTGTATCTAAATGTAAATCAAGGGATTTATATTTGTTGTTTTTTTGTTGTTGTAAAATACAAGAAATAATCCCGCGAGTTGTTGAAAAAAAACCAAACACAAATACTGTTTATATATACAGAAATGACTGGAGCAGATCATGGCTTCTGTATTTTTAGAATCCATCCGTGATTTTATGACAACGCGTCGTTATGCCAAGCGCACTATAGACACTTATCAATATTGGATAAAATTTTATATTTTATACCATGCTAAAAAACATCCAGCGCAATTGGCAGAGTCGGAGGTTGAGCAATTCTTATCTTATTTAAGTAATCAGCGTAATGTTGCAATGAAAACTCAGGTAACGGCTTTAAATGCTTTGGTATTTTTATACCGTCATATTATTAATCGACCGTTATCACTTGAGATGAATTTTAATAAATCACTCGTGCCACCTAAATTACCTGTAGTACTGACCCGTGAAGAAATGCAGCGTTTATTATTGGCAATGGATCCAAAGTATAAACTTATCGCTCAGTTACTTTACGGTAGTGGTCTACGTTTAATGGAAGCTGTAAGGCTACGGGTAAAAGATGTCGATTATGACTATGTCTCATTAATGATTTGGCAGGGCAAAGGCAATAAAAACCGCAGAGTAACATTAGCACTCGAACTACTGCCGTTGTTGCGCAGCCAAAGTCACTTGGTAAATGACTACTGGCAACGAGACAAACAAGCAACAGACTATGCCGGTGTCTGGCTTGCGAATGCACTAGCTAGAAAATACCCAGCGGCTCCTTATGAAATGAGCTGGCAATATTTGTTTCCTTCTGCCCAGTTAAGCATGGACCCAGAAAGTAAAAAGCTGCGACGCCACCATATTGATGAAACAACGGTTCGTAAAGCAATTAAGCTGGCAGCAAAGCTGGCAAAAATTCAAAAAAATGTTACCTGCCATACACTACGGCACTCGTTCGCTACCCATTTACTTGAATCAGGTGCAGATATACGCACCGTGCAAGAACAACTCGGCCATAGCGATGTTCGCACCACGCAAATTTATACGCATGTACTTAACAGTGGTGCCAGTGGCGTAAAAAGCCCGTTGTCGCAGCTACTTTAGGTTCTTATTACCTATTGGAATATCGCGTTTGGGGAATACAAAAAACCCGATAATAATCTTATGTGGAATTGCTGCTGTTAGAAGGGCAAAAAAATAGACCGCAGAGCACTCCCTGATTGTTTAGCTAGGGATATATATCAGCTGCCTGATCAGTCTCACGAGCGAGTCACTCAACAGGACAATGCTTATTTGTAAGCTCCTTGCTTTATATGAATTTTTCTAAAACGCAGCGTCTCTTAACCCTTAATCTTTTTGTGAATCATTGTCTTAACTTTCTAATTTAAATTTTTACGCACACAAAAACGGCATTGCCAGAGCTTTCACCCCATGGGGTTATTTTTTCGTAGTCATGTTCAAACACATGTATTTCAAAATAAGGTTTTAGGGCTTCTTTTAACTGGGCAAAACTAACAGCGACCATTGGGTGCTCGTCGTGCCATACAAATGTTTCGTCTGCTGTTGCCTTATTTATACTGAGCTTTAATGACTGTTTTTCGCCACTGCCACTGTAATTCCAACCAGAGCGGAATGTGAATAAGCTGCCCGCGTTTTCAGCGCTATGCTCTACAAATGAATCGTTATCGATGTGATTTTTATCAACAACGTTAAAGCAAAATATACCACCGGCTTTTAGTGCATGGTGTACGCTTTTAATACAGTCTGTTAATTTATTAATGCCGTCGCAGTAATGGATTGAATACAAAAAGCAGGTAATTAAATCCACTTGCTCAGGGATCACAAACTCACTCATATTCTGCAATGAAAATTGCGCTTCTGGGCAGCGAATAATTGCTCTATCTAGCATGGGTTGATTTATATCAAGCCCACTACTTTGATAACCGTAATCAATAAAATGACGAACATGTGGGCCCGTACCGCACGCTAAATCAAGATGCGTATTTCCCTTATTACCAAATATTTGCTGTAGCCTATGAATAAAATAGCTTTGGGCTTGATAATCTATATCTGCGCACATTAAGTCATAGTAATCAGAAAGGTCTGTGTATAGAGCGTTCGCGGACATATCAGCCTAGTGGTTTGGAGTAGAGTATTTTAAGTCGCGCATAATAAACTAATTATCACCATTAACGAAGCAGATATGAAAGTAAGAGGTTTGTTGGGTTTTGTTTTACTCAACCCAACGTTAAATTTAAATGGCAAACTACTTAAAACTAACCACTGGCAGCTTTACTTTAGTTTATCCCTAAATACTTATGTACTTGCACTGATAAGCGCCAGTTTTTTTCAATACAGGTTTCAATAGCCAACTTAGTTGCAGAGACTTTTTGGCTAATTGGTTGCAGGTAAACAAGCTTGGGGGTAACGCCTGTTTTTGCAAATAACTCTTCAAGCTCTACAACGTGTTTTTGCATCGCGATTGGGTGTTTTATTTCATCGGCGCGTTGCATGGCTGAAGTAAGTACGTCGTAGCCGCCACGCATATTAATTTTCGGTGATACCGTCACCCAAGTTTGTGCTGGGGCTAAAATCTCAAAAGTGCCGCTGGTTTCTATTTGTGTGCTGTAGCCGTTAGCATGAAGTAATTCGCACACCGGGTTTAAGTCGTACATGCATGGCTCACCGCCGGTGATCACTACATGCTTGGCACGATAAGCACGATCGACAAACAAGTTAAATATTTGCTCAGCTGATGCGTCTGCCCAGTGATCTGAATCGGCCTTTTTCTCAACCGTGTCGTCCAGTGATACTTTATACACATTATCAACTTCCCACGTTTGCTTAGTGTCACACCAAGCGCAACCTACGGGGCAGCCTTGTAAACGTAAAAATATTGAAGGCGTGCCGGTAAAGCTCGCTTCGCCTTGAATGGTTTCAAATATTTCATTAATTTTGTACAAAAGAGTCTCACTCACTACTTGGCATTAATTACGAGCATAAACATAGTTTAAAAAATCAAAAAACACGGTCGGAAATTGTTATTTATGCCCCAGCCGTGTAGTATATCGCGCCCTGATATAAACCTCTATTAAAACTAAGAGCAAAACAGTTATGACGCAAAAAGTAGTTGTGATTTACTCCGGCGGTATGGATTCATTTACCGTATTAAATAAAGCCCTGCAGCAAGGCCGCGAGGTATATGCTCTGTCATTTGACTATGGTCAGCGTCATGTAAAAGAGCTTAAAGTTGCAGCCAGTGTGTGTGAAAAGCTTGGCGTACCGCATAAGATAGTTGATATTTCTGCGATCAATCAGTTAATTGGTGGCTCATCGTTAACTGATGATATTGATGTCCCAGAAGGCCACTACGAAGCCGAAAACATGAAAAGCACCATAGTGCCTAATCGCAACATGATTTTGCTATCACTGGCTGTGGGTTACGCTGTATCACTCAAAGCAAGCCAAGTGTATTACGGTGCTCACTCTGGGGATCATGCTATTTACCCTGATTGCCGTCCTGAATTTGTGCAAAAGATGGATGATTTATGTCGTATTGCTAATTACGACGCGGTGGAAATTTTCAGCCCGTATTTAAATGACACCAAAATTGACATTCTTACTGATGGTTTAAAAATGGGCTTGGACTACAGCCAAACGTGGACTTGCTATAATGGCCGTGAAAAAGCCTGTGGTAAATGTGGTGCCTGCCAAGAGCGCTTAGAGGCATTTAGCCTTAATAACATTACCGATCCAATCGAGTACGAATAACCCACATTAAAAAGGCTATCATCGCGATAGCCTTTTTATTATTAACTGAAATAACTTTACAGCCAACGTTTTACCCGAGACTTGTAATCGCTGTACCCTTGACCAAATATTTTTAATAGTGCCCGCTCCTCTGGAATAATTTGAAACCAAGTTAAGTAACAAATAAAGCCCAGCACACACAATAACGCCCACAGTGATGTTAACCACACTCCCCAACCTGCCAGTATAAAAGCAAAACCAACATACATTGGATTACGTGAAATTTTGTACACACCCGTGGTAACCAGTGCTGACGCTTGATCTGGTTTATTTGGGTTTACAGTGGTTTTTGCTAAGCGAAAACTAACCACCCCAGCAATACAAAAAATACAGCCTGTGGTGAGTAAAATAACCGCAACATAAAAAATAAATGTGGTGAAATCAATCACACTGTAATGGGCAATTACCGCCATCAGCACAGCAAAAAAAAGCACTATAATAATCGGAGGGATTTTATTATTTAGCATAGTAACTCACTGTTGTTGTTAAAATTAGTTAATGCAATTAAACACTCATCACACTGTATCACTGATGAATATACCGCAGAGGGTCATGTTGATACAAATAAAGTTACAATTGTCAGCTTCATCATTTGCGCATTCTGGTTATACTTTACACACTATATAAAATAATAAGGAATACACCATGTCAGGAACTACTATGGTAGTCATGATCGTATTTATCTCTGTTGGGTTTGGGGTAATGTACGATATGTATAAAAAACATTTAGAGTTTAAACATCGCACACTCACCGATAATAAAGAGTCGAATAATCAAATTGCTGCTGTTAATGCTGAAATGCTTGCGTTAAAAGAGCGTGTACAAACATTAGAAGCTATCGTGACTGATCCAAGTTACAGCGTAAAACAGGAAATCAATAAACTTTAAATTCGCCGCGTTTAAAGCGCTTGTAAGTAATCTGGATATAAATGCGCGTTTTCTGGCTGCTCAATTCCATGAGCGGCTAAAAACCCACAGATCACTTGCCCGCACCCTTGTGGAGCACGAGAGCTGTCAATTTCAAAATTTAATTGATCGGCATGTTGTTTGCCAAGTTCGCATAATTGCAACGCATGCTGCGAACGCAACACAATACTCAATGCCCCGATTTGCTCTACATTAACGTTTTTACTAAAGCGCGCAAAACCTGCATATTTAAATTGTTCATTCACATAATCATTACTGATCGCTACCAACGCGGTCATCAAGCCATGCAAAAAAGCATTTGCAGATGTATCTGCGGCTAAAAAAATCACTGTTTTTGCGTTAAATTCGCTTAACTGACAGTCAGTACAATTGAGCCGCAGAGTGTAAAGTATGTGCTCATCGGCAATTTTTTGTTGTGCAATTAAAGTCAGTGCAGCTCCAGCAAATAAACATCTAGCGAGTAACTTTATGACACTTTGCGGTTGATAATCAGCAGCCATGGTTAATTGCGGGTTTTGTGCTAATAAAGGTAAATC
The DNA here is from genome assembly GCF_014164235.1 of Pseudoalteromonas sp. SG44-17. Taxonomy (NCBI): domain Bacteria; kingdom Pseudomonadati; phylum Pseudomonadota; class Gammaproteobacteria; order Alteromonadales; family Pseudoalteromonadaceae; genus Pseudoalteromonas; species Pseudoalteromonas sp. SG44-17. The sequence goes on along the minus strand of NZ_JACJEV010000020.1, from coordinate 72,805 downwards.
ATGATGGTTATTAAACGGCGTGCTGCTGCCCTGCTCACTATCGAGTTGAAATAGTTCTCTTACTTCGTGTTCACGGGCTATTTTTAACGCTAAAAAAGCGGTTTGGATCAATTCCGAGGTAGGTAAGTTTTCTTCCACAAACCAGCGCCGGCCAAATAATAACTTTTTTGCCTTGGTGCTGCGGTAATTATCTGGACTAAGAATGGCCACTTGTAAATAAATTTGCTCATTCTGCTTTGCGGCGAGCACCCGAAAGTGAGTTGAAAACTCAATTTTATCAAGGGTTTCGTTCACGCTTTCGAGGGTATGTTGATAACGTAAAAAATGTTGCGGCACTACCCAGCTCGCGTTACTCAATTGCACGATGGGTGCATAAGCAATTGGCTGCTCACAATTATATAGCAGCTCATTATGAGTATATTTGACTGATGTAAAGTGGTTATTTTTATCTGACATAACTAAACCAAGTAAACTCGCTAACACAAAGCGCTGAAGATGAGTTATTTACGCTGTAACGCTAGTCAATAGATCACAGTGCTGCGTTTAATTTAGCGATATTTTTTGATAATCATCGAGCACATGTTGAAAATATGTACGGTCTTTGTTCAACATCCGAGTATAGTGCGCAACTAATTGTTGCAGATACAATTCGTGCATTTGCTCAGCATTGTCCCACATCTGACTGCCAGTAACACTCAACGCAGTGTTACTGGTAAAACTTAGCTCTATCAGTTCGTAAAAACGGTTGTTTTCTTGCACCAGTTGCTCTTTGATAAGTCCTAAACCTAACGCCTGTAAACCTTGTCGTAAGGTATAGGTATGATGCACGGGACAAACAATAAAACTGAGTTGTTCACGAAGCTTTTCAGGGCAATTAGCAACCATTTTTTGTACTAGCCTCAGCAGTAATTCTCCACCGACTCCGGCGATAATTATCAGCTGCTTGGCTGATGGCTGCAGCTCAATTGTAGCTACATCCTGACATAATACTTGCCATTGGCAAGCTGCTTGCTGATCACTAAAACGCGTAAGCGTGTGTTCAAGCTCGTCCATTAACGTAGGCACTATATCAACAAAGTTTATTTGCTTGGCGGCTGCCCGCTTTAAAAGCGCCATACCAAGCAAACCGTGGTCACAACAACAGTCCCAAATTACATCATACGGCGCGCAGATCAACGAATCGATTGCACTGAGGCGGCTACTTAGTTTCATTTAAAGCTAAACTTGAGCCGTTTTATAGATCAATGCTTTTAAGCTACGGTCGCTATCAACATCAACAAAACCATGGGTCGGCGCTAGGCGCTCTACAAATTCAATCGCACCTTGAGTGTGTTCGTCTATCAGCGCTTTAAATGACGCTTCACTTAGCTCTGGACTGTTAGCACATAACAGCAATTGAGTATGCTCATTGAGCAGTTCAGGTAAGCGGCGCAGCACTTTTTGATAATCTTTAGTTAAAATGAAACTGCCTTTTTGAAAGCTTGGCGGATCAACAATAATTAAATCAAAAGGGCCAGCCTTTTTAAGTTTACCAAACGACTTTAATATATCGTGCGGTAAAAAGCTCACACTGCGGTCAAAGCCATTAAGTTGATGATTTTGCTTACCGGTGCGCAGTACCCCTTTATTCATATCCATGTTGATCACACTATCGGCACCGCCACGCATTGCAGCAACCGAAAACCCACAGGTATATGAAAATAAATTCAATACCTTAGCGTGTTTACTATGGGCTTGCACAAACTCCCGACCACGGCGCATATCCGGGAATATACCGGTATTTTGACGGCTCATTAAATCCACTAAAAACTCACTGTCACCTTCTTTAACACTATGCGGGCTCGGTAGTTGACCAAATAACAGTTTATTTTCAGTTTGTTGTCCGGCGCGTTGTTGAAATACCAACGAGGTGATTAATTCTTTAGCGTGTTGTTGTGCCCATTGCCAAAGCTGCTCACTTAATTGCGTTAGCGTTTGTGAGTCAACTTCGTCGTACGACACTAAAAATAAACACGGTGGGTAAAAGTCGATATTTAGATGACTCAAATGCTCAGTAGTGTGACCGCGGCCATGAAACACACGACAAAGTTCATTGTCTGCTAAGGGCGCACTTTCAAGTGCTGTAATAAGGGGCGTAAAATTATGCATTTTTAATTAACTGTTGTTGTAATTCATGGATTTCATCACGAACGGATGCGGCTTTTTCAAATTCTAAATCACTAGCGTATGCATGCATTTTGGTTTCGAGTTGCTTAATTTGCACTGCGATCTCTTTTGCACTGAGCACTTGCTTACTTTGTTTTCGGATCAGCTGTAAATTATCTTGTGGGCCGGCTCGCTCACCAACATCCATAATGTCAGTAATTTTCTTCAATAAGGCTTGTGGTTCAAGGCCATGCTTAATATTGTAAGCGTGTTGAATATCGCGGCGACGCTGAGTCTCATCAATAGCTTTGGCCATTGATTTAGTGACTCGATCACCGTATAAAATTGCCCGACCATTTAAGTGACGAGCCGCACGACCAATGGTTTGAATTAATGCGCGAGCTGAACGTAAAAAGCCCTCTTTATCAGCATCGAGTATTGCAACTAGCGATACTTCTGGCATATCTAAACCTTCACGCAGTAAGTTAATACCCACTAACACATCAAACACCCCAGCGCGAAAATCACGAATAATTTCGACCCTTTCAACGGTATCGATATCCGAATGCAAGTAACGCACTTTTACATCATGTTCAGATAAGTAATCCGTTAAATCTTCAGCCATGCGCTTAGTAAGTGTGGTTACTAGCACGCGTTCATCAATTGCTACGCGTTTATATATCTCTGACAATAAGTCATCAACTTGAGTTGCCACTGGGCGTACTTCAATTTGTGGATCTAGTAATCCTGTGGGGCGAATAACCTGCTCGGCAATATCATCTCCACAACGTTCAAGTTCAAAATCCCCCGGGGTTGCTGATACATAAATTGTTTGCGGTGCTATGGCTTCAAATTCTTCAAAGCGTAGTGGCCGGTTATCCATCGCCGACGGCATACGAAAACCGTATTCCACGAGATTTTCTTTACGGCTACGATCGCCTTTATACATAGCGCCGATTTGCGATACCGTAACGTGAGATTCGTCAATAATCATTAACGCATCTTCAGGAAGATAATCAAGCAAGGTTGGCGGTGGATCGCCCGGCGTGCGACCAGATAAATATCGGCTGTAGTTTTCGATGCCAGAGCAATAACCAAGCTCGGTCATCATTTCAATATCGTATTGTGTACGTTGTGCCACGCGTTGCTCTTCGACCAGTTTATTAGCACTGAGTAACTGCGCACGACGGTCTTTTAACTCAGCTTTAATATGCTCAACCGCATCAAGAATTTTATCTCTGGGTGTCACATAGTGCGTTTTAGGGTAGATAGTTGCGCGGACTATGTGTTTTTCAACCGCGCCGGTAAGTGGGTCAAAAATACTTAGCCGTTCTATTTCGTCATCAAACATTTCTACACGCACTGCAAAAGTGTCTGACTCAGCAGGGAATATATCCACAACTTCACCGCGAACCCGATACGTACCGCGGCTAAAATCAATATCATTTCGCGTATATTGAATTTCAGCTAGTCGGCGCAGCATATCGCGTTGATCAACTTTTTCGCCCACTTTTAACAACAGCATCATCTTCATGTATGATTTTGGATCGCCCAAACCATATATGGCTGATACTGATGCCACTATAATTGTATCCCTACGCTCTAATAGCGCTTTGGTAGCACTTAGGCGCATCTGCTCTATGTGTTCGTTTATCGAGGCATCTTTTTCAATAAAAGTATCGCTTGCAACAACATACGCTTCTGGCTGATAGTAATCATAATACGAAACAAAATATTCAACCGCGTTGTGCGGAAAAAACTCTTTCATTTCGCCGTATAACTGCGCTGCTAAGGTTTTATTATGCGCCATGATGATCGTTGGGCGATTCAAATCATTGATAATATTAGCCATGGTAAATGTTTTACCAGTACCTGTTGCCCCTAGTAATGTTTGATGAGCAAGTCCGGCTTCTAACCCTTCACATAACTGCGCAATCGCGGTGGGTTGATCCCCCGCAGGTTTAAATTTAGATACCAGTTGAAAATGGTCGCTCATGCTTGGCACTCCTGTACAGCTTGGTTACTGATCATATTCAGCTCTTTGATAAACCATTTATAAGCTATTATTGCAGTAAATAAATTACCCAGCGCTGCGCCGATCAGCAAGCCTGGTAAACCGGCATATAAATTACCGACATAAGCAAATGGAATATAAAAAATAAATAATCGGATCACACTTAGAATTAATGCATTCATTGGTTTGTGTAAGGCATTGAACGATGAATTAGACAAAATAATTATCCCTTGCAAACCGTAACTTAACGGCAAGGTAAAAATAAATAATTTGATCACATCGATAACCATCTGCTCTTTACCAAACAACTCACTGATCACTCCTGAAAATGCAATGAGCAGTAAATAAATAATAAACTGCCAAATCATCACAAATTTTAATGTTGTGGTGTACGCCTCTTTAACACGGTTAAGTTTACCAGCACCAAAGTTTTGACTAATAAACGGCGGTAACGTCATCGATAAAGCTAACACCACCAGACTGGCAATTGATTCAATACGACTGCCTACGCCAAAAGCAGCAACAGCCTCAGGTCCATGATGAGCAACCATGGCAATCATCACCGCCATTGCAACTGGTGTTAACATATTTGCACCTGCCGCTGGCAAACCAATTTTAAGAATTTTTCGAATAGAGCTTAATGGGGTTTGGTTATTTGCATTTAGGCTCAGCAAGCCTTTTTTTACTGCTAGCAAATATAAAATAATGACAACGGCTACCGACCATGCGATGACGCTGGCAATCGCAGCGCCCTTAATGCCAAATGCAGGAATTGGCCCAAAGCCAAAAATCAATACTGGGTCGAGCACGGCATTGATAAGCCCCGCTCCCCCCATCACTATGCTAGGCGTTTTAGTGTCACCGCTGGCACGTAACACTGAGTTACCAACCATAGGGGTAATTAAAAATACACTGCCTAAAAACCACACACTCATATACTCATGGATCAGAGGCAGTACTTGCTCCCCTGCTCCCAGCAATTTAAATATCGGGGAAATAAACAGATAACCAAATAGCGATAAACACACCACCATCACCACTGCAATTAATAATGCGATGCTGGCATCAAAACGTGCTTCTTCAATATTATTACTACCCAGCGCCTTGGCAATAACCGCTGACGTACCGATACCCAAACCAATAGCTAGGCTGATCACGGTAAAGGTTACCGGAAAAGTAAAACTGACAGCCGCTAATGGCTCAGTTCCCAATAAGCTAATAAAAAATGTATCGACAATATTGAACATCATTAACGTGATCATGCCGAAAATCATCGGCACAGTCATTTTCTTCAAGGTCGGTACTATTGGATCGTTTAATAAATCGGGAGCTGAGTTGCTCTGCAAAGTTGCGCGCATGGGAATAAATAAACCTCTTTTATTAAGCGTGGTATTTTAAAGCATCAGGGCTTTTCAAGCCACGCATTTATCAAGTGATTATAAATTGATTACAAAAACGCCTAAAAAACCATAGAAAAGTGTTCTTTTTACGTGTTTAGCGATGATTTCACTTCGAACCTCTACTAAAAACAATAAAAATACATTTTTATAACCTTTATCACAAAAACATCGCGACTGGTGCTGCATTTTTACACAAAAATTGCGCTAATCGAATCGTTACGAATAAATTTACTCATCAACGAAGCTCTTTTCAGCTTATTTTTTCAAGTCATTGTTTTAAAATGAGATAAAAAAACTGTTTTAAATGCTTGATATCCTCACAGTGCCCTAAAAATATGGCTCTGCCAACGTTCTTAAAGTTTCATAAACAGAGTTATCCACAGAAACCGTGGATAACTCTTGCAAAGCCACGTTAATAAAGGCGTGCAAAGGGGCGGCTTAAACACGCTAACGGCAATGTTGGCAAATACTAACTTTAGACAATTTGAGTTAAATAGCTCATAAAACATACTTAACCCCTGTACCAATGACCTGTCACATTTATTTAAACGCCCATTCAATATGAAAAAATAAATCTAACCAATTGAAATAAAGCAATATATATATATTTCCTTGCTATTCTCATGGGTATTAAGTCGCTAAACTAAGGGTTCAGATCTGTATGTCATTTTTTTCTCGGCATTTTTCGTTAACGACTAATTAAATGCATAAGTAAATTTAATTATTGCGAATTTGCGCTTTTATTAGCTAACGTTAAAAAAGTACATTTCATAAATTTATTCGTGCAAAACTAGATAAATGATCACTTTTATAATTTGCTTGGCGGTTAACTTGTTTGTTTTTTAGTCGTTAAAAACCATAATTTTATGCCACATCTCGATCTACACGACTTAAATAGGGAGAAAAAAAGCCACAAAACAGCCAGATCGAACATAAAAACATCGAACAGACTGCTTTTTTTTGTTTATCCGGTTTTATGTGTTGACACTTTGCAGCGCGGTCATTAATATTTCGCCCCGTTGAAAGGCACATACGCTTCCCCCTTAGCTCAGTTGGTTAGAGCGACGGACTGTTAATCCGCAGGTCCCCCGTTCGAGTCGGGGAGGGGGAGCCAGTCTTTTCAGCCATAAACGATTCCCCCTTAGCTCAGTTGGTTAGAGCGACGGACTGTTAATCCGCAGGTCCCCCGTTCGAGTCGGGGAGGGGGAGCCAAGTTTATGTAATATGATTATTGTTCCCCCTTAGCTCAGTTGGTTAGAGCGACGGACTGTTAATCCGCAGGTCCCCCGTTCGAGTCGGGGAGGGGGAGCCAAATCATATAAAATTTAAGTATTGTAGTTCCCCCTTAGCTCAGTTGGTTAGAGCGACGGACTGTTAATCCGCAGGTCCCCCGTTCGAGTCGGGGAGGGGGAGCCAACTTAAAGAATCAATTAGACTTTCCTAAACAATTCCACTACTCTACTACAATCAAAATATTTCTTTTTAATACACATTTAATAAGTGTAAAATAATTTGATTAATCAAGGATCTGATTCCTTCCCTTTGATCTACTAAAAAGAATAAGACATGGCTGGTTTCAAAAAACTCATATTTATTCAATTAATATCTTGGCTGTTGTTTGCAAGTATTGGTGGCTATTTTGTTGCGTCAGCGTTTGACAACGCAGTAAGCGATGCACAACATAAAACGCAATCAGTGGTAAACAACTATATTAGTAAACATTCTATTGTCGATATAGCACCAGATAAACTTCAGCAAGTGCTTGCTGACGGTAATACTTTTTCTTCATTTATTTTGCGTGATCAGCAAGGTAAAGAACTTATAAATATTACATCCCCTACTTCATTACCAGCCATTGCGCAATTAGTTAACACCAGCTTTAACTCTATCCGTCCTCAATTTGCTGTTAATCAAGCGTCTGATATCAAAGTTGAATTTACTATTAATGCCAATAACCTTGGGTTGATACTCCAACAAGCGTTGTTTATTGTTATTTTAGTGTCAGGTTTAATGGCAATTATTCCCATTGTGTTTATGAAAACCATGTTTAGTAAGCTAAATAGAAATATAAGCATGACAGTGGCTGAGATAATTGATGTTTATATCAATCAAAATCAAGTCAACAACGGTCTTGAAACAGCAATTAATAGCAGCAAAATAAAACAACTGGGCGTTGACCTAGTGCCGAGCTTTAATCGCCTGTCGCACTTTTTACAAAGTAAGCATGATGATATTCAAAATGCCGCACATTCTATCAAGCAAGAAGCTTATAAAGATGTAGTTACTGAACTTGGCAACCGTAATATGTTTGTTGAATATTATGAGAAGTACATTGAAAGCAGTGAAAAAAGCACCTTTGGCTCTTTGGCGATGGTTCGTTGTAGTGAATTACAAGCAATCAACCAAACTCGTGGTTACCAAAAAGGTGACGAGTATGTCAAAGCTGTGGCTGATATTATTAAACATATCAGCGGCACATATACAGGCAGTAAAGTTTTTCGTTTGAATAGCTCAGATTTCGCGATTGTGCTGCCTAACACTCCTCTCAAGGAATCTGAACGTTTTGGTGATAACTTACAATCTCGATTTACTCAATATCAGCAAAACCAAGAATTAAGCTCAGTAGCAAATACTGGGATCGTCGCTTATGAAAAAGGCAAACCCTTAGGTGAGCTACTTTCGATAGTAGACAATGCTATGAGCATGGCCCAATCAAAACAAGCTAACGCCTGGCATATACAACGCGAAACTGATTTAGTTAATAATGTAAGTGCAGGATTTGGCAATCAAAACTGGCGTAAAGTGATTAATGAAGTAATTGAAGCTGAGCGTGTACATCTGGTAATGCAAAACATTATGCCAATTGGTAAAAGCATGAAGGCCTACGCTGAAATTCAAGTGCGCTTTAAAACAACAGAAAACCAAGTATTGCCTACCGCTTCATTTTTAGCTATGGCTGAAAAGCTTGATATGGCGATGGAAATTGATCAGTTAATCATTAATTCATCACTGGAAAAAATTAAGAGCCGTAATTTCTCTGAAAAATTCTTTGGTTTGAATGTTACCGCCTCAAGCGCACACAATGATCAGTTCGTAATTTGGCTAGAGCGACGTTTATTAAAAGACACAAATATTGCCTCAAAACTGGTATTCGAAGTGAGTGAATTTGGCTTACAGCAAAATATTAAAGCCAGTAAACGCTTTATAGATATGATCCACCGTGTTGGTGCTCGGATCACGGTAGAACGATTTGGTGTTGGTTTAACCTCGTTTAAGTTTTTCCGCGATTTAAAACCTGACTTTATCAAAATGGATGCAAGCTATACTCGCGGCCTTGAAGAAGATAAAAATAACCAATACTTTATGCGTTTAATGGTCGACCTCGCGCATCGAATTGGTGTTAGTGTTTTTGCTGAGGGTGTTGAAAGCCAAGAAGAAAAACACATTATTGAAACTTTATGTCTTGATGGTGTGCAAGGTTATTACATCGAAAAGCCAAAAGATATTTAATCAATCTAAAAGGTGCTTTGAGCACCTTTTTAGTTTCCTCTTAGTTTATTTCCCCCTCCCCTGATCTGCTTTATCATTCCAAATGTCAGTAACTAGGTTAATGAACAGTTAATCTTTATTTATCATGCTATAAAATTCTAAATGCAATTCACTATCATTATTAAATGAGCCGTTTATTTACCTTCTACGTGTTGTTAAACAGCCAATAAAAAAGGATAATGTCGGCGTTTATTATAGCTTGAGGCGAACATGACAGAATATGTATTGCTGTTGATCGGCACAGTACTGGTTAATAACTTTGTGTTAGTACAATTTTTAGGTCTATGCCCGTTTATGGGTGTATCTGGCAAACTGGATACAGCTATAGGCATGTCACTTGCGACCACTTTTGTGTTAACACTTGCCTCTGTAACAAGCTATCTAGTTAATCAATATATTTTGATCCCACTTGATATCACGTATTTACGTACTCTAAGCTTTATTTTAGTGATTGCGGTGGTGGTTCAGTTTACCGAAATGGTAGTCAGAAAAACCAGCCCTACGCTGTATCGCTTACTCGGTATATTTTTACCTTTGATCACCACAAACTGTGCGGTCTTAGGTGTTGCGTTACTAAATGTCAAAGAGGATCATACGTTTTTACAATCTGCAGTATATGGCTTTGGCGCTGCTGTTGGTTTTTCTATGGTACTGGTATTATTTGCAGCTCTTCGTGAACGCTTAACCGCTGCTGACGTACCTACCCCCTTTAAAGGCGCATCGATTGCGATGATCACCGCAGGCTTAATGTCGATGGCCTTTATGGGCTTTACAGGATTAGTGAAGTTTTAACATGACCTTGTTTTATGCCTTGATTGCGCTGGGAACCCTAGCACTCATTTTTGGTTTGATCTTAGGATTTGCTGCTGTGCGCTATCGAGTGCAAAGTAATCCGATTGTTGAACAGATCGATACTATATTACCGCAAACACAGTGCGGCCAGTGTGGCTATCCGGGTTGCCGCCCTTATGCAGAAGCCATCGCCAATGGCGATGAGATTAATAAATGTCCACCAGGTGGCGATGCGACAGTAAAAAAATTAGCTGACTTAATGGGTGTTGAAGCTAAACCCCTTGCCGGTGGCGAACAAGCTGAACCGATAAAAACCGTTGCCTATATACGTGAAGATGAATGTATTGGTTGTACCAAATGTATTCAAGCTTGTCCTGTCGATGCTATTGTTGGTGCCACGCGCCAAATGCATACTGTTTTAATTGATGAATGTACGGGTTGTGACTTATGTGTTGAACCTTGTCCTGTTGACTGTATTGATATGCTGCCTGTAGAAACCACTAAGCAAACGTGGAAATGGCAACTAGATGCAATCCCAGTAACACAGATTGATTAAGGGCTCCCTATGGAAAAGCTAATCGCACAGATAAAACAAGGTAAAGTGTGGCCGTTTCCAGGTGGCATTCATCCACCGGGACAAAAAACAATTTCCAACAGTCAAGCAATCGCCCGTTTACCTTTGCCTGACAAACTCGTTGTGCCATTAAAACAACATATTGGTGCTAACGGTCAACTGATCGTCGAAAAAGGCCAACAGGTACTTAAAGGGCAAGCACTTACAAAGCCTGTTGCGAATTGGTCGGTGCCAATACACGCCCCCACTTCTGGTACTATTACTGATATTTGCCAAATGCCGTCTGCGCATCCATCGGCATTGCCTGAATTGTGTGTAATTATTGAGCCCGATGGCCAAGATAGCTGGTGTGCGTTAGCACCGGTGACAACACCAAGCCAGCTTTCTCACGAGCAACTTATCGATATAATTCATGACCGTGGTATTGCCGGTATGGGCGGTGCAGGATTCCCAACTTATATTAAAGCAGATAGTCGCAAAGCAATTGAGTATTTTATTGTTAATGCAGTGGAATGTGAGCCCTATATTACTGCTGATGATGTACTAATGCGTGAGCATGCTGCAGGCATTATTGCTGGCATAGAGATCATGCAGCAATTGCTTACACCAACACTTACTATCGTTGGTATAGAAGATAACAAACCAGAGGCCATCGCAGCCATGCAGGCAGCGGCTGAGTATAATGACAAAATAATCATTCAAACAGTTCCTACTGTTTATCCTTCTGGTGGTGAAAAGCAATTAATTAAGCTACTTACCAATAAAGAAGTCCCTAGTGGGGGAATTCCAGCAGATATCGGTGTGTTAGTACAAAACGTCGGCACTTTATTTGCTGTTCATCAAGCTGTCTATGAAGGTAAGCCACTAATTGAACGTGTTATTACGGTAACAGGTAATACAATTCATAATCCGGGTAATGTATGGGCTTTATTAGGCACTGAAATAAAACATCTACTTGATTGCCAAGGCTTTTCACCAGTGCCACAGCAACGCGTTGTAATGGGCGGCCCTATGATGGGCTTTACTTTGCCAACGGTGCGTATCGGCGTGGTAAAAACCACTAACTGTATTTTAGCCCCAGATCATGATGAGCTGGCAGAGCCCGGCCCTGAAAAAGCCTGTATTCGTTGTAGTGCTTGTGCTGATGCCTGCCCTGCTTCACTGTTGCCTCAGCAATTACAATGGTTTGCTAAATCAAAAGAATACGACAAACTGAAAGAGCATAACCTGTTTGATTGTATTGAATGCGGTGCTTGCGCGTATGTGTGCCCAAGTGAAATTCCGCTGGTGCAGTATTACCGTGTGGCTAAAGTTGAAATAAAAGAACAGCAAGCTGAGCAAGTTAAAGCTGAACGTGCGAAAGAGCGCTTTGAACTTCGAAAACAACGCCTAGAGCGGGAGCAAGAAGCACGACAAAATCGCCATAAACGCAAACCAGCTGCTGAAAAATCGGCTGACGAAAAACAAAAAATTGCCGATGCTCTAGCACGCGTTAAAAACAAACCAGCAAAAGATGACGACAAATCAGCTGTGGCCGCTGCAATTGCTCGCGCCAAAGCTAAAAAACAAAATCAAGAAGCAACGCTTGAACCAGATAACAGTGACGTAGCATTAGAGCGCGCAGCGCGCAAAGAGCAAGCTCGCAAATACAAAGAGCAAAAAGCCGCAAGCATTACAGCTGCTGCTCCGGATGATAAAAAGTCAGCCGTGGCCGCTGCGATTGCCCGCGCTAAAGCGAAAAAAGCGGCGGCATCAGAAGATGAAAGCGATAACACGACTGCTGCACCTACTGATGATAAAAAAGCCGCTGTAGCCGCTGCAATTGCTCGTGCTAAAGCAAAAAAGGCAGCACAGGCTGAACCAGCAGCAAGCGTAGAAAACGACAACTCTGAAAGTGAAGTCGCTACAGCCTCACCTGCCGATGATAAAAAAGCCGCTGTCGCTGCTGCTATTGCTCGTGCAAAAGCGAAAAAGGCAGCACAGGCTGAACCAGCAGCAAGCGTAGAAAACGACAACTCTAAAAGTGAAGTCGCTACAGCCTCACCTGCCGATGATAAAAAAGCCGCTGTCGCTGCCGCCATTGCCCGCGCTAAAGCGAAAAAGGCTGCAAAAGCTGAACAAGCGGCTAGCGTAGAAAACAACAATTCTGAAAGTGAAGTCGCTACAGCCTCACCTGCCGATGATAAAAAAGCCGCTGTCGCTGCTGCTATTGCTCGTGCAAAAGCGAAAAAGGCAGCACAAGCAGCAAGCGTAGAAAACGACAATTCTGAAAGTGAAGTCGGTACAGCCTCACCTGCCGATGATAAAAAAGCCGCTGTCGCTGCCGCTATTGCCCGCGCGAAAGCGAAAAAGGCTGCAAAAGCTGAACAAGCGGCTAGCGAAGAAAACGACGATGCTGAAAATGAAACTTCGGCTACAGCGATAAACGAAGCTGAAATCGCTGAAGATAAACCAGAACAGACCGCACAAGATAAGAAAAAGGCCGCTATTGCCGCTGCGATTGCCCGTGCAAAGGCTAAAAAATTACAACAAGAAGGAAGTGATAAGTAATGAAGCTAACGATGGCCAGTTCGCCGCATAGCCACAGTCATAAATCACTTAGCAGGTTGATGCAAACAGTGATCTTAGCCTGTATTCCTGGACTTATCGCACAACTGTATTTTTTTGGTACGGGTGTATTGATCCAGCTAATTTTAGCGTTAGTCACGGTTAGTATCAGTGAAGCCATTATTATGCTTATTCGCAAGCGCCCTGTATGGCCTGCGCTTGGAGATGGCAGTGCATGGCTTACTGCGGTCTTATTAGCATTAAGTATTCCGCCACTCGCCCCATGGTGGGTTATTGTGATCGGTAGCTTTTTTGCCATCGTCATTGTTAAACAGCTCTATGGTGGCCTTGGTTTCAATTTATTTAACCCTGCCATGGCTGCATACGTGTTATTGCTTATTTCGTTCCCTGTGCAAATGACCACTTGGATGCCAGTTAGTGACTTACTGGCAAACCCAATTAGTCTTACTCAACAGCTTAGCGTTATTTTTAATGGCTTTACCAGTGCAGGTTTTAGTGTTGATCAACTTAGAGTTGGGGTTGATGGCGTAACAATGGCCACACCTTTGGATACCATCAAGACTGATATCGCTCATGGTTTAACCGTATCTGAAAGCATGCAAGCCGCTATTTTTAATAGTTGGTTAGGACAAGGTTGGGGCTGGGTAAATCTTGGCTTTTTAATCGGTGGCTTATACCTTATTAAAGCCAAAGTTATAAATTGGCATATCCCAGTTGGTGTACTTGCATCAATTGCTGTGTGCAGCGCAATTGGTTATATCGCAGCACCTGGTACTGAGCCTGGTATGGTATTTCATTTATTTAGTGGCGCAACCATGTTAGGGGCCTTTTTCATAGCCACGGATCCGGTTTCGGCAGCTACCACTAATCGCGGCCGGTTAATTTACGGCGCATTGATTGGTTTATTAGTTTATTTGATCCGTACTTTTGGCGGTTACCCAGATGCCATGGCGTTTGCTGTGTTACTACTCAATATGGCCGTGCCACTGATAGACTATTACACTCAACCACGTACTTATGGACATGGGGTGAATAAATGATTATTTCATCAATGACAAAAAATGGCGCTATTTTAGCCCTGTTTGCCCTGCTCACTACCGGCGCTGTTGGTATTATCCATAACCTCACGGCTGACAGTATTGCAGAGCAAGAGCGCAAACAACTTTCATTACAGCTGCAAGATGTACTCGCCCCTAATTTTTACGATAATACTCTTTATCAAGATTGTGCCATCATTGATGATCCACTACTTGGTAATAAACCACAAACCGTTTATCGTGCTCGCAAGGGTGGCCAACCTGTTGCTTTAGTAATGCGCCACGTGACGCCAAAAGGTTATAGCGGCGATATAAGTTTATTAACTGCCGTATTTGCAAACGGGGACGTTGCCGGAGTACGTGTTACTAAACACGAAGAAACGCCTGGTCTTGGTGATAAAGTAGAAATGAAAAAATCTCTTTGGATCACCTCATTTAAAGATAAAACTGTACTTGATGACGACGATACTCGCTGGGCAGTAAAAAAAGATGGCGGAGACTTTGATCAATTCACTGGCGCTACCATTACACCACGCGCCGTGGTTGGCTCAGTAAAACACGCTGTGTTATTCTCAAAAAACAATTTCGATGCGGTATTTAGTGCTGATAACGCATGCCAAATAGGTGAGCCATGAGCCAATTAAAAGAACTGTTTAACGAAGGAATGTGGAAAAACAACCCTGCCCTCGTGCAATTACTCGGTTTGTGCCCACTACTGGCCGTCACATCAACGATAACCAATGCGATGGGCCTCGGTTTAGCCACTCTGCTGGTATTAGTTGGCTCGAACGTCACAATTTCTGCGGTGCGTAATTTCGTGCCAAAAGATATCCGCATTCCTGTATTTGTGATGTTTATCGCAGGCTTTGTAACCATAGTGCAGCTATTAATGAATGCCTATACGTTTGGCTTATATCAATCGCTAGGAATATTTATTCCACTGATAGTTACTAACTGCGCTATTATCGGCCGCGCTGAAGCGTATGCCTCTAAGAATCCGATTCATTTATCAGCGTTTGACGGTTTAATGATGGGCTCTGGCTTTATGGTAGTACTGGTTGTGCTTGGCGCAATGCGTGAGCTTATTGGCCAAGGTACCTTATTTGATGGCGCCGATTTACTACTGGGCCCATGGGCATCGGTTTTACGCATTGAAGTATTTAGTTTTGATAATCAATTTTTGCTCGCTATTTTACCACCCGGTGCATTTTTAGGTTTGGGCTTACTGATTGCTGCTAAAAATGTCATTGATGCGCAAATAAAAGCAAAACAAGTAGCACCACCAGTGGCCGAAAAAGGCCCACGAGCAAGGGTCACCAGTTTAACTTAAGGGGAAGCGCACAGTATTTACTGTGCGTTTAAGTTGCATGAATAAAGAAAAACGATACGAAATACTCTCTCGCTTGCGCGAGCAAAACCCACATCCAGAAACCGAGCTTGAATATTCAAGCCCGTTTGAACTGTTAGTTGCGGTAACGCTATCAGCACAAGCAACTGACGTTGGGGTAAATAAAGCCACCCGTAAGCTCTTTCCCGTCGCCAATACGCCGCAAGCAATTTTAGATTTAGGCCACGATAAACTTCGCGATTACATTAAAACCATCGGTTTGTTTAATTCTAAAGCTGCCAATGTGTACAAAATGTGCCAAATTTTAGTTGATAAGCACAACAGCGAAGTGCCTGAGAATCGTGAAGCCCTAGAAGCCCTACCCGGCGTTGGCCGTAAAACTGCCAATGTGGTACTCAACACCGCCTTCGGCTGGCCGACAATCGCGGTAGATACCCACATAGACCGCGTATCAAACCGCACTAAATTTGCTATGGGTAAGAACGTTGTTGAAGTAGAAAAAAAGCTATTAAAAGTTGTACCAGCAGAGTTTAAAGTAGATGTACATCACTGGCTCATTTTACATGGACGTTATACCTGTGTGGCGCGTAAGCCAAAGTGTGGCAGCTGTATAATTGAAGATTTATGTGAGTTTAAAGAAAAGACTGAGTAACTAATTTTTAATTGAAATATTAAGATAATCATACGATATGTGCCCTACGTATGATTATCTTAATTTGAAAACCTCAAATAAACGCTTAACCTTTAAACATTACCGGACATAAACTCTATACTCCCAAGGCGCCAACTTAAGGCTTGCGTCTTCAGTAAGCGTTGCCTTTTGTTTGCTAAATAGCTCTGTATATACTCCAGCTGTTTGTGGACCCATAAATTGAATATCTTGCTCTTTATCAGAAAAATTAATCACAACAAACACTTTATCTTTGGTATTTTCGCGGATAAAACTAAACACCTCTGTCGGATTAGTATTATAAATACGCTCCATTGTCGCGCCATATTTACCATGCCACAACGCACTATTTTGTTTCTGCAAAGCTAAGAGCTTCTGAATCAATGGCTTAAATTTATGTTCTTTCCATTCGATAGGATCTTTTTCAAAAAACTCAAGCCGCTTAATATTCCCAGCTTCAAGTCCATTATAAATTAATGGCATACCTTCACCGACAATAGACAATACGATTGCTGTCGCTACTTTTTCTTCGCTACCATAACGCTCAAACACGGTTCCTTCCCATGAATTAGCATCGTGATTTGAAACATACGTCATCCGATAGCTATTTTTCGGATACGCTCCCTCATTCCATGAATAGTATACAAACAATCTATTTAAATCAGCGTGACCACTTAAAATATCATGAATAGCTTCCTGCCAAGACCATGCATAAGTAGCATCAAAAGCTTTAGCATGTAAATCACGCATTTCCCATTCAGCTAACATAAAAACGGGCTTGATCGCGTCTAGCTCCGCCCTAACGTTTTCCCAAAAATCGAGAGGAACAAAACCAGCTACATCACATCGATAACCATCAATATTTACTTCTTTGACCCAATACTTCATTGCATCAGTCATGTATTCACGCATTTCTGGTACGTTATAATCAAAGTCGATTATGTCTGACCAATCCCACCACGGCGTAGGTTGAAAATTACCTTGCGAATTTTTTGTATACCAATTTGGATGCTTATGTCTTAATTCATTATCCCAAGCACTATGATTTGCTACCCAATCTAGAATAACGTACATACCTAATTCGTGAGCAGCGTTAACAAAGCTTTTTAAGTCATCTAAGGTACCAAACTCAGGATTAACACCGTAGTAATCTTTTACTGAATAAGGGCTACCCAGCGACCCTTTTCTGTTTTCTTCGCCAATCGGATGAATCGGCATTAACCAAAGAATATCGACGCCAAGTTCTTTTAATCGTGGTAGTTGATGCTCAGCGGCTGCAAATGTTCCTTCAGGTGTGAACTGTCGCGTATTAATTTGATAAAAACTTGCGTTCTTACTCCACTGAGGATGCGTTAACTTCACATATTCTTGTGGAACATAATTAGAGGAAATATTTGTTGTCTTAGTTTTTTTACTTATATTAGTGCAGGCACACAGCCCTAAAAATAGTAATATTATTGAAAGGTTTTTCATTTATAAAGCCCCTTAAACGATTAAGTTTTAACAATATGTGATGTAGTGAAATTATTTTCAACAAACTATTAACATGAATACGTATGTAAGTCTTAATGCCTATCTACGATAATTATCATTCGGTTGGCCTACCATCGCTGTAGATACGCATATATTCCGTGTATCAAACCGTACTAAGCTTGCCATGGGTAAAGACGTGGTAGCCGTTGAGCAAAAACTCGAAAAAGTGATCCCCAAAGAATTTAAAGTAGACGTACACCATTGGCTCATACTGCACGGGCGTTATACCTGTGTTGCCCGTAAACCAAAATGTGGCAGTTGTATTATTGAAGATTTATATGAGTTTAAAGACAAGACTGAATAATGTTTATTCTTTTTTGAGCCAATAAGTAAACTTTAAGTTTTTATCTTTGCTGCTGTTTGCATGCATTATTTAACTGCTAACGACTAACTAATTACATTAAAATGACGGTATTCTTATTCAATTTTTAGTACTTCGATTTTAAGTAAAGAAAACAATAAATTTCCTAAAAAATGCTTGTACATAGCTTCTATTTCTTCTTGAGATATAGTTCCACCACGTATAAGGACTTCTTGCCGCTCAGCTGGCTCTTTTATGATAAACCCGGTAGAACTGAACCCATTTTTTTCATAAAACGCTTTGCGCTTAACTCTTTGTTGATAGTTTTCTGCCTTTTCATCAAGCTCCTCAATAGTGAGTACTATTCTTTTATTTGAATGCTTTTCATTCATAGAATCCATTACTTTGCTTCCGTAACCACTTGAGCGGAGCAATTCAGATATAGCAAAAAACTTTACACAGATAATTTGTTTATATTCTTTAGTGTAGAGAAAGCCAACCCATTTATTATGATCATAAATAATATCAAAGCCATTTTTTCCATTCCTCATTCTGTATTTAACAAGCCATTCTGGTAGTCTGTGAACTTTTGGAAAAGCTTCGAAAAAAAGGTCTATAACTTTTGAATAGTTAAAATCATGTTTGTTAAGTGGGCGAAAAGTGATCATCATATTAACCCTGCAAGCCAATCAACAGTTAAGATAGTAGTAAAAACCTTTAATCCAATCAAACCGAAAAATATGAATATAAATGTAACTTTAATTTTTTTACTTTTTATATTATTCCAAGATAGAAGTTTTGCTTGAAATTCACTTTTTAGCTCATCAATATCCTCTTTCATACATAATTCCCTATCTCGTGCTGTAATTATATCAACTACAACACAGTTAATATGAGTTACCAAATTAACTTTGTAACTAAAAGTTCCGATGATGCCTAATGCAAACACATGATCTTTGCTCTTTAGGATTTCAACTACCAACATTTTGAAAGCTAGTTACATCTTCCTTCCTTATATTTAAGTTGGCCAACCATTGCTGTAGATACCCACATAGACCGTGTATCAAACCGTACTAAGCTTGCCATGGGTAAAGGTGTTGTTGCGGTTGAACAAAAACTTTTAAAAGTTGTACCAGCAGAATTTAAACTTGATATACACCATTGGCTCATTCTTCACGGGCGTTATACTTGCGTAGCACGTAAACCAAAATGTGGCAGTTGTATTATTGAGATTTATGTGAGTTTAAAAATAAAACAGATTAGTCCTAGGTCTTTTACTAGCTATGTTGAAACTGCGGTTTTGCTCATTTTACGCTATAAACCTCTCCAGTTTAATTAAACCACTACATATCTGGAAATTCCCCGTTTTAGCAAGAGTCCATCACACCAAGTTATTGAGCTTCATGTTTAAGCCAATCGATAAATAATTCAACTTTTTTGGCGTTTTGATTTTTAAGTGTGGCTACGTAGTACCTTTGTTGACAAGATACTTCTTTTCCGGGAAATGGCTTAATCAATTCGCCTGAGATGATTCTTTTCTGAACTAAGCTGTGCCTGCCCATTGCAATACCTGCATTATTTATAGCGGCAATAACCGCCAAATCAGATCGATCAAAACCCATACTCGGTATCTGTTTAATTGGCTCAATGCCATATGTCTTTGCCCAAGACTCCCACTCATCCAGGTTAGAGTCGTAATTCCAAGCTTGGTTGTCATGCAGCAATGTGCATTTATGTAAATTTTGTACACCTGCCTCTAAATCGTGTTTTTTCGCATAGTCCGGTGTACATACTGGGGAAATAGACTCTGACATTATCTGCTGATACCAAAATTTTTGTGGCGTTTTATCATCAAAATAGATAGCGACATCGATGCCGTGTCCATAAAAGTTGATATTTTCGTTTCCCGTCAAGATATTAAGTCCAATTGCAGGATGTAACTCTTTGAATTTATAGATACGAGGCACTAACCAGCACTGCGCAAAAGATGGACGTGAATAGATGGTGAGCGTTCCTGATATCTCACCATCTCGTACTTCTAGGATTTCTTGATTTAATGTGTTTAGAGATTGTTTTAAGGTGCGATAAATTCGCTCCCCTTCAGAGGTTAGGCTTATTTTTCTGTGGGAACGTTTAAATAATTGGATCCCAAGTTCATCTTCTAGTCCATTGATGCGGTGTGATATCGCGCTTGGTGTTATTGACAATTCTTCTGCTGATAAAGAAAAAGAACAGTGTCTGGCAGCAACTTCAAATGTATGAAGCTTGGAGAGCTGAGAGCTATTTAACCGCTGATTCTTAGCAAAAATGTTATCCTTGGTATACATGAAGCCACCTTTCAGAATGAAGCCCGCCTATTACGTCCATTATCAAGCACGCTGGTTTTGTATGAGTTAATCTAACTTAAATATCTGAATAAATCCAAATTATCAATTAAATAACGCTGTTGTTTTAATATAGCTCATGCATGTGTGAATTTTGATCGCTTGTCATCATTTTGTATCTTTTGTTTAATGCGTCTAAATCAAACAGTAAACACAAGCTAACAAGATGAAATTGCAACTCTGGTTAGTCAGGGTCATGCGGCGCAACAATGACAGAACTTTTTAAATATTATACGACTGATACATTTATAGTTTCTTTTTTAACTTTGGAAGATACCTTCCTGCTGTCGTACATCATCTACGTTTAAGGAATAAAATGAGCACATTAAACATTCAACAACTCTTTACTGATTTCCCTCTGATTAAAAAACTAATCGCCTTAGACGAAGTCTGTTGGTTTAACCCAAATATGACAACTCTGGCTGAAGGTCTCCCTTATGTAGGGCTAAATCAGGCAGATGTAGAGGACGCTAGTGAACGACTCAAAAGGTTTGCTCCTTATCTGGTGAAGGCATTTCCTGAAACCGCCAAAACAAACGGCATTATAGAATCTGATGTTGTTGCTATTCCAACCATAAAAAAGGCTCTTGAACAGCAGTATGACACCGAGATTAGAGGAACATTATTACTGAAAAAAGATAGCCACCTGCCGATTTCGGGTTCAATTAAAGCACGTGGTGGTATCTATGAAGTGTTAACTCATGCCGAAAAGCTAGCAATGCAAGCTAGGTTACTCTCTGAATCCGATGATTACAGCAAACTGTTTAGTAGTGAATTTAGGGCTTTCTTTAAGCAGTTTAGTATCGCTGTGGGTTCTACCGGTAATTTAGGAATGTCTATTGGTATTATAAGCGCGAAACTTGGATTTTCAGTGTCTGTCCATATGTCGGCCGATGCGCGTCAATGGAAAAAGGACAAACTTCGTTCTCATGGCGTAAAAGTTATTGAATACAAAAAAGATTACGGTGTCGCGGTTGCCCAGGGACGTAAGCAAGCGGAAAAAGATCCGACGTGCTTCTTTATTGATGATGAAAACTCGACAACTCTTTTCCTAGGCTATGCCGTTGCTGGAGAACGATTAAAGAAGCAGTTCGAAGAAATGAAAATTCAGGTAGATGAGCAGCATCCACTGTTTGTCTACTTACCTTGCGGAGTGGGCGGCGGTCCTGGTGGCGTGGCGTTTGGTTTAAAAATGGCATTTGGTGACAATGTTCATTGTATCTTTGCGGAGCCCACCCATTCGCCTTGCATGTTATTGGGAGTTCTTACTGGCCTTCATGACAAAATTTCAGTTCAGGATATTGGCATCGATAATATAACTGCTGCTGACGGGCTTGCTGTTGGCCGCGCTTCTGGATTTGTGGGAAGAGCAATGGAAAGGTTACTTGATGGTTTTTATACCATTACTGATGAAAAGATGTATCACCACCTTGGAGAGCTTAATAAATATGAAAATATTCAGTTAGAGCCTTCTGCTTTAGCTGGAATACTGGGCCCTGTCTTGGTATCTGGCAATGAAGAGTATATTCAACGGATCCAACAGAACGATCAAAAACTGAAAAATGCCACCCACTTAGTTTGGGCCACAGGTGGGGGTATGGTTCCTGAAAACGAAATGGCGTCGTATCTCACTCAGTCTGTGCGCTGAATTTAAACAAGCCAGCTGCCAACTGCGCCTTTGTCAAATATTCATTTTCCTGCGCCACATGGCCGCCAAAGAAGACGAAACTTCCGTTTTCAAAAGTAAATTCACGTTCAATTTAGGATGGAAGTTAAGGTCAGTCCAATGAACCTACAACAAATAAAGTCTATTAAGGGAGCGATTACATCAACAGAGAAAGAAAAATTTAAACACTACCATCCACATAACACAGGAATGATCACTCATGAAACAAAGACTATTAAAAGCAGCTGTGCTTCCTTTAATGATCGCTTTGCCGTCAGCTGCCAATACTGAAGATGAAGGGGTGACAAACAAAACCAGCTTTAACTTCTATGGCACACTACGCCCGACTTTCGGTATCACCAGCAACGGTAGTGAGGACAGTTGGGACGTCAAAGACGCTCTTTCACGTATCGGCTTCAGCTCCCAAAAAGCACTGAGTAACGGCATGACCGCTTTTGCCACTGGTGAATTCAAGATTGCCATCGATAAAAACGGTGATCTAGGTGAAGCGCGTAAAGCTTTCGTTGGCATCAAGGGCGACTTCGGTCGTGTTGCCATAGGTAAGCAGTGGTCCACTATCTACAACATGCTAGGCGATCCGGTCGATATTTTTAACCGCGCCAGCAGCCCACTAGCCTACGATCACATTGGTCCGTATCGCATCAACAACTATGTCTCTTACCGCAAAATCATCGGTGATTTCTCCCTTGCCACAGATGTTCAGATCGATGATGAAAATGAAGCTTCACAGAACACGGATCGCTTCAACACAGGTCTAGCCTACAGCGCCAACAATCTTCGCCTAGCCGTTGCTTACTACATACAGAAAATGGCTGTTGACAAAAAAGAAATACGCGGTGTCAGTGCCGCCAAGAGCTTTGGTGATCTCTACCTAGCCGCCACCTTCACAGATACAGACGACCAGGGCGTAAACAAGACTAGCCTAGACATGGTTGCCGCTTATAAGCTAAGTAATGGCTACAAGCTAAAAATCGGTATATCCGACTTTGACAGCAGCGTTGATGTCACCAGCTTCCGGGCTTACAACGCGACCCTCGAGTGGCACCCTCGCAATGACTTCTACCTTTTCGGTGAAGTGCAGACCATGGATTGGAAAGCTGGCGACAGCACAAACTCCTTTATGGTCGGTCTTCGCTACAACTTTGACTACGGCTTCAAATTTTAAGCTTCGACAACACTGTGTTAATAATTCTCATATTCAGAAAACTGTTAGCTCGCGCCATCAACAGGATGCACTGCTTGTAATAGTTATTCACTGAATCACAATAAATAAAAGAGGTTACAATGGAAAATATTGTCAATATCATCTCTGTAATTAACGGCGTAGTATGGGGCCCACTGATGTTAGTAGCGATCCTCGGGGTTGGGCTATTCCTGATGATTGGATTAAAACTGATGCCCATCATGAAACTGGGCTCCGGTTTCAGACTGTTGTGGAGTGGTCGCACCCCTGACAAAGCAAGAAATATTGAAGGCGAGATCAGCCCATTTAACGCTCTGATGACCTCGCTGTCAGCAACCATCGGTACTGGGAACATCGCTGGTGTGGCAACCGCAATATTTCTTGGTGGTCCGGGTGCGTTATTTTGGATGTGGTGTACTGCCCTTGTTGGTATGGCGACTAAGTTTGCTGAAGCAGTACTGGCGGTGCGTTTTCGTGAAGTCGATGAAGAGGGCAATCACAACGGTGGTCCGATGTACTACATCAAGAACGGACTAGGCAGCAAATGGGCCTGGCTGGGTATGGCATTTGCCCTGTTCGGGGCGCTCGCCAGTTTCGGTATCGGTAACACAGTGCAAGCTAATTCTGTAGCTGCTGCGCTGCAAAGCAACTTCAGTATCCCTACCTGGGCGACAGGTCTTGTCATGATGATTCTCGTCGGTCTAGTATTAATGGGTGGCATCAAGCGTATAGGTGACGTTGCTGGTAAGCTGGTCCCACTGATGGCTTTCTTCTATATCGGTGCCGGCCTTATTGTTCTGGGTATGAACTTCAATGAGATCCCGGCAGCTTTTGCCTTAATCATCGAAAGCGCCTTCAACCCTGTTGCTGCTTCTGGTGGTTTCGCCGGTGCTGCTGTAATGGCAGCAATTCGCTTCGGTGTTGCTCGCGGGGTATTCTCTAACGAAGCGGGTCTAGGTAGTGCGCCAATTGCTCATGCCGCGGCCAAGACCAACAATCCTGTTGCCCAAGGTTTGGTAGCTATGCTAGGTACCTTCATCGATACCTTGCTCATTTGTTCTATCACAGGTCTAGCCATTGTGGTTTCCGGCGCTTGGACTTCAGGTGAAACCGGTGCGGCGCTGACCTCCGCAGCCTTTGCCACGGCTTTACCTGATGTCGGTAACTACATTGTGGCTATCGCCTTGTCAGTCTTCGCCTTCACCACCATCCTAGGTTGGAGTGTCTACGGTGAAAAATGTGTCCAATACATATTGGGGATCAAAGCCGTCATTCCATTCCGTATTATGTGGGTTGTCGTTGTACCGATAGGCGCAATGGGATCGTTGGACTTCATCTGGCTGCTTGCCGATACCATGAACGCTCTGATGGCTATTCCTAACCTTATCGCCCTAGCACTGTTGAGCCCAGTAGTATTCAAGCTAACGCGTGAATACTTCACCAATGGCGAAAAGAAAGTTATCAGCGAATAAGTCAAAGCTGAGCGTCAGCAAGGCTAAACTCAATTTAACCGACGCTTAACACGTAGCCAGGCCACATTAGTCATTTTTTTAGTACGGCCTGATCACGTAAAGCTTGTAATGAACTCCGACCAAAAAGGTAAATATGCATTCATGAATTGGTTAGTAGACGCCGTATCGCCAAAGCCTATAAGAATAATATTTTGTTCATGAGAGTATCAGCAGGCATTAAACCACATTACAAATCGATAGTGAGCTTCGTGACCAAAATACTTGAACTGATTAAACCTGTGTTTAAAAAAGTATTGATAATATCCGATGAAAAAGTTTGATTGGGTATAATTATGAATAGCGAATGCTGGGCCGAAGGCTAAAAACCAAGGACGGTTTTTATAAAAAACGCATATCCACTAAATTTATTTGACGTTTAATTTGAATTGCCAAGCATCACCCTGTTTATTTTCACACTACCTAAAAATGAGCGGTAAATATAAAAATACAAACTTTAGGATAAGGGTCTACATTATTCCCCCAAGTATAAAGAGAAGATAGATTAGATAAATAAGGACTAAAATCTATCGTTCACACAGGCTCAATTTCGATATCATTTAACAAAATTTGAATATAATATTTTATGTGTACAAATGTCAGAGTAATTATTAGAACATTTTCAAAGTATTAATTTCACAAGTCTCAATCCTTTCGTTATGCTGTTGAGCATTATGAAATTTTATTGCGAGAATTCTTATGTTACCTATACTTCGTATCTTGTTAATTGAGCAAGACCCCGCCACCTTGCAAGAGCTTTCTACTAATCTGTCGAAAACCATCCCAAATTTTGAGCGAGATGATATTCATATCGATATTATTGAGCGTCTTGAGCTAAAACAAGCATTGGACA
Organism: Pseudoalteromonas sp. SG44-17; assembly: GCF_014164235.1. NCBI lineage: Bacteria > Pseudomonadati > Pseudomonadota > Gammaproteobacteria > Alteromonadales > Pseudoalteromonadaceae > Pseudoalteromonas > Pseudoalteromonas sp. SG44-17. The sequence continues at coordinate 47,259 of NZ_JACJEV010000020.1, read as the reverse complement.
TTGTAGAGGAAGATGGCGATATTCAGGCCGTAGTGCTTAGCTGGGATTTGCAAAATAAGGTTGGCGAACGCACTTATAGTCGCTTTATCGAGCAGTTAAAGGGGATCCGCCTTGAGTTGCCTGTTTATGTTATTGGCGATGATACGAAAGGGCTAGAAATAGTTAATGAGTCGGAGGAGATTGAGTCTTTCTTCTTTAAAGATGAGGTGATTTCTGATCCTGAAGCAATTTTAGGCTATATGATTAACGATTTCGATGACCGCTCAGAAACCCCATTTTGGACGGCGTATCGCCGTTATGTTGGCGAAGCAAACGACTCTTGGCATACACCGGGACACAGCGGTGGCTCTAGCTTTAGAAATTCCCCTTATATCAAAGATTTTTATCAGTTTTATGGTCGTAATGTGTTCGTTGGCGACCTGTCGGTTTCTGTTGATTCGTTAGGATCATTATCAGATAGCACCAATACCATTGGCCGTGCCCAAGAGTCAGCAGCGGCGACGTTTGAAGTCAAGCATACCTATTTCGTTACCAATGGGTCGTCTACCTCAAATAAAATCATCTTGCAGACATTGCTGCGCAAGGGCGATAAAGTGATTATCGACCGCAATTGTCATAAATCTGTGCACTATGGCATTTTGCAATCAGCGAGTTTACCTGTTTATTTGTCGAGTATTTTAAATCCTAAATATGGCATCTTCGCGCCGCCGTCGTTGGCCGATATAAAACAAGCGATAGAACAAAATACCGATGCAAAATTGCTAGTCCTCACGGGTTGTACTTACGATGGCCTACTGAGCGATCTGAAACAGGTGGTCGATTTTGCCCATCAACATGGTATTAAAGTATTTATTGACGAAGCGTGGTTTGCTTACTCTCTGTTTCATCCAAGCCTACGATATTATTCCGCCATTCATGCTGGCGCTGACTATGTCACCCATTCAGCGCATAAAGTGGTTTCAGCGTTTTCTCAGGCGTCTTATATTCATGTTAACGATCCCGATTTCGATGCTGATTTCTTTCGCGAGATTTACAGTATTTACGCCAGTACATCGCCAAAATATCAGCTTATCGCTTCGCTTGACGTGTGCCAAAAGCAATTAGAGATGGAAGGCTATAAGTTACTCAATGCTTTATTGAACCATGTGGAAGAATTTAAACAACAGATGGCTTCACTCAAACAAATTAAAGTGCTAGGTAAGCAAGACTTTATGGAAATATTTCCACACTTTAGTGGTGATAACATGGGTCACGATCCGCTAAAAATTCTCATCGATATTAGCGAATTACCTTATTCATTAAAGGATATTCATAAATACCTGCTGGATGAAATTGGCCTAGAAATAGAGAAGTACACTCATAGCACCATCTTAGTATTACTGACGCTTGGCGGCACACGCTCAAAAATAATTCGTCTTTATAATGCGCTCAAAAAACTCGACAGCGGTAAAGTGAAGTTGTCAAAATCGACGCGACGATCTCGCTTGCCTGAGAATCTACCAGCCATAGACTTAGCGTGTATTCCAAGCGATGCCTTTTATGGCGAGCGCGAATCTGTGCCTATCGGTAAAAGTAACAACCGTATTTGTGCCGGTTTAGTCACCCCCTATCCGCCAGGCATTCCTCTTTTGGTCCCGGGACAGCATATTACAGAGGAACATATAGAGTACCTTAAAGAGTTAGCAGGACAAGGTTTGACGATTCAAGGGAGTTTTGATGGTGAAATCTATGTTCTTAAGGGCAAAGTTCAAAAGTAAAAATATACTTTAATACAGTCGAACTCCTTATAACGAAACAGCAATGTCACACGATATTGCTGTTTAGTGCGTTATAATTCTAGGCCACGTTAATAGAACTTGGTGTGCTAAGCTAATGTTAATATTAGGTAATTTCACGTCAGAATTTAAAGATAAGACAGAGTAAATAATACGAAGTATAGTAGATTAAAGAACTGACCCTGACACTACAAAAATAAATGAAGCGGATGCGTAATAATGCTAGTTAAGAACAAAAAAACGCTTACTTTAATGCGCATTGCTGCATTTATTGTCACCATCATGAGCATATACTTTTTTGCCCCTTGGAAATTTGCTTTATATTACTTGCAACCGCTACCGGCGACGATCAAAGAACAAACACAAGAGGCTATTGAACAAGGAGTCGATGGCATTATTGTGTATATTCATAGACAAGGACAGCAACCTGAATATTTTGCAAACGGTTGGCATAATCGAGAGCAAAAAATCCCCGCTTCTGCTACTGCTTTGTTTAAGATTGGCAGTATCCGTAAGCTGTATGATGCATCAGCCTTAACAAAACTTGCCTCTGCTGGGCTAATTGATGTGGATAAAACACTGGCTGATTATCTTCCATCGTTAATTGGACGCATTGAAAATGCAGATAAGATAACACTACGAATGATGGTAAAGCACAGAAGTGGCATACCCAATTACACAGACACTGATCATTTTGATTGGTCAATCACCTACCCCGACCCGCTTGCATTAGTACTCGATACTCCCGCTGACTTTAGTCCTAATGCTGATTACGGCTATTCTAATACTAATTATTTGTTGCTGCGGAAAATCATGTCTAATGTGCTGGGTTATGACCATAACCAATTTATTAAAAACGAGATTTTAACGCCATTGGGCTTAACGAATACCTTCGAGTCTGTAAATGAGATAAATTTAGCGCTATTAATGAGTGGCTATTATGTTGGCTACGAAAATGATTTTAAAGCACTTGATCAAGGGTATGTGGCAACAGCACAAGATGTAGGCGACTTTATTGTGGCATTAAATAATGGCACATTTTTTAGTGAACAAGAGCAAGCTTTGTACGCATCACTCTATAAATATGAGCACACAGGTTGGGTATTAGGGTATTCAAGCATTGCTCGTTATTATAAAGATATCGATACAGTCGTTGTGCAGTTTATAAATACTAATGGCAATGATACTGTGTTGCTCACAGAAATAATTTATAATCGGATTATTGATATTTTAACAGCGCAGCAGTAGTTACAGAGTAGCTGCGCTATCAAAAATTTATGTGAATTTTAAAGAGGGTTTAAATGCGTTTATTACACACCATGTTACGGGTTGCTGATCTAGATAAATCAATTGCGTTTTATACTCAAGTACTCGGCATGAAAGAGTTACGCCGTGCTGATAACGAAGAGTATCGCTATACCCTAGCCTTCGTAGGCTATGGCGATGAAAAAGACACAGCAGTACTAGAGCTGACCTATAACTGGGATACCGACAGCTATGATTTAGGCAATGCCTATGGTCATATCGCGATTGAGTTTGATGATATCTATAAAGCCTGTGCTGATATCAAGGCCGCTGGTGGCAATGTTAGCCGTGAGCCAGGACCTGTTAAAGGCGGCACAACAGAAATTGCTTTTGTAAAAGATCCAGATGGCTACTCAATTGAATTAATTCAGAAGAAAGAAAATATGAGTAAATTTTAGCAAATATATGTAATAGGTTTGCTAATCCGCTTTTTATTTATTTAAGCTCAACTCTGATACGATATTAAAAAAGGTGCTGTATGCACCTTTTTATCGTAATTGACTGTCTTTACTGCCACGTCGGTTAAACCCTTTAGAAAGCGTGCCTTTACCTTCTAGTTCAGCTTGGCAACTTACACAATAATTCACACCAGGTAACGCGAGCCTTCGTGCTTGTAGTATTGGTTCATCACATTCTTCACATAGCTCGGCACTAGCTCCAGAAACTAAATTACTTCTAGCATATTGCACAGCATCATTAACGCTGGCATCAATTTGATCTTGAATTGCACCGTCTCGTGCCCATCCGCTTGCCATATAACCTCCTATTTATTTGGACTTTTATATGTACGCTAACATAGGTAAAGTTTATTTAAGCTGAATATAAGAAAGGGAAAGATGCTAATAAAATTTAGGAATTATTATATAAAATATTTAATTTTTAGATTTTAACTTGGATGAATAATTCTGAAGTAACTATAGAAATGCAGTTAAATTGATGTTGTAAGCTTTTTAATAAAAGCCATCTTACTAATAAATAGTAAGTTTCGTCCCAAGAGATTAGTACTCTTGTTAACGTTGTGTATAGAGAGTGCGGTGTCACACTTCCTTGCACATTACTTAAAAAAAGTAAATGGCGTCCCCAAGGGGATTCGAACCCCTGTTACCGCCGTGAAAGGGCGGTGTCCTAGGCCTCTAGACGATGGGGACACAGAATATGTGTCACTAGGACAACTGAATGGTTTAACTCGTTTCAGGCGAGCTGCTTAATAACACTGCACTTCCCTATTTAAAATAAGTAAGTGGCGTCCCCAAGAGATTAGTACTCTTGTTAACGTCGTGCATAGAGAGTGCGGTGTCACACTGCTTTATACATTACTTAAAATAAGTAAGTGGCGTCCCCAAGGGGATTCGAACCCCTGTTACCGCCGTGAAAGGGCGGTGTCCTAGGCCTCTAGACGATGGGGACACAGAATATGTGTCACTAGGACGACTGAATAGTTTAACTCGTTTCAGGCGAGCTGCTTCATAACACTGCACTGACTATGAAAATAGTAAGTGGCGTCCCCAAGGGGATTCGAACCCCTGTTACCGCCGTGAAAGGGCGGTGTCCTAGGCCTCTAGACGATGGGGACACATAAATGTGTCACTAGGACAACTGAATGGTTTAACTCGTTTCAGGCGAGCTATCTTAATAACACTACACCTACTATAGAAATAGTAAGTGGCGTCCCCAAGGGGATTCGAACCCCTGTTACCGCCGTGAAAGGGCGGTGTCCTAGGCCTCTAGACGATGGGGACACATAAATGTATCACTAGGACAATTGATTAGTTAGACTCACATCATGAGTTTTTAAGGTAATTGCGATTAATACAAATTAAGACTCGAGCTTAATTTGTTCGCTATTTTCTCGGTTAACCCGCCTTTAACTTATAAAAGTTAAGTGGCGTCCCCAAGGGGATTCGAACCCCTGTTACCGCCGTGAAAGGGCGGTGTCCTAGGCCTCTAGACGATGGGGACACAGAAAACTGCTACCCTAGGACAAACACTTTAATAAATTGGTGGAGCTATGCGGGATCGAACCGCAGACCTCTTCACTGCCAGCGAAGCGCTCTCCCAGCTGAGCTATAGCCCCAATTTATTTTGCTAAACACTTGCGCAGTTAAACCGTGCTGTGTATCGCTGAGTGCGGGGCGCATTCTATGCAGCCACCAAAATAATGTCAACATTTTTTTCAGTAACTTTCTTTAAACGGTTTAATTTTCAACAAACTGAATAATGAATAAACCGCGGCGCTCAAAATACATGCAAGGGAGCTGTTTCAAAACAAAAATTAGGACTGAAAGGCGCACAATCTAGATTAACTGAGGTGAAATATATTCTAAAACATCAAAACAATAAGGTATACATTTATATGCAAAATAAAGTCGGAGTCTTTTCTTGTTTTTCACAACAACGTTTTCATCACCAAGTAAAACGAATTTAAGATGAACATACTAGCAATTAACTGCAACGCCCCTACTCTATTGTCAGTTATTTATATGATCACAGAGGCTCCATTAGTTACAGTCGGTGTTTTATATCAATCGTATTTAACTAACGGTATTTGGATTTTTCAATGCGATTGACTATAACCCTCCTCCCTCATGATTAAAAAACAAATCCGCTTTTGACTAACAGGCACCACTAGCTATTAAAGTATTGCATTAAATAATGAGTAAATTGATTGCACATATAGATTGAATGTAAGTAAATTGGCTATAAAACAATCTCAATCTTACTTCATTGATTATAAAACCTGCATCTAAAACATTTTTCCTCATTCAAGTGTTGACACATTTACAACTCTATCTATAATAGCGCCCCACAACAACGCAGCAATGAGTTGTTGTTTAGATGTGGGTGATTAGCTCAGTTCTAAGAAAAGAGAGCATCACCGCTATTTACAAGTAACGGCGAGGTTCACTGGTTAAAGTCCAGTACTATTTATTTTAATAGTAGCGTTTTAATTTATATGTGGGTGATTAGCTCAGTTGGGAGAGCATCGCCCTTACAAGGCGAGGGTCACTGGTTCAAGTCCAGTATCACCCACCACATATAGAACCTGTTATTATATTAGTAGTTGCATGTTTTAAATTTGTAATATGAGTCACAAGCTCAGTTGGAAAAAAGAGAGCATCACCGCTATTTACAAGTAACGGCGAAGTTCACTGGTTAAAGTCCAGTACTATTTATTTTAATAGTAGAGTTTTAATTTATATGTGGGTGATTAGCTCAGTTGGGAGAGCATCGCCCTTACAAGGCGAGGGTCACTGGTTCAAGTCCAGTATCACCCACCACATATAAAACCTGTTATTATATTAGTAGTTGCATGTTTTAAATTTGTAATATGGGTCACAAGCTCAGTTACAAGAAAAGAGAGCATCACCGCTATTTACAACTAACGGCGAGGTTCACTGGTTAAAATCCAGTACTATTTATTTTAATAGTAGCGTTTTAAATTTGTAATATGGGTCGTTAGCTCAGTTGGGAGAGCATCGCCCTTACAAGGCGAGGGTCACTGGTTCAAGTCCAGTACGACCCACCATTCTTAGAATGGTGCATATTACATGATATCTAGATGGGTGATTAGCTCAGTTGGGAGAGCATCGCCCTTACAAGGCGAGGGTCACTGGTTCAAGTCCAGTATCACCCACCATTTAGATATAAAACTTTACGGGTCGTTAGCTCAGTTGGGAGAGCATCGCCCTTACAAGGCGAGGGTCACTGGTTCAAGTCCAGTACGACCCACCATTTATAAAATGGTTATCGTAAAGTTTAGTAATTGATTATTTGGGGTCGTTAGCTCAGTTGGGAGAGCATCGCCCTTACAAGGCGAGGGTCACTGGTTCAAGTCCAGTACGACCCACCATTTAATCAAAATTATATGTGGGTGATTAGCTCAGTTGGGAGAGCATCGCCCTTACAAGGCGAGGGTCACTGGTTCAAGTCCAGTATCACCCACCACATATAAAACCTCACGTTAAATCGATAATTAGCTCAGCTGAAAAGAAAGAGCATCGCCACCCTTCACAAATAATGGCGAGGATCACTGGTTCAAGTCCAGTATCACCCACCACATATAAAACCTCACGTTATATTCTTCAATCGATAATTAGCTCAGCTGAAAAAAAAAGAGCATCGCCACCCTTCACAAATAATGGCGAGGGTCACTGGTTCAAGTCCAGTATCACCGACCACATATAAAACTTCTTAGTAATTCTGTTAAAAATAAAATTCAAAAAGCCTCTAAATACGCTAATTCTTTTCCAAACCTTAAACTCTTTTAATATGTTCCTTGATGGATAATTAAGTTTGAAAAGCATCAACCTAGGCGCTTTACAAACCTAGGGTCTCCTATCTCTATAAAAATCCTCAAGCAATAACTAGCGCTACCTAAATTTGGATAATCAAGCTACTTTAAAACCCATAACTGATCAAATAAACGAAGTCTGCGGTATTAAATTTTAAATTCCCTTGTCAGCGACTAGACTGTTTATTATAGTCTCTGATACGTTCATGTGGTCACAAGTCTAATGCCAGCAAAGATTTTTTCTAATGCAAAAATACTTATAGTTGAAGAGCAGCCTCTTGCTCAAAGCTATATGAAACAGTCGCTCGAAAAACTTGGCTTTCGACAGCTGCGCTTTGCTGAACATGCAAATTCAGCGAAAGAGCAGTGCACCAGTGAACAGTTTGATCTGATTGTTTGCTCTTTTAATTTGAGTAAGCACCAAGATGGCTATCAGCTATATGAAGAGTTACGCGTTAAGCGTTTAATAAAAAACTCTACAGGATTCATTTTTATTTCAGCTGAAACCAGTGGTTCTTTGGTACACAGCGTGCTTGAACTACAACCCGATGACTTTTTGGTCAAGCCATTCACAATACATGACCTTAAAACGCGTATAGAACGAATTTTACTGCGTAAAAATCATTTACAAGCAATATATAATTTCATTGACGATGGTAATGATTCTAAGGCACTAAAAGCAATCAATGCCGCGCTTGATAAAAAAGGCAATGCTTATAGTGCAATATTATTGCGTTTAAAAGGTGATGCTCTACTTCGCTTAAAACGAGTAGATACTGCAAAAGCATTCTTTAAATCAGTTCTTGATATTCAAAAATTCACATGGGCAAAGGTAGGTTTAGTTGAAGCATTAATTGCTAATAATGAGCATATTCTTGCGCAAAGAATGCTGAAAACGATGCTGCAACGTCATGAAACACGATTAGTCGCACTCGATTTACTTGGTAAACTGGAGATTAAATTAAACCAATTTGAATTAGCGCAAGATTTTTTAAGCCAAGCTGTTGATATTGCTCCACGCAATATCGAACGCCAAAAATCACTTAGCCATGTATCGCTGGTAAATCATGATTATGAAAAAAATTATCTAACACAAAAAGATATCGCCAACTTTGCCAAACATTCGATTCACGATCATCCTGACGTATATTTAAATGCTGCACGTGCTGGTATCGATTTTGCTTTAACAACAGATCAGAGCGATCAGATTCAAAGGATTTCAAGACAAACTAATCAATACTTAACTGATTTAAAAAGCCAATTTCCAAATAGTCACAATCAGGCGCAAATAGATGTTTTAAATGCCCGTTTACACTATCTAAAAGACGAACATCAAAAAGCGAAAAAGTTGATTGAGCAGCTCGACGATGACGATAGCCACATTCGCTCTGTAGACGGCGCACTTGATAAAGCAAAGGCATTTCATGAGCTAGGGTTTCATCACAAAGCACAATCGTTATTTAACCAAATTATCAGTCATTGTGAACGTCATCCAACAGTCAGTGATGCTGTTTATTTACGTTATATTCAACAACAACAAAGTGAACGCCGTGATATAAAAATGGGCCCTAAAGAGCTGAATAACCATGCAGTTACACAGTTTAATCGTGGTCAATTAAATACCGCTCTTGAAGCATTCACACAAGCATTTAGAGTAATGCCTCGTAATCCTAGTATTGCTTTAAATTTATTGCAGTGTCTATTTGATAATTCCAAGCAAAATGGCCAAACCTTAAACCTAATGATGGCAAAAAAATGCTATGCGTTACTCAATACGACACCATTAGACAACGAGCAGCAACAACGCTTTAATAAAATAGTACAACAAGCAACGAGTATGGGGCTAACACTTGCTAATCTAGAAGAGCCTGGCAAAACCAAATAGAATAATAAATATTATTCAGCAAAGAGCAGGCTGAATAAATAGTTTAGATAAGGTGTTGTTTATAAGAATGAGGAATACGAAATTAAAAATATCGCTGATAAGCGGTGATATGACTTTTAAAATCCAGCCTTACTGGAATCGTATCATGTAAATTCAGTAAGGCATTGGTTATTGTCAATTACGAGCTAATAAATTACACCTTCTTCAATGAGACCGCGTTTATACAATAACGCAAACCACTTGGCATTGGCCCATCAGGGAATACATGACCTAAGTGTGCATCACATACATTACACACAGTTTCTATTCTTTGCATACCATGGGTCTTGTCACCATTATAAGCAATCGAGTTTAGTTGCGCGGGTTGAGTAAATGATGGCCAGCCAGTGCCACTATCAAATTTTTCATTACCATCAAATAATAAGTTATCACAACATACACAGGCGTACTTACCAGGTTCAAACAAGGTGCAGCTATCTGAGCTGTGCGGGCGCTCTGTGCCTTTATTACGAGTCACATAAAAGGCTTCTTCGGTTAATTGTTCACGCCATTGCTGCTCGGTTTTTACTACTTTACGGCTCGGCTCAGGATTGCCTTTATTGGCAAAGTTTAGAATATCATTCCAATTCAACATAACTGACCTCATTGAGTAAGATAGGTTAATTTACTGCTATCCACATTATCATGGTATCGCGCTAATAACATTGTCAGCTCTGGATTTATCCGCACTGCACAAAATGGTTTTGTAGGGGTTGAAAAATAATAATTTCGATACTGGCTAGGGGAATGTTTAAACTCACTGGCTAATAATATTTGCGTAATCAAAGCTAAATCTTATCGCTTCAGTACACTAATGGCAGCTCACTCCTAAGCCTATTTGCTGTTGCATACTATATTTCATACCCACTATGCTTTTTAAGGCGCTGACATATATACCGTGTTGCTCACTATTTAGTTTCATTCAATTGTAATTAATTTCTTTTCATTTTTAGTCAATAGTGCATTAAAGTATTGTATTAGCTCCGCTTTAGTTGCCGGTAAGCCTATTGAGCATTGATGCTGCTCGCTGAAGATAATTAAAAATTGGTCATCATGACACTGTATTTTCTTGATACTATTTATAGGCAGCCATTGCGGGCCGTGAGTGCGGTCAAAAAAACCTGAAAGGGAAAATAACAAAAGGTGCTGTTGTTCGCGTCGAATAAACTTATCTAGGCCATTACGTGCTTTAAATAGTGGTGTTAGCCGATAACAGCATGAGCTAAATACAAATAGCCACAGAGCAATTAGAAATACAAACCACGCTTGCTGAAATAACATGGTAAATACACTCAACAATAATAACACGATACCGAAACAGCCGACTATCAGCGCCAGTAATTGATTAATTTTACGCATCAAAGACTCCTTGCAACGTTAACCTAAATTACTTACTTGAACTTTTTTCATCGGTTTCAGGATCGGGCCAATCATTAAAAAACACCGTTAAATAACGACTTTTTGCTAAATATAATAATACCCACAATACCGTCACCATTTGCAGCGCTAAAAACATCGAAAACTGATAATAACTATGGGCGGCTTGAATAATCAGCCAGCTTAAATCTATCGCTGCACATGCTAATAATGGCCAACGCATAAAACGCCACACTCGCGCTAACCATGCTGCACTGTCTGCGCTTTTTTGTGGCCTGCGCAAACAAAAAATTACGGCAGGAATAATGGCTATTGTACCAATAGCCAACGCACTGAAAAAGTCAGCTTTAGATCTAAACACTAATGACATTAAATCAAGCTCAGGACGCCTGCTCAGTGCCGCAATGATCCAAATAAAGTAGGCACGAAGTAATACCAATAAACTCAAATGAAACGCGATTGGAGTGCGATAGGTGCCATATTTGTCCCAATACTCTGGTCCATAACGCTTCATAACTGGTTTTTCCTCTCGGCTACTACGCCAAGTAATATAAATGCAGCCACGGCTGTAACACCTAACCAGCGCACACCAAAAAACATCAGTAACTGGCTTAGTAATGGAGTGACAAATACTACTAATAAGCCAAAACCAAACCCGGTTACTAGTACAAATGCACATACTCTGAGTATAAAGTGGCGCCTTGCTACAAAGCGTTTCGTGGTTTTAATAATCTCATTTGCATACAAAGACACCAAACACACCACCAGTAACAATGCGATATTATATAAGTAAGGCTTTAGCCACTGACCAAAGGTCAGTGCTAAATCCTGAAAAAGCGTAATAATGCTATCCATTATGTTGCGCCAGTAATGCAATTAAATCATCTTCGGTCAGTATTTCAATGCCTAAATCTTGTGCTTTTGTGAGCTTAGAACCGGTTTTTTCACCCGCTATTAACGCATCGGTTTTAGCTGATACACTACCTGAAACTTTCGCCCCTAACTGCTGCAAGCGTGCTTTTGCATCATTTCGATTAAGCTCGTTCAAAGTACCCGTTAACACATAGGTTAAGCCTGCTAACGGTTGTGAGTCTTCACTTGGCGGCGTGAGTTCTGGCCAATGAATACCCTGCTCCAGCAAGGCAGTTACGACATCTAAATTATGTTGCTCAGCAAAAAAACCACGCACATGCTTGGCTACAATTTCCCCAACATCACTAACTTCGACTAACGCTTCAGTTGTTGCCGCAGTTACTTTATCTAGCGTTAAAAAGTGATTAGCTAAATTTTGCGCCGTCGCTTCACCGACTTCACGAATACCTAATGAGTATAAAAACTTAGCCAACGTCGTTTGTTTTGCATCATCAAGTGCAGCTACTAGGTTTTTCGCCGATTTTGGCCCCATGCGCTCAAGCGATTCAAAATGTCCTTGTTTAAGTATGAATAAGTCTGCTGGCGTTTTAATGAGCTCTCTGTCCACCAGCTGTTCAACAATTTTATCGCCAAGGCCATCGATATCGAGTGCTTTGCGTGAAGCAAAGTGTTTGATCGCTTCTTTACGCTGTGCTTGGCACACCAGGCCTCCTGTACAGCGCGCTACGGCTTCACCTTCAATGCGTTCAACATGGGAGTCACAAATTGGACAAGTAGCCGGAAAATCAATCTCTTTGGCATCTGTTGGACGGCGCTCTAATACCACTTGAGTAATCTGTGGGATCACATCACCAGCACGGCGAATGATCACAGTATCGCCAATTTTTACACCCAAACGCTCTATTTCATCACGATTGTGTAACGTTGCATTTGAAACCGTGACACCACCAACAAATACCGGCTCTAAACGAGCCACAGGGGTAATTGCGCCAGTGCGCCCCACCTGAAATTCAACATCCAGTAGCTGAGTGATTTCTTCTTGCGCAGGAAACTTATACGCAATCGCCCAACGCGGAGCTCGCGCCACAAAACCTAACCGCTCTTGTAGTGCTTTGTTATTTATTTTGATCACCACACCATCAATTTCATACTTCAAGCTGCTGCGGCGCTCAAGTATATCTTGATAGTAATCCAAAGCAGCTTGCTGACCTTCGACTAACTTTGTTTCCGGGCAAAGTGGTAACCCCCAGTCAGTTAGCTTAGCCAATTGCTGGTAATGATCACTTGGTAATACGCCATTTGTCACAACACCAATACTGTAGGCATAAAACATCAAAGGTCGCTTGGCGGTGATTTTTGAATCGAGTTGACGCAAGCTGCCTGCGGCTGCATTACGTGGATTAACAAATACTTTGTCGCCACGCTTTTCGGCTTCAGCATTAAGTTTGTCAAATCCGGCGCTATCCATGAACACTTCACCACGAATTTCAATTTCCTCAGGAAAGTCATCGCCACGTAATTTAAGCGGTATATTACGAATCGTTTTAACGTTAGTGGTAATATTTTCGCCGGTGTGCCCGTCGCCACGTGTTGCCGCCTGCACTAACACACCATTACGGTATAAAATCGACACCGCTAAACCGTCAAGTTTTGGTTCACAGCAAAAGGTCAGCTCATTGTTATCCATCAAACGTTCTTTAATGCGGCGATTAAAAGCGCTGAACTCTTCTTCACTGAAAGCGTTATCAAGTGACAACATCGGCACTTGATGAGTGACTTGCTCAAACTTAGCAAGCGCCGCACCACCTACTTTCTGGGTCGGTGAATCAGTACTCAAGTACTCAGGGTTTGCTACCTCAAGCGCACTTAATTGTTGTAATAAACGATCATACTCTGCATCAGGAATACTTGGGTTATCAAGTACATAATAATTATGATTGTGATCTTCTAACTGCTGACGAAGTTGCGTTATTTGCGCTAACACTAAAGTGGACATACTGACCTCAAAAAACATAAAAAAGCCACTTAAACGAGTTATCGCCAAGTGGCTTATAAAATTCTTAATTAATTAACTGCATATTGCAGGTGATTAAGCTGAAAAGCGTCTCACTTTTTCAACATAATTGCGCACACTGTCAACGGTCATTTCTTCTCGTTGTGAGTCTAAAATAACGGCGCCAAATTCATCTGCTAATTTTTTAGCCGCACTGTGCAACATGTTAAATGCAGCAAGCCCGTCACCATCGCACGGCAAGGTCATAAACAAGCTAATCCCACCTGTACTAAATTGTTCCATATTATCTATATCGAAAGTACCAGGGTTGTACATGTTCACTAACCGAAACAGCACTGGACCATGGCCAGCTGGATCTAAATGACGATTAAAAAAGCCTTCTTCAGAGTACTTAAAGCCAAGTGTATTTACTGCTGGCAATAATTTGCTGCCTTCCATATTCAAGCCTTCAGGCATTTGAATATGCACAATGATAAAGTCACTTGCAGCTGGTTGCTCAGCTTCATCCTCTTCGCTTGCATCTGTTGCAGTAGTCACATCATCAACCTCAGCGGCAAGTTCGTCATCTGACGCTGCAAAAGTGTGTGGATGTTTTTCATCAGCACTAAAGCTTAAATCCCCAAACTGCGGTTCATCACGCTCAGTAAGAGATGCTGGCTCAGCTTCGCTTTGACGCTCAGTAAACGCCTGATCTGCAGGCTCAACCCGCTCATCATTAGTCGCAACGGGTGCGTCTTTTTTACGAACTGACCATAGGCCATGTATTAATAATCCACCAATGACAATTACACTGATAATGATTAAAACCCATCTTAATTGTTCGGCCATCCCCTCACCTTTATTATTTATCTACTCAAATATTAATATTTATGCATGTGCCATTTGCACCGCTTGTTCAATATCTACAGCGACCACACGCGAAACGCCCGGTTCAGCCATTGTTACACCCGTCAACCTGCCAGCCATTTCCATGGCAATTTTATTATGACTGATATAAATAAATTGCACCGATTGTGACATTTCTTCCACTAATCGGCAAAATCGCCCAACATTCGCATCATCCAATGGTGCATCAACTTCATCCAGCATACAGAACGGAGCTGGATTGAGCCTGAATATTGAAAATACCAATGATAATGCGGTCAGCGCTTTTTCTCCACCACTTAAAAGGTGAATTGTTGAATTTTTCTTGCCCGGTGGGCGTGCCATTATACTAACACCACTTTCCAGTAAGTCATCACTGGTTAATTCAAGATATGCACTGCCGCCGCCAAATACTTTAGGAAATAACTGACCAAAATCGTGATTTACTTGATCAAAAGTCATTTTAAAACGCGTTTTGGTTTCGCGATCAATTTTTCCAATTGCACCTTCAAGTGTCGTCAATGCTTTGCTTAAATCCTCGACTTGACGATCTAAATACTGGCTACGCTGCTGCGCTTGTTCAAACTCATCAATCGCCGCTAAGTTCACCGCGCCCAAGTCACTTAAACTTTGTCCTACTTTATTAAGCTGTCCTTGATAAGTGTTTATATTGGCGTTTTCAGGGAGCTGTGCCAATACTTCTTTCAAGTTTTGCTGTAACTCACCCAGAGGTTCAAGAGCTGCCTGTGCTTTAATTAATAAGCTCTGCTCTTCGAGGGCAAGTTGTTGTAATTGTTCTTGTAAAAGTACCAGCTCCCCCTGCGACGCTTTAAGCGTTGTTTGTTTATCTACAAGAGCTGTTTTAGCTTCCGTCAATACACTTTGCAAATTTTTGAGTTCAATGTCACTTTGTTGATGTTGTTCCAACAATAATATTATTTGCTCTGCGACCTCTTCTAATGGCATCACCAACTCTTCAATTTGCGCGGTTAACTCACTGACAGCTTCACTGGCGGTTTCGCTGGCGGTCGTTGCATGCTGTAATTTAGTGTCACTGAGTTGGCATTCACTGCGCGCTTTTTGCTCACTTAGTGTCGCCTGATGGGCAAGCGTTTTATAGTGTTCAAGCTGAGCGTTTGCCTGTTTATATTGCTCATCAGTGTGTTGCTGCTGCACTTGAGCATCATTAAGCGCAACACTTATTTCATCACGCTGTTTTGCCACACTTGCTATATGTTGCTGTTGTTCAAAAACTTTATTCTCTATGCTCGTGTGTTCAACGTTTAACTGCTGTAGCTTCGCTTGTAATTTATGTTGTTGATTCTGAAACTGCTGTAATTGCTCTTTGAGCATATCGCGACGAGTGCTTCCTGAGGCCACTTGTTGAGCAAGCTGATGTACCGCTGCTTTTAACTCTTCGCTTTGTGCCTTCAATTGCTCACAGACTCGCTGTTGTTCTGTAAGCTTATTGCTTTGTATAGCTAGTTCGTCACTGAGTTGAGATGCTAACTGCGTTGCTTCGGCCAACTGTTTATGTTTGATCAGCAACGAATTTTCTGCACTTTTACTGGCTTGTTGATACCAATTGCGGCCCTGAATATGACCTTGGCGATCTATCACTGCAAGCCAATACTCATCCGCTAAATCATTATGTTCAAAATCATTTTTATACTTAATGCGATGTAATAAATCAGGGTAAACCCCTTGCTCTATAAACACCGCTAATGAGCTTTGCGGTGCGGTGTCGGTAGTTGGCCATACTCCGTTAGGTGTTGCTATAGATGTCACATTTAATTGTTCAAGCCCTTGTAATGCTTGTTCAACCACATGCTCAAATCCAGTACGTACAACTAACTGTGCCAAAACATCGCCACTACCTTGCGCTGGAGTATCTGCGAGTATTGTATTCAAGCCTGCTATTTTGGCTTTATTCTCGTTTTGTTGTTGTGCTAGTGTTTGATGTGCATCTTGGCAGGTGCGTAACACGGTTTGAGCTTGTTGATGATTACTATTTACTTTGTTTAAGGCAGTTTGTTTTGCTGCTAACTCTTGCGTTAGTGACTGCATTAACTGCTGCTGCTGCGCTACTTGTTCAGCAATTGGATTTTCTGCCAGCTCTATTAATTCGCTTTCTAATGCCGTTTGCTGGTTTTTAATATAGTGCAAATTTTGCAGCTGTTGTTCGGCTATATTTTGTTGCTTGCTATATTGCGTATTAATAGCCTGAAACTGCTCATTAACTCGTTGCCAATCCGAAGCACTGCGCTGCTTGGCACTTTGCAACTGTGCCGCCGCGTCGGCCATCTCAGTGACTTGCTCTGTACATATTAAAGTATGTTCAATTGCCTCTTGTAACGCATTTTGTAACTCATCAGTATGGTCTTTTTGTTGTTGTTGCAGCTGCTGATTTTGTAACTGCAACTGTTGTTGTTTGATCAGGTTGTGACTAAACGCTTGTTGTTGTTGTTTTAAGTTTATTTGCTGTTGCTCAGCACGAGTCAATTCAGTGTGCGTTTGGTGCTGGGCTTGCTGCGCATCATTGAGTTTTTCAAGTTGCAATTGCACTTGGTTTTCAAGACTTGCTAGTACATCGTCATGACCTGAATGAGCGGTTTTAAAAAAACTAATTTGCTCATTCAGCTTGGCCATTTTGTCGGCTTTAGTCACTTGTTGCTGATGTAGCTTTTGCCATTTTAAGACCGCTAGTTGCCCTTTTAAAGTGCGCTCTTGGGTTTTTAACTCGCGGTATTTTTTTGCTTCAACTGACTGTACTGCCAGTTTATCAACTTGTGCTTGCAGCTCTTGGCGAACATCGAGTAAGCGTTCAAGGTTTTCGCGGGTACTTTTGATCCGGGTTTGCGTTTCACGACGGCGCTCTTTGTATTTTGAAACGCCTGCAGCTTCTTCTAAAAACACCCGTAAATCTGCCGGTTTACTCTCAATTAAACGCGAGATCATGCCCTGCTCGATAATCGCATAACTACGCGGACCAAGACCTGTGCCTAAAAATATATCGGTAATATCTCGTTTGCGGCATTTACTGCCATTGAGAAAATACAGCGATTGCCCGTCGCGTGTTACCAAACGTTTAATTGCCACTTGGTTTCGATCGGCAAAAGTATTCGGTAAGTGCCCTTGGGTATTATCAAAAATCAACTCTACCGACGCTTGAGAAATAGGTTTGCGATTGGTTGAGCCATTAAAAATAACATCGGTCATGGCATCGCCACGCAGATTTTTAGCAGAGCTTTCGCCAAGCACCCAACGCACAGCATCGATGACATTAGACTTACCGCAGCCGTTTGGGCCAACGACACAGGTCATTTGATCTGGGAATGGAATTTTAGTGGGCTCTACAAAAGATTTAAAACCCGCTAATTTTATGGTGCTCAAACGCATCTAATTGGTTTACCGATTGTTATTGTTATAGCTTGAGTATTTAATTTAACCGTTCTTGACGATAAAAGTAAGTACAGGGATTAAGCTTGGCGTTTAAAATTATCTAAAATAATACCCGTTGCCATGGCTACATTGAGAGATTCTGCACCACCAAAAGCGGGGATGGTTATCTTATCTGTTACCAATGCTGCGCAAGCTTGACGTATTCCATGAGACTCACTACCCATTAACAAAACACCTTGACCTGTAAATTGAGTTTTATGCACGCTTTTTCCATCTAAAAAAGCGCCATAAATAGGTAAGTTTAAACCACTTAAATACGCAGGCAACTCAACTTGGCTCACTGAGACTCTAACAAACGAGCCCATAGTGGCGCTAATAGTTTTAGGGTTGTAAGCATCGGCACTATCTGTGCTGGTGACAATATGCTTGATCCCATACCAATCAGCTACTCTGATAATGGTACCTAAATTGCCCGGATCAGATACACCATCAAGGGCTAAGATTAAACCGCTTGCCTGCGGTGCACTCGCTGTTGGCATGTCAACTATAGCTATAGCGGCATTATTACTCACTAAAGTACTTGCTTTAGTTAACACATCTTCATCCGCTGCAATTAAGTTAACGTGTTGATACTTATCTTGATAGCTATCGATGAAGCTTTGCGTTGCAAAAACGTCTTTGGCTTTTAATGGACTATTTAGTAACTCTAATACGTTTTTTTCACCTTGAACAAGATATTGACTATATTGTTTACGGTACTTTTTTTGGCCAAGCTGGCGAATAAGTTTGAGTTGGTTTTTTGAAATCATAATAGCCCCATTAAATTATCTGCTCAGTATACCAGAGATGATTTAAAGTGCAGCCCTACAAACATTAAAACCAATAAAATTACACTACAAACAACAAGCTAGGATAATGATAAAGATTGTTTTCATTACCAAAAAAAGGTAAATTTACAAAAAACAGCATGGATATATTTTTTTAATGGAATCAACACACCCAACCCCAGACGAGCCTAACAAAACAAACACCCAAAGTGCATCGCCAATTTTTAGCGGGAAAGTACAATTTAAGGGTAAAGCTGCTGAGTATTTTGGTATTTGGATTGTCAATATTTTACTCAGCGTTATTACACTCGGTATTTACTCAGCATGGGCAAAAGTACGCACATACCGCTACTTTTATGGTCACACACGTATAGACGGACACGGCTTTGACTACTTAGCAACACCGATGCAAATTTTAAAAGGTCGTATTTTAGCGGTGGCGGTTTTTTTAATTTATACCTTTGCCACCAGCTTCTTACCTATTATTGGTTTATTGTTTGCTATTGGATTTCTATTTCTAATGCCATGGATTATTAACCAAGGCCTACGGTTTAATATGCGTATGACTCGCCACCGAAATGTGTGTTTTTCGTTTCAAGGTAATTATGGCGAAGCCTTTGTTAACTTTATCCTACTGCCGATTGCAAGCATATTTACTTTATATTTATTAATGCCTTATGTTTTAAAGCGTATCGATAGCTATATTCACAGTAACATTAGCTACGGCGACAAACCACTGACGGTGAACTTAAAAGGTGAAACCTATTACCTCACAGCACTTATTTGTTTTGTAGTTAGTTCTATCACTATGGTGATATTTATGGCCATTTTAGGTTTTTTTGGTCTCGATTTACTAAACGCAGAAAACCAACAAAATATACAAGACCCATCTGCGATGATAATTATGTTTGCTGCTTTAATGGCCGCTTATGTGTTTATGATTACTATAGTAACTGCTGTGTGGAAAGCTGCTATCCGTAACCATATTATTGATAATAGCCAGTTTGAAGGTGTAGCAACGTTTAAGTCAGAACTAAAACCTGTACCTTTTGCTATGTTACTTTTAACAAACATGCTCGCTATTGTATTTTCTTTAGGACTTGCTTACCCGTGGACAAAAGTACGTACATCAAAAATGCTCGCTGATGTAACTACGGTGAATATTTATTCTGGCGCATTAAACTTAATCGATACTCAACAAGCACAGCAATCATCTTTCGCTGAAGAAGCTGCAAATGTATTTGATATAGACCTTTCATTAACTTAAGAGCTCATCATGCATGTAAAAGGACATTACTTTCCTAAGGCATCGAGTAATTATCAAGAGTGTGTCGTAAGTATTAGCGACACACATATTGACATAAAACACGATGAATACATTATAACTCGCCACGCCATTACTGAACTTAATTTAAATTCAGGTATGGCTGGTCTTGCCGACGAGTTAAGCTTTACCGATGGCAGTCGATTTATTCCACTAGATGTAAATTACAGGTGGCCATTTAAATCAAATAATCATCAGATAATGGAACGCCTAGAAAAAAGTAAATGGGCTATTTTAGCTGCCGTTATACTTACACCACTGTTTATGTGGCTAGCGCTTTACAAAGCAGTGCCAGCAATTGCGGTTTATAGCATAGATACACTGCCGCATAATGTGATTAATCAAATGGGTGAACAAAGCTTTACGGTGATTAAAAAGTTAGCGCTCGATGATAGCGAATTGCCGGTTGAACAACAAACTAAGATACAACAACATTTTAATACCATGCTTGAGCAACTATCACTTGATAAATCGATATATCGATTATCTTTTTATAAATCTGAACATTTTGGCGCTAATGCATTTGCACTACCGCATGGACGTATTGTGATAACAGATGAGCTTGTTAATTTACTTGTCGATCAACCCAATGCCCTAAAAGCAGTATTACTACACGAAATAGGCCATATAGTACACCAGCATAGTGTGCGCATTACTGCGCAATCAGCTGCAAGTACAATTGTATTAGCGGTAATATTTGGTGACTTAGAAGGTATTGCAGAAGTTGCTCTGGGGACTGGCGCGTCATTTGCACAGCAAGGTTTTTCAAGGGATATGGAACGCGAGGCCGACAGTTTTGCGTTAACGCAATTGGAGTATTTAGGGTACTCAAGTAACGACTTTGCCGATGCAATAGAGACACTCCAATATAGCCATACCAGTGAAAACGAGCACCTTAAAAAAGTGAATAATTTACTCGAGTATTTATCTAGCCACCCAAGTGCACAAGAGCGAATAGATAATGCCAGAGAATAACTTACTTTATATGCAACTTGCCCGCGGTGTAGTAGCATTAACATGGATATATCATGGTTTTTTCCCAAAGCTTTATCATATAGCCCCTCTTGAAAAGCTTATGACCGGCAGTGCGGGTTTTTCAACTGAGGTGTCTGATTTTATTACCCGCTCAGCAGGTGTTGGAGAAATTATTTTTGGCCTGTGTTTAGCTTTATTTTATAAAAATAAATACTTAGTTATTTTAAACATTTTAGCGCTTAGTGGACTCTTGCTTGCTGTGATAATAATGCAACCACAACTACTTATTGAAGCGTTTAACCCTGTTACAACTAACGTACCACTTATTGTGTTAAGTATTATTTGGTTAAAAGAAATAACTATTACAAATAATACGAGCCTGTAAAACAAAAGGGTATGCGTTGGCATACCCTTTGTTGTAAAACTCTATTTATAACATCAATACTTATGCTTTAATGCCCACAAATGCAGTAGCTCACTAGCAATAGTGGCTGCAGCAATCGCAGTAAGCTCACTTTGGTCGTACGAAGGTGATACTTCAACAACATCCATACCAATCATATTAATGCCTTTAAGGGCACGTAATATCTTAAGTACTTTATCTGATGTTAATCCACCACATACCGGTGTTCCAGTACCAGGGGCAAACGCCGGATCTAAGCAATCAATGTCAAAAGTGATATACACAGGTAAATCACCTACTCTCGCTTTAATCTGCTCAGCAATCGTTTGCGCCGATAAATCATTGGCGGCCATCGCATCAATCACTGCAAACTCGTGTTTGCTTTGATCAAAATCAGTACGAATACCAATTTGGATACTATGATCAACATCAATCAGCCCTTCCATCGGCGCATGGTAAAACATGGTCCCGTGGTCGTAGCGTGAGCCATTACTATAAGTATCAGTATGGGCATCAAAATGCACCAACGCCATTTTACCAAAGCGCTTAGCGTGAGCACGTAACAACGGTAAAGTTACAAAGTGATCGCCCCCTAAACCTAAAATTGCTTTACCTTGGCTTAAAATACCCGTCGCAGCTTGTTCAAGCTTAGCGGTAAAGTATTCAGCGTCACCGACAGGGTAAGTAAAATCTCCAGCATCAGCCAGTTTTAGGCGTTCGAACAATTTGAACGTCCATGGGTATTTTGTTTCTTCCCATGCTAAATGCACTGATGCACGACGAATCGCATCAGGGCCTAAACGCGCACCTGGACGTCCTGAGGTTGCCATATCAAATGGCAAACCTAACACCACAACATCAGCATTGATGTCAGTAATATTTTGTACCATTGGCTGACGTAAGAACGTCATGCCATTGGAATACAATGAGTGATCTGGATGATCAAACAAAGTGGTCATATTAAAGCTCTTCTAAATAAGTATAACCGTCTAAACCTGCTTGCAATTCATCAAGCACACTTTGCTGCTCATCTGCTGGTAATTTTGCAGCCACTAGCTGTGCGTACGATGATTGAAAACCTTCTACATCAAGATGAACATAGCGCATCATGTCAGCTACAGTGTCACCTTGGTTTATTTCTACAATGCTTGCGTCGCCTTGCTCATCCATGTGTACCATTGCACTGTGGGTGTCGCCAAATAGGTTATGCATGTCACCTAAAATTTCTTGGTATGCCCCCACTAAGAAAAAGCCCATTAAATAGGGTTTTTCAGCACTAAATGCCGGCACTGGTAAGGTACTCTCAATGCCTTGCCCATCAACGTAATGATCTAGTGCACCGTCAGAGTCACAGGTAATATCTAACAATACTGCGCGTCTTTGTGGTGCCTCAGTTAAGCCACTTAATGGCAATACCGGAAATACTTGGTCGATTCCCCACGCATCAGGCAATGACTGAAACAATGAGAAATTAACAAAAAACTTATCCGCTAAACGGGCATTAAGTTCATCTATTATCGGGCGATGAAAACGGTTTTTGTTATCCATGTGTTTATTAAGCTCATAACACACACGTAAATTTATTTGCTCAGCCCAGGCGCGTTGAGTTAAATCTAATAATCCCATCGCAAACTGGTTATGTGCTTCAGCTAAATCACCTTGGCTATCATGATATATCTCTATTAATGCACGGTCGTCTGTCAGCACATGAAGTTGCTGCCACGACAGCCACATGTTATTGAGCAATAATGGCGCGTCATCTGCTGGCGCTTGAATTTCTTCAGGCTCATAACTTTCAGTGCCAATCACATTAGAGATAAGCACTGCATGATGCGCTGTTAATGCACGCCCAGACTCAGAAATAATAGTCGGGAATGGTTGCTCGTACTGCTTACAAATATCACCAATGGTGTAGACAATATTATTTGCATACTCAGCTAAGCTATAGTTCATCGAGTTGTGAGACTGGCTCCGTGTACCGTCGTAATCAACCGCTAAACCGCCACCGACATCTAAACATTCAATTTGTGCACCGAGTTTGCGTAGTTCACAATAAAAACGCGCCGCTTCGCTAACACCTAAACGCACATCGCGAATATTCGCCATTTGCGAGCCTAAGTGAAAATGCACCAACTGAACTAAATCAAGTTGATCAGTCTCTTTTAAACGATTAACAACATGTAATACTTGTGAAGCGGATAAACCAAATTTTGATTTTTCACCGCCGCTAGCTTGCCATTTTCCTTTACCCTGCGACGCTAAGCGCACGCGAATACCAATACGCGGTTTTACGTTCAGCTCTTTAGCTTGGCTTAGTACCATGTCCAGCTCAGACAGTTTCTCAAGTACGATGTACACTTTATGGCCTAACTTTTCGCCAATTAATGCTAAGCGCACATATTCTTTGTCTTTGTAGCCATTACACACAATCACTGCACTGGTTTTTTCAGCTAATGCCAATACTGTTAATAGCTCAGGCTTACTGCCCGCCTCTAAACCGAGTTGTTTCTTTTCTACGTTCGCTTGGCTTGCAACAATTTCTTCGACCACTTCACGCTGTTGGTTTACTTTAATTGGATAAACAAGCAAGTAATCTTTTGGATAACCATAGCTTTCAATCGCAGTATTAAATGCAGCACATAAGCTGTGCACGCGGTGATGCAAAATTTGTGGAAAACGAACCAACGCAGGTAAACTCAAGCCTTTATCTTCAAGTTGTTTTGCAATATCAATAAGTGCGATGGTTTGCTCTGGGGCATCAGCCTTGGGCGCAACATACACATCACCTTGATCATTAATACCAAAAAAACCTTGGCTCCAA
This sequence comes from Pseudoalteromonas sp. SG44-17, assembly GCF_014164235.1. Lineage (NCBI taxonomy): Bacteria > Pseudomonadati > Pseudomonadota > Gammaproteobacteria > Alteromonadales > Pseudoalteromonadaceae > Pseudoalteromonas > Pseudoalteromonas sp. SG44-17. The sequence continues at coordinate 23,084 of NZ_JACJEV010000020.1, read as the reverse complement.
TGACGAACATTGTAACTCGTGCGAGCTTGTTCTAGTGATGTTGTCTCTTTCATTTATCTTTCTCTTTTATTTGATGAATGCCTTGCGGCTGTTGCGCGCATTAAAGGAAAAATAGCTTATCAAGTCCAACAAGTATTTTTGCTCGTAACGAGTGAGTTTTAGTGTCGATAACAACGGCCCTTTTATTTGTTGGGCACTGGAGTATTTAGTATAAAAAATAGAAGGCTTAAAAGGGAATATATATAAAAAAGTTAGCCGAAAACGTGACTCTCAATGATAAAAGTGGCGCTGACCAAGGCCATTTACGACTTATATCCGTTTATAAGCCGTAGTTGTGTAGGAGATTAAATCGATGAAGTACTCAAAAACTAAAACACAAAGCGTAGACAGTTTCTAGCCACTAATCAGCCTTATTGACTGAGCCCTAACTCCATAAACAAGCTATGTGGATTATCGGTATAATTACCAAAACTTGCACAGCGTTTAAAACCTAAATTTTCATACAGACTAATCGATTCAGCCTGTTTCGGGCCTGTTTCTAAGCGGATCAAAGGGATCTCTTCTTCGCCAGCATGATGCAATAAAATTTGCATTATACGCCGAGACAAGCCTTTACCACGATGACTTGGTTTGACATATAGACGGCGTATTTCACCATAAGGTACTGTGTCGAACTGTCTGACAATCGCACCACATGCAACAATACCCTCCTCGCTTTTTAAGCCAATGGCGTACACATTAGCTTGACCAAGCTCACTCACCGACAGCGATTGCGCCGTGGCTACTGGGTACAGAGAATTTATAAGCCTATCGATATCAGAAAAAACATTAATCACATCCGGATCATCAGGGGTTAAGTCGACTAACTGCATAAAAGCTCTAATTATATTTATTGTTTGATAACAAACTATACCGAATTGTTGCAAATGAACAACCCAGAACTATGGATTTTTCATTTATTTGCTGTCTTATTAGTCACGACTTTGTCGTATGTCAAAATAACAGCATTTAGCTATTTTCTAAAAAGTAGCAAACACGTCAAGATAATAGTTTGCTGTGGTGTTAAACGTTAGCGACTTTTATAAAAATACGGGTTAAAAAATAAATTAACGACTAAAGCTTTAACGCCCTGCGTCGATAAATAGCTAAGTTAACGTTAAAGGAATAACAATGAAACTCCCCAATCTTGGTCAAGCGCAGCAAATAGCTTTGCAAACGGTGTCGGCCAATCGCGCCACGGAGTTTAAAGCCGCAGCTTCTCTTGTCGAACCACAAGACCTCCTTTCAACGCTCGAAGACGCAGCAAGTACGCCCCTTTATGATCCATTCAAAGGCCGCAAACTTAATCAAGATTACACCCCCTCTTCTTACATTGGTATGAACCGTTATAGAGTCACCTCTAGCACCACCATTAACATAGGTGAACCGATTAAAGAGCCGACCTATCGCTATGGTGACTTTACAGATCCCGATGATATAAATGCTTTTTTAGATCAAGTAGACCGGCTTGAAGGTGAACATAAATTTATGTTCCAACACCTAAAACCAACACAAGAACTACTTGATTTGGTGCAAAAAATGAGTGATGAAGAGCTTGCTGTATTTAGTCAATTTGTTGTTACAACATCTAGTTATCACTTTGGCACAGAAAACAACAACAGCAGTGCACAGTTAATTTCATCTTTAAGCAAACTGTCAGATGATGCCTTGAGCAGTACCCTCGCAACAATGGATAAATTATTACAACAAGGGAATGATTATAAGAAGCCGGTGTCACCATTAGGTGAAAATGAGCATGGTAATGAAAGAGTCGAAATGATCAGTATGCCTGAAACCATAAACTGGTTTAAATCAAACTATAAGGCTAACAGTGCAAAATATGTATTGGCAAATGACTACACCAATTTATTAATAGAAAAAAACCTCAGCGAAGATCAACTTATGCAGTTAAATGACCACTTATCTGACAGTACGCTTACACAAAGCAGTGGTATTATCGACATGATTAGCTTAGTTAAAAACCATCAAACGGATGATGTATTGGCAATGTTCAATGAAGTTGATAAAGACCGTGAACCTAACTTATTTAGTTACCTTGCACTGCAAACTAATTATCAAGCCAATAAGCAGTATTACCAAATGGATAATGGTAAGTTTGTTGCACAACAAGACAATATTAGCTCTGACTCTAATAGACGTGAGCTTTATAGCAATATCTTAAACGCCTATAACGACATTGGCATGGGCTGGATAAACGATGCGCTAGAGCAATTCACAGGGAGTCCAGCACAGATCCAAAACGAATTATGGCAAACACTACTTGATGATAAGGAAAAAATGCCAGAGCAGTTTACTCGCTCAGATTCGGTTGAGGCATGGGCAATAAATAATATTGCTCGGATAGAAGATGCATTTCACGTAAAACAAATGAATAAAATTTATGATTATAATAGCGAGCGACTAGTTCCTGATTTAATCGCCAAGCTTAGTTTTTTTAGTAGTGGTAATATTCACAGTTCAGCTGATAGTAAAGAGCCCAAAACTGACTAATTCTAAATCAATCAACTGTAGTCAAAGAACTTGCGATGCTCTGCTCCGGCTAAGTTGGCATTCACCTTATTAGGGTGTTTATACTCACGCCAGTTTGCCACATTACGGCCAACATTTAATTTCGCAAAGTCAGTATCGCCCTCAGGCGACATTCCCAAAAACTGTTTTAGCTTCAACAGGCCGCCAGGTTCGCTGACATCAAGAGATAAAAAATCATCACGGCCTTTGAAATAATGAAACACTGCGTGTTGATGTTTAGTATAACAATCGGCTAACTCGCGCTCACTCAACGGGTAAATAGAGGGAAACGTTTGATGAAAGCTGCGCTTTAGAACCGGACTAAAGTGCCCTGTTTTAAGATCAAGATGTGGCGCCATTTTTTCAAGCAGCATCGTGATGGATGGCAACCATGCTTTTAGGTCTCGGTTTAAATAAATAAACTTAGCACCAGGAAATAACCCATCTAAATGCATATAGTCACTAAAACACGGTGCGTCAGATATAGCATCAGCCATTTCAAACGCTTTTTTAGTAAAGGCGGTATGCGCAACCAACAAACCCATTTCTAACAACGCAACACTGATGCTCGTGGTGCCGGTTCGAGGTAGACCGATAATAAAAATCTTAGACATCCAACGTTACTCATTTTTAAAAGGCCGCTAGTATATACCAAGCGTGTTAGGATTCAGACATTGATACAGACTATTCATCCATAAAATACAATTTCATTCGTCTTTACTAAATAAATATAATTGTAGGATGGGAATGAGGTCTATTATTAATTTAGTAACTGCATCGTATGTTTGATTTAATAGTACCCAACCATCTGTGCCCATAATTTCAATTGATATTATAGTTAGTGCATTAACATTTAAAGTATCCCATAAACCTGAAATACGAAAAATCCCAAACTCGGTATCTATACGAGTAATGTTAAATGATTCCAAAATACCCTCTTTTATAAATGCATTAAAATCAGAAAATGACATTTCCTGAATGTTTTACTTACAAGGCGAGCATAGCTGAGTCATTATTCTGATTCAATTAGTTAATACATCATTGCTAACTGTTGTTCTTAATCCTCAATTAACCTCCTTAACTGTCGCACTTCTCTTGAAAAGCTTCAAATATTAAACACTTTGTTACGCAAAAATACTGTTCAAAATATCTGAGCAATTTATACTGAGGGCAATGTCAATATGATCAGAGGTTTTAGCGTGCAGTTTACACAAGGTATGGAATATTTTTTTTCGGGCTTCAAATTAATTACCCAAAAAGGCTTGAAGCGATTTGTATTTATTCCTTTATTAATCAATATCGTGCTTTTTGGTAGCTCATTATTCTTTTTATATGGCTGGCTTACCGATGGGTTTGCTTATTTAAATGATCTATTACCAACGTGGTTAAGTTGGCTGGAGTGGCTGATGTGGCCTATTGCAGTATTAGTGATTTTATTTAGCTACAGTATGCTGTTTTCGGTGATCACTAATTTCATTGCCGCGCCCTTTAATGGCTTACTCAGTGAAAAAGTAGAGCTGTATTTAACCGGTCAAAAAATTAATGATGATGGCTTAGCGGAGATTGTGAAAGATGTGCCACGAATGCTTGGCCGTGAGTGGACCAAGTTGTGCTATTACCTACCACGTGCCATTGGCTTTTTTATCTTACTATGGATATTACCTGTTATCGGCCAAGTGTTATGGGTGATGTTTACCTGTTGGATGTATGCCGTGCAATACAAAGATTATCCGTTTGATAATCACAAAATTTGCTTTAAAGAAATGAAAGAAGACTTAAAACAAAAACAAACTCTCTCGTATGGATTCGGCTTAGCCGTATTGTTGCTTACAGCCATTCCTATCGTGAATTTAATTGTTATGCCTGTCGCTGTGTGCGGCGCAACTCGCTTGTGGGTTGATCAATACCGCCCTAACTACCGCGAATAAAACGCTCAGAGGGGACGACAATATAAGCCATTATTAAGTCCCCTATTTGCAGCACTATTTACACTAAAACTTGCCGTGTATTAGCAATGAAATGATGCACTTCGCGCTCAATTTTAGGATCAACTGGCTGCTCTGGAGCGCGATCATTTGGGCATGGCATCCTTGGAGTTGTGCCAAACAAACGACAAATTAATGGCCGTTCATCATATACAGTGCATCCCTTTGGACCTAAGTGTACACAATTAAATTCATTTAATGCCGCTTCGTGCTCTGCATCGCTTTTTACCGGTAATCGCGACATTTCTTCAGATGATGTTGTCACTGGACCGCAGCAATCATGACAACCTTCAACACATTCAAACGATGGAATGTTAGCGCGTAATCGCAAGATTACTTTTTGGTTTTTGTACATTTATATTTACCTTTTATTATGCTGTGCATTCATGCCGCAACTTAACTAATTCTCCATAACCCCTATATTACGCGTTATGTGCAGTAACTTGCAATGCTATGTTAGTGTAGACTTACGCCATAACGTAAAAAGCACAGCTAATGCTGTGCTTTTATATATCTAAACTTTACAAGCTTATTAACTATATAGACTTTGTGGCACTTTCGTGACGTTCAAATGAACAGTTACTTCTTCCCTATCGTGATAAAGATGCTTAGCTTGTAATTCATAGCTTATACCGTATTTATTAAGCTCTTCTTTGATCATCGTTAAGCACTCATAAACACTGTCAAAGCGCTTTTTCATTGGCAGCTTTAAGTTAAAGATAAGTTCTTTCGCGTATGCGTTGACCGCCCAATCAATCATAAGACTGGTTACTTTGGTTGGTTTTTCTACCATATCGCATACTAACCAAGTAATATTTCTTTTCTCAGGGCGGTATTTAAAACCATCAACACGAAAGTGCTTAACTTGACCTGTTTGCATTAAATCATCATTCATTGGGCCGTTATCAATGGCGCTAACAAACATACCGCGGCGCACTAGTTGATACGTCCAACCACCTGGGCAGGCACCTAAGTCAACACTGCGCATACCGGCTTGAACTCGCGCTTCACGATCTTTTTCCGCAATAAACACATTAAACGCTTCATCCAGTTTTAAGGTCGAGCGACTCGGTGCATCACTTGGCATTCTTAGTCGTAATATTCCCATAAAAAATGGGGAATTATTATAACTATATGAATGACCAACAAACGCGGTGTTATTAGTTAAAAACATGATGTGCATTACGGGGCGATTGGCTTTAGGTTCGCGTAACACGGTGTTTTGTTTCTCTAAAGCCTTTTTAAGTGGGGTAGAGATTTTTTTGCAGAAAGTTAACAGCTCCTTGCCTTCATTGGTATCGGGTGTTTCTACTCGTAGCTCTGAGCAAAGTGGAAAATCGACCGCTGCTTTTACGATTTCGCCAACACGGTCTTCGACGGGCATGTTTTCAAGTAAAGTGCCGGCAAACCACTGACGGGCAAATACCATATTTTTGAAATCAACCTTTTTGATGATTTCATCACTATGCTGCGCTTCAAAACATTCGTAAATAACATAGCCGGTATTTGGCTTTGCTTTTACATACCCAGCAAAACCTTGCTCTGCGGCATGAAATGTTATTTCTGCAGCGGCATCATTTTCAAAACCACTACGGCAGTAAATCACTACACTTGACATAAAAACCCTTTAATTGCTCTTTTGAGCGATATTCTCTATTAAAATTTAAACCGTGCTACTTGCACTAATAAAATAGTCCAACCAATAATAAAACATAAACCACCAACGGGTGTGATGGGGCCAAGCCACTTATAACCGGTGATTGCTAATAAATATAAACTGCCACTAAACAACAAAATACCAGCAATAATAAACCAACCAGCCGATGTGAGATTAATTCCCCATTTTATTAAAATGGCAATCGCAATTAACGCAAGGCCATGCACCATCTGATACTCTGCCGCAGTTTTAAATACGCCAATAGCATATTCAGAAACACGGCTTTTTAAACCATGAGCCGCAAAGGCGCCCAACACCACTGATAGCATGCAAAATAAACTGCCAGTCATTAAAAATAGTTTAATCATGATTTTTTTCCTGCTAAAGATGCCTTTAAATATGCTGTTTAATAAAACTAGCAGCGTGCTCAGCGGCAGTTTGCACATTACCTAACTCTGTAAAGCCACTGCGTTTGCGTGGTTTTAAGGAATGATCGCCATCAGCTAGCCACACAAACTCTGGGCGTTTATCCAGTTGTAGCTGTGTTAATTCGTCACGGGTACCAAATGTATCGCGCTCGCCTTGGAGCACCATAAACGGGCATGGTATTTTACCAAAATGATCAATGCGTAATTTATCAGCCTTGCCTGGTGGATGAAATGGATAGCCAAATGCCAATACGCCTGAAATTGTTGGCATTGTTACTCGCTCTTCACTGACAAGCATTGATGCCATCCGCCCGCCCATTGACTTGCCACCAATAAATAACGGTAAGCTTGGCTGTACAAAGGTTAATATATGCTCAAAGTATTGCAGTAATTTAGGCGCACGATCTGGCGGGCGACGCTTATTGGTTTGCTTGGCTATTTGCATATATTCAAAGTCAAATAAGCCAACATCAATACCTTGCTCTGCCAGCAAGCTTGCCATTTTCTGCATAAATTCTGAATCACTAGCGGCTCCAGCACCATGGGCAAAAATAAATTGTGCCAAAGCGGGTTGTTGGTCACTTTTAATCCATTCGATAGTCATATTAATACTCTTGCTCTTGTTCGACTAAACTCAGCATCCACTGCTTAAACGATACTATTTTTCCTAATTCAGATTGCGTTTCACGACTTACTAAATAGTACGCATTTTTACTTTCTAAACTGTGGTTAAACGGAATAACTAAACGTCCTGCATCAATATCAGGTTTAGCAAGCACACTGTTACCAATAGCAACCCCTTGACCATGCACAGCTGCTTGCAGCACCATTGATGAGTGACTGAATATTGGTCCTTGGTTTACTTGCACATTACGTACACCGGCGGTTTTCATCCACGTTTTCCAGTTCTTACGGGTGGTATCGTGTAATAAAGTATGGTTTGCCAAATCACTTGGCTGATCCAGCGGCTTTGGCCCTGTTAATAGCATGGGGCTACACAAAGGTACTAAGTATTCGGTATGCAGTTTATGCGTTTGCACGCCACTCCAATGACCACGGCCATAATAAATAGCCACATCAACATCATCGGTGAGTGAGTTTTCGTCTTGATCTTGGGCTTTTATTCGTACATCTATCTCAGGGTGCAGTTCGTTAAATAAGCTCAAGCGTGGCACTAACCATTGAATAGCAAAGCTGGGCGTTAAACTCACGGTTAATGAGCCTTTTGCACCACGGGCTAATAGCTTTTCGGTAGCATCAATTAGCTGAGTAAATATTTCTTTAATATCTAAAAAGTAACCTTGGCCTTCTTCGGTGAGTAATAAAGAACGGTTTTTTCGCAAAAATAGTTTTAAGCCAAGATGCTCTTCTAAAGTTTTTATTTGATGACTTACCGCCGCCTGTGTGACGTATAACTCTTCAGCCGCTTTAGTAAAACTCAAATGGCGAGCAGCAGCTTCAAATGCTTTTAATGCGTTTAGTGGCGGAACACGTCGAGACATAGTGATCAAACTTAGAATTAGTTTTTCTTATGGATAAGATTATATACACATGCCAAGGAAGTGTATATTCAAGACATAAAAAAAGCGACTTTCGTCGCTTTTCTTATCACGCTTTGCGATTACAAGTCGCTGGCGCTGGTATCCAATGGGCCAAAGCTTTTAACTAAATCATCCACGGCTTTCATTTGACTTAAATAGCCTTCCAACTTACTTAATGCAAGTGCACATGGGCCATCACATTTAGCTTCATTAGGATTAGGATGCGCTTCAATAAATAAACCCGCTAACCCTAATGCCATGCCGCTGCGAGCAAGTTCTGCCGCTTGTGCACGACGACCATCGGCAGAATCACTGCGCCCACCTGGACGTTGTAAAGCATGAGTGGCATCAAAAATAACCGGAGCCATTGGTTTCATGTCATCCATACCCAGCATATCAACGACTAAGTTATTATAACCAAAGCTTGAGCCACGCTCGCACAATACAACATTGTTATTACCCGCTTCATTAAATTTAGTAATGATGTGGCGCATTTCGTGCGGGGCTAAAAATTGTGGCTTTTTAACATTAATAATTGCGCCCGTTTTCGCCATTGCGACCACTAAATCTGTTTGGCGCGCCAAAAATGCTGGTAATTGGATCACATCAACCACTTCTGCCACAGGCGCTGCTTGATGCGGCTCATGGACGTCAGTGATCAAAGGAACATTAAACGTTTTTTTAATTTCTTCAAAAATCCTTAAGCCTTCTTCCATGCCAGGACCACGGTATGAATTAATTGATGAACGGTTTGCTTTATCAAATGACGCTTTAAACACATAAGGAATATTAAGCTTAGTGGTCACTTCTACATAATGCTCGGCGATACGCATTGCTAAATCACGAGACTCAAGTACATTCATGCCACCGAACAATACAAACGGTTTTTCGTTTGCCAGTTCAATATCATTAATTTTAATTAAATGGTTGTTCATTTTTATTCCTTAAGGTGCAACTGCTTGCATCATTAAACCACAAATATATGCCATATACGTGCCTACGCCATAGCCCAGAACGGCTAATAATACCCCAACTGGCGCAAGCGATGGGTGAAATGCCGAAGCAACCACAGGTGCCGATGCCGCACCGCCCACATTCGCTTGTGAGCCAACGGCCATATAAAATAGCGGCGCTTTAATTATTTTTGCCACAATTAACATTAAACTGGCGTGGGTAAGCATCCAAATTAAGCCAATGACGAAATACATAGGCGATTCAAATATAGCCGTAATATTCATATGAAGGCCAATTGATGCCACTAAAATATACAAAAAGCTGGAGGCTACTTTAGATGCGCCAAAGGCTTCAATATGACGTACTTTAGTAAACGACAATGCAATACCTATGGTCGTCGAAATAACAATTAACCAAAAGAACTTGCTGTTTAAGCTATATTCTTGTGCCCATGGAAAATTAGCGCCAAAGTAAGGTCCTAAAAAGTCTGCACAAAAATGCGCAAGACCGGTAATACCAAATGCAATTGCAATGATCAGCATATAATCATTGAGTGTTGGCAGACGTGCGTGCTCGGCTTGGTATTTTTCAACGCGATTTTTTAACTCTTCAATCGCGCTAGTATCCGCGCCTGTTTTCGCATCAATGGCTTTATGGTTGGCAGCCATTAACAGTAATACTGCCATCCATAAATTAGCGACAATCACATCTACCGTAACCATTGCTGAGAATATATCTCCGCCAACTTCAAACATTTCTTTCATCGATGCTTGGTTTGCACCACCACCAATCCAGCTTCCAGCAATCGTGGTCATGCCACGCCATACTGCATCAGGGCCATGACCACCGACTGCTTCTGGATACACTGCGCTCATGATCAAAATGGCCAACGGGCCGCCGATCACAATACCCGCAGTACCGGTTAAAAACATAATTAATGCTTTCGGACCAAGATTAATAATGGCACGTAAATCAATACTAATGGTCAGTAAAATTAAGCACGCCGGAAGCAAGTAACGTGATGCTACAAAGTACACATTAGATGAATGACCATCAACAATGCCAAAAGTATTCAATAGTGAAGGTAAAAAATAGCACAGTAATAATGCTGGGACATATTTGTAAAACTTTTTCAGTGCGCTATTTTGACTGTTCGATGTTTTAAAAATAAAGCCTAATATTACTGCTAATAAACCAAAGACAACCGCGTCATTGGTGATCAGGGCAGTATGGGCGTCAGCCATGTAAATTCCTTAAAAGTTAATGGTGAGTTTTGTGATTATCTTCGAGTTCTTCAAGTTGATGCTGAATAATATCAATTGCAGGATCATCTGGACACTCATCGATAAAAAATTGTAAGTCGTCACGTGCCATTTTCGGACAATCAAGCTGGTTAAGTAAATAGCCTCTGTCGCGTCTTTCGTACGGATCATCGCCTATTAGCTCCATCAGCATCTCAACACAGCTCAAAGCATGACCAAATTTATTACTGCTAATAAAGGCCCACTTTTGTTGTGCTAGATAAAGCTTATACACTTCTTCGTCAAAAATGAGCTCAAGCGGCTCTTGCTCATCACCATTTTCTTCACTGGCGTTTTCAGGAATAATATACCAACTTTGTTGACCTGAACTCGGCTCAAGTAAATAACCTTCCTCATCGCTAATAGCAACATGGACATTTATTTCACTATTATTAATCGTTACATTTGCATCAAAACCTGCATGGTTCAGCAAATGGCATAATAAAATACCCAGTGTTGTTTCAGAACCACTGCGCATACTCAGCATATAGCTAAAACTATTTAAGGTGTATTCTGGGACTTTTAAACTGGATACGCTAAATAACCACTGAGTAAAAAACATGTCAACCAACGCATCAAACCGTTCGTGAATATCAGGGTATTGTTGGCATAGTTCGGTGACTTGATTTTCAAAGTCGCTCAGTGTGGCAAAGCTATCACTTAAATCAGCTTGAGGATCCCACTTCGCTTCAGCGCTTATACAACGATACAACGCTTGGGGAACGAATGTGTCAAAAGCCTCATCTTGATAGGATTCATTTTGATCTTCAAACCAAGGGGTGGTCATTAATACGGCAACATCTTTAATAGAAAATGAATGACTAGTTTACCTATTTTTTTACACAGATACCAACGTAGCGCGCTAGATTAACGTTCAAAGACTGTTTAGTGCAGCCTTTGAACACGTTTAGTTACAAAATAAACGCTGTTTTGGCAACCGCCAGCTTACCAATGAAGGCAATGACCGCAGTCGTAACAACTAAAAACACAATTTTTATACTGGTTTTTTGCTGTTTACTGGCAATAATACCCAGTACAATGTACGCCACTACAAGAATAATCTTTTCAAGCAGCCAGGTTTGTTCTAGTGGATTAATTTTTGCAATTGCCATCAGCGCGAAAGCTGAAATAAGTAAAAACGTATCGGTTGCGTGACTACCAATAAATACCAATTTATTTTTAGCGATTGCACCACTGCCGAGGCGAGAAAATGAACGTACATAAAATAGAACAATGCTTAAAACTGCAATTGCCATGTGTGTGTGTTTGACTGCTAAATAATCCATATGCCCCTAACTACTCATTAATGTTAAAAAAGAAATTGTACCAATGTTATTAAACATACTCATTCTAATGCGTTAAATAACTCACCAGTTCAATGCACTGGGTATTATTTTTTAATCTGGAAAACGGGTTAAAATTTCTTCAAGCTCCGCTAGGTTGTCGTTAAATGCATCGACCAGTTTAGGCTCAAAATGTTTGCCTTTTTGCTGATTGATTTCATTAACGACATCATCAAGCGTCCACGCTTCTTTGTAACAACGTTTATGGCGCAGCGCATCGTACACATCTGCAAGCGCCACTATACGGCCAAAGATATGAATGTCTTGTCCTTGCCTTCCTTGTGGGTAACCTGAACCATCCCATTTTTCATGGTGATCACGTGCAATTTGAGCACCCGCATTAACGATTTCTCGACGAGAGCCTTGTAAGATAAGGTAACCTTTTTGAGTGTGCGTTTTCATGATTTCCCACTCTTCGGAGGTCAATTTACCCGGCTTATTTAAAATAGCGTCAGGAATACCGACCTTACCAACATCATGAAGTGGCGACGCTAAACGAACTAAGTCAGCCTCACGTTTCGATAAACCATACGCCAGTGCTAAAGTATTACATATATGCGAAACCCGCTTAACATGATTACCTGTTTCGGTTGAACGCTGCTCCAGAGCTTCACTTAAACGAAGCACTAACTCTTGCTGAGTAGCTTCGACCTCGGATTGTAATTGCACATTCTCATACGCTAACTGTACATTTTGCGAAAATATTTCAATCAAATGGCGCTGTGTATCCGATAAGTCGTGTGGAATACCGGATATAAAAAGCATTGAATTATGATTATGTTCGCTGCAACAGTATGCAAACAAATAATTGTCTTTATAGACAATGTTTTTATCTCTAAATGCTTGCTTACATGCTGATAGCTGCTCGGTATTCAAGACCTCTTCAATTGCTTTACCTTCGCTGCGTTCAAAATCGCCTCGCCCAGAAAATACCACTAATTTATGCTGATTATCTTGTGGATTACCTGCCACTAAACTGGTGGCGTACATTGCTTGATCAACGGTGCCGAGCAACGATGTTAATTGTTGCATCACCCCTTCAATAAAGTGATCAAGTGAGTGCGCTGAAAAAATATCTCGAGATGCTTTAATGATTTTTTCAAGACCTTGACGAGATTGTTCAATCGATAAAATATCGCGATAAGAACGTAAGCTCGACATCACTACAGTAAATAGTTTTTGTGCGGTAAGTTCTGTTTTTGATTTGTAGTCATTGATATCGTAATTAACAATAACTTGGCGCTCTGGCGCTTGGCCGGGTTGACCAGTACGAAGGATAATACGGATATGATTATTTTTAGCGACTTCACGAATATATTGCGCGACTTTCAAGCCTGCATCGTCGGTTTCCATCACCACATCAAGCAGTACTATTGCAGCATCGGGATTATTATCTATTTGTACTTTAGCCTCAGCCCCTGAGTATGCACTAATAAACTCTAAACGCTTGTCTTGAAACTCAAAATCACTTAATGCCAGTTTCGTGACGGCATGAACCTCAGGCTCATCATCAACAATGATGACTTTCCATGTCCCCTTAACTACATCACTTTCTACTTCTTGTGGTTCATCCGAAAACAAAAAATCATCCATCATACTGAGTCCTCAAAGCGTTTATTTTGCTCTCGCACTGTAATTGTTATAGTTATCCCGGCCACTGTGCGAGCGTTACACGATCGTTATTTGCTAAATCTTTAACTGTAAGTATATTTGTATACGCCATTTGTGCAAAAAAACTATGCACTTTAGTACTTTGTTGATATCCATGCTCAATAACAAGGTAACCATTTGACGTTAAAAAATTGCGTGCTTGAGTAATAATATACTTGATATCAGCCATACCGTCATCATCGGCAACTAACGCAGAAAGTGGTTCAAAACGTACGTCACCTTGATTTAAGTGAATATTATCATATTCGATATACGGCGGATTACTAACTATTAGATCAAACTTTTGTGCTGTAACTTGGCTAAACCAATCACTTTGCACAAAGTCTACATTAATAAAGCCTAACCGCTGCTTATTTGTATTCGCAAGCGCTACAGCATCAGTAACCCTATCAACCCCTGTGATTTGCCAAAGTGGCATTTCGCTGGCAAGTGCAAGCGCAATTGCACCAGTCCCAGTGCCTAAATCAAGCACTTTAGCGGCCACAGGTAAAGGTAAACTGAGCGTATATTCAACCAGTGTTTCGGTATCTGGACGGGGGATCAGCGTAGTGGGATTAACCTGCAGTGGCAAACTCCAAAATTCACGCGTGCCCGTTATATGAGCCACTGGCTCACCTGTTAAGCGACGTTGACAATAACTTTCGAATAGCTGTTGTTGTTGCGGTGTTAACTTTTGTTCTGGCCAGCTAAATAAGTAGCTACGTGGTTTTTGTAATACGTCGAGCAATAATACTTGAGCGTCTAATTTGGCACTATCGCTGCTACTTTGCAGCAGCAAAGTAGCACGCGAAACAGCACTTTCAATCGTGTCGGTCACGATTACTCATCACCCATAGCGGCTAGTAAATCAGCCTGATGCTCTTGCATTAGCGGCTCAATCACACAACCTAAGTCGCCGGCAACTACCTCATTTAAACGGTATAAAGTGAGATTGATACGGTGATCTGTAATACGTCCTTGCGGATAGTTATAAGTACGAATACGTTCCGAACGGTCACCGCTACCGACTAAGTTACGACGCTCTGATGCTTCAGCCGCGTGGCGTTTTTCATCTTCCGCTTGTTGTAAACGTGCAGCAAGCACTGACATCGCTTTCGCGCGATTTTTATGCTGTGAACGTTCATCTTGACACTCAACCACTACACCTGTTGGTAAGTGGGTAATACGAATTGCCGAGTCAGTTTTATTAACGTGCTGACCACCGGCACCTGAGGCACGGAACGTATCAACTTTAATATCAGCGGTATTAATTTGAATCGCTTCAGCTTCTGGCACTTCAGCCATTACCGCAACAGTACACGCAGAGGTATGTACTCGTCCTTGCGATTCAGTTTCTGGCACACGTTGTACCCTGTGAGCACCAGATTCAAACTTCAATTGCCCATACACGCCTTCACCACTAATGTTAGCAATGACTTCTTTGTAACCACCGTGCTCACCTTCATTGGTGCTCACAATCTCTACTTTCCATTTTTTAGTTTCAGCATAACGGGTATACATACGGAATAAATCACCAGCAAAAATGGCCGCTTCATCGCCTCCCGTGCCGGCACGTACTTCTAAAAACACATTATTATTGTCGCGCGGATCTTTTGGTAGCATCAACACTTGTATTTGATCTTCGATAGCAAGGATTTGCGCTTTGGCTTCTTTGTATTCTTCTTGCGCCATCTCACGCATATCAGGATCCGAATCCTTTAGCATTTCTTCTGCTGTAGCAACATCATCTTGTGTTTGCTGATAGCCTAAAAATGCTTTAACAATTTCTTCCAACTCAGAATATTCTTTTGAAAGCGCACGAAAACGATTTTGGTCGCTAATAACTGACGGATCACTTAGCAGCGCTTGCACTTCTTCATAACGCTCTACTAAGGTTTCTAACTTACGATAAACGGACTCTTTCATGTAACTGCTATTCCTGATCAATACCTAACATTTTCTTTAATTGGCTTAACTGAGCAACTTCACCTTTTTTAGCCGCATCTTGAATTGCACGGGTAGGCGCGTGCATTAGGCGGTTGGTTAACTTGTTGGCCAGCTCTAAAATAATTTTTTCTGCGTCTTTACCGGTATTTAATTGGCTTATTGCCTTATCAACCAGCTCAGACTTAATATCGTGTACATCTTGGCGATAAGAACGGATCAGATCGACAGAGTCGAGTGAACGCATCCACATCACAAATTCCGCACAGCGCTGGGTAATAATCACTTGCGCTTCATCGGCGGCTTGTTCTCTTGAAGCGATATTTTCGCTTACTATTGCCTGTAAGTCATCAACCGAATACAAATAGGCCGCATCTAATTCACCAACTTGGCTTTCAATATCGCGCGGTACTGCAATATCAATAAATAACATTGGCTTATTACGGCGTTGTTTTAGCGCTTGTTCAACTACCCCTTTACCAATAATTGGCAAAGTACTTGCTGTCGAACTGATCACTATATCCGCCTGATGTAAGCGTTCAGGTAACTGCGCTAACGCAATAACGTCGGCATTAACATCTTCTGCCAGTAGGCGTGCACGCTCTATGGTGCGATTCGCCACGGTGATCTGTTGTGGTTCATTTTGATATAGATGTTTCGCTACCAGCTCAATTGTTTCCCCGGCACCAATTAATAGCACTTTGGTTTTATCTAACTTGCCATATATATGTTTAGCTAAATTAACCGCAGCATAAGCAACAGACACCGCACTGGCGCCTATATCGGTTTCCGTTCTTACTTGTTTTGCTACCGAAAAGGTTTTTTGAAATAACCGGTCAAATACCACACTCACCGAATTGTGATTTTTGGCGCTATTATAAGCTTGCTTTATTTGACCAAGAATTTGCGGTTCACCTAGCACCAGAGAATCTAGGCCACATGACACACGCATTAAATGATTGATAGCATCATTATCTTGATGACAATATACATTACTGCTCAGTTCGTATTCATCCAAACCGTGGAAACTAGCTAACCATTGCAACAGTATTTGGGAATTTTGCTGAGCGAGGCTACAATAGATTTCTGTTCGGTTACATGTGGACACAATAACCGCTTCATTAAACTGATCGTGATCGCTCAGTTGCTGTAATGCTTCTGACAATTGCTCAGGCGAAAAGGCAACCTTTTCGCGTAATTCTACAGATGCGGTTTTATGATTAATACCAAGTGCTACTATGGTCATATGTGCCAAATATTGCTAAGCCGTGCTCGAAAGACGATAATTTTACCAAAAATCAGCGGAATATGGAAAGTAAGGAACGACATTTGATTCGACTATATTTGATTTTACTCATATTTTTTTTATTTTTAAGTGGTTGTGCGCAGCAAATTAGCCCTCAAACAGCTCTTTATGACGATTGGAAGTCGCAATTATCACAACAAACCAATTGGCAAGTTGAAGGAAAACTGGCTTTTATTAGTCCAGATGAACGCCAATCAGCAAACTTAAATTGGCAACAACAAGAACAGTTAAACCAACTTATTTTAACGAGTTTTATCGGTACCCGTGTTTTAGCATTAACACAAAATACTAACGGCGCTGAACTTGAATACGATGATCACATTTACCATGACATTAATGCATCGCGCCTGCTTGCTAGGCTCACTGGTTTTAATATACCGATGGACAGCGCCGATAATTGGTTAAAAGGCACTGTTGACGATCCAAGTTTGCAAGTTGATGAACTAGGCCGAGCAAAAAATGTAACTTGGCACGCACCCGATGGCGATCAATGGCAAATAAGCTATGCTGATTACCAACAATACGCCGGATTTTGGTTACCTAAAAAGCTCACGTTAAAACACCAAGATATTAAAATAAAAATTCAACTTTACGAGTGGCACTTTAACTAACATGACTACGCACACTATGACTTCATTTTCGTTATTGGCTCCTGCCAAACTCAATTTATTTTTACACATTAATGGCCGTCGTGAAGATGGCTATCATGAACTGGAAACCTTATTTACTTTTTTAAATTATGGCGATCAACTCACATTTACTTTGACTGAAACAACTGAAATTGAAGTCACTGGTGACACCACCGATATCCCCCTAAAAGATAATTTAATCTATAAAGCGGCCGTTTTATTACAAAAACACACAAATTCCCTTTTTGGCGCAAAAATAAATTTAACTAAAATATTACCCATGGGAGGCGGCGTTGGTGGTGGTTCTTCAGATGCGGCCAGCACACTTTTAGCGCTTAATAAATTATGGCAATGCCAGTTATCACTATCTGAATTAGCAGCGCTTGGCGTGCAGTTAGGCGCAGATGTGCCGGTGTTCATTAACGGCAAAAGCGCCCTAGCTCAAGGCATTGGCGAGAAGTTAGTGAATGTAGAGCTGCCGTCAAAATGGTATTGTGTAGTGCATCCAAGTGAACATGTCAGCACCGCGAAAATTTTTACTCACCCAGATTTAAAACGCAATACACCGAAGCTAAAAGGCCACTGGCAGCAACAAACATTAGCCAACGATTGCGAGCCTTTAGTTAAAAAGCTCTGCCCTGAGGTTGAAAAGACCCTCCAGTGGTTGCTAAAATACGCTCCGTCGAAGATGACTGGCACAGGTTCATGCTGTTTTGTTGAATTTGCCACGCAAAAAGAAGCGCAACATGTTCTTGAAAATCTCCCCCATAACTGGGACGGTTTTATTGCCAGCAGCGTTAATATCTCTCCTGCTCATACGCAGTTGGACGCTATACATTGAAGCAATGAAGTAACGTACAAGTAAATAAAGTTTAAGTTAATAAGCTATACTTTTTTTATCGCTTATTAGTCCAAAAATTCAGTGCCTGAGGAACCCTACCGTGCCTGACATGAAGCTCTTCGCTGGTAACGCAACACCTGAGTTAGCTCAAAAAGTTGCAAAACGTTTATATATTGAAGTTGGCGATGCTGTTGTTGGCCGTTTTAGCGACGGTGAGATCAGTGTTCAAATTAATGAAAATGTTCGTGGCTCGGATGTTTTTATTGTGCAATCAACCTGTGCCCCTACTAACGATAACTTGATGGAGCTTATTGTAATGGTTGATGCCTTACGTCGTGCATCTGCAGGTCGTATAACAGCCGTCATTCCTTATTTTGGTTATGCACGTCAAGATCGCCGCGTGCGCTCTGCTCGCGTACCAATCACAGCAAAAGTTGTTGCCGATTTCTTATCAAGTGTAGGTGTTGACCGAGTTCTAACGGTTGATTTACACGCTGAGCAAATCCAAGGCTTCTTTGATGTACCAGTTGATAATGTGTTCGGTAGCCCAGTGCTACTTGAAGATATGAAAGAGCGTCAATTTGATGATGTTGTTGTTGTATCACCTGATATCGGCGGTGTAGTTCGTGCCCGTGCTATTGCTAAGTTATTAAACGATACCGATCTTGCCATTATTGATAAGCGTCGCCCACAAGCGAATGTTTCTCAAGTAATGCACATTATTGGTGACGTTGAAGGCCGTGACTGTATCATCGTTGATGATATGATCGATACTGGCGGTACCTTATGTAAAGCAGCTGAAGCACTTAAAGAACACGGTGCTAAGCGAGTATTCGCTTACGCTACTCACCCTGTACTTTCTGGCCAAGCATTAGAAAACATTCGTAACTCAGTAATTGATGAAGTGATTGTAACTGACTCAATTCCACTGTCTGCTGAATTAAAAGCAATTGATAAAATTAAAGTGTTAACACTTGCAGACATGCTAGCTGAAACAATTCGCCGTATCAGCAATGAAGAATCTATTTCAGCGATGTTCGAACACTAAACTTGGTTTAGTTAAAATATCCTGATGTAATAAAGCGCCTCGTTGGCGCTTTTTTTATGTATCGTGTTTCTTTTAATTAGTCGCGGTGGTATGATAGCGCGCCTTTTGGCTAGGGACCTTGGTCGCAAAGGCCCTACACTATTTAATTATTGGAGACATCATGTCTAACGAAACATATACATTTAATGCAGAATTACGCACAGCTACGGGTACAGGTGCGAGCCGCCGCCTACGTCGTGAAGATAAAATCCCTGCGATCCTTTACGGTGCTGACAAAGAAGCTGCATCACTTACTTTTGAACACAAAGATATTATCAAAGCACAAGAAAGTGAAGGTTTTTACACTCACATCCTTACTCTTGATATCGCTGGTGAAAAAGTTGAAGCTATCCTTAAAGATATCCAACGTCACCCGTTCAAGCCTAAAATCACTCACCTTGATTTCCAACGTGTAGATGCTACCCACAAACTTAACACTAAAGTACCAGTTCACTTCATCGGTGAAGAAGCGGTAACTAAAGCGGGTAACACTGTAGTTCACCAATTAACAGAAATCGAAATCACGTGTCTTCCTAAGTCACTTCCTGAATTCGTAGAAGTTGACGTAGCTGGCCTAGTTGCTGGTGACTCAATACACATCTCTGACGTTAAACTTCCAGCAGGTGTTTCATCTGTTGATTTAGCGAAAGGTGCTGATCACGACCAGTCTATCGTAACTATCAAAGCTAACAAAGCTGCGCCAGTTGAAGACGAAGCTGCAGAATAAATTTTAAGGTTTGCACCTTGAATTCTATTCAAATGCTTGTGGGCCTGGCTAATCCAGGCCCCGAATACGCAAACACACGCCACAATGCAGGTGCTTGGTTCATCGAGCAACTCGCTGCACGCTACAACTGTACGCTAAAACACGATCCTAAGTATCACGGCCTTACCGGCAAAGTGATCATCCAAGGTCAAGAATTCAAATTACTGATCCCTACTACTTATATGAATTTAAGTGGTAAAGCTGTCGGTAGTTTAGCCAACTTTTTCAAAATTCCTGTTGAGAGCATCCTAGTTGCCCATGACGAAATGGATTTAGAACCCGGTGTTGCCAAATTAAAAAAAGGTGGCGGACACGGTGGCCATAATGGTTTAAAAGACATTATTGCAAAGATGGCAAATCAAAAAGATTTCATGCGTTTGCGCGTTGGCATAGGTCATCCAGGACACCGTGAAATGGTGACCGGATGGGTGCTTGGAAAAGCAGCCAAAGAAGACCAAGAGAAAATGGATGCCGCAGTAGATGAAGCAGTTCGTTGTATGGAAATACTTGCAAAAGACGGTGTGTTAAAAGCACAAAACAGACTACATTCGTTTAAGCCATAATTGGTTAAGCGGATCTAAACAAGGTATCTTAACTATGGGTTTCAAATGTGGCATCGTCGGTTTGCCTAATGTTGGTAAATCAACACTTTTCAATGCATTAACCAAAGCGGGTATTGAAGCCGCTAACTTTCCTTTTTGTACCATCGAGCCAAATACGGGCGTGGTACCGGTGCCAGATCCTCGTCTAGACGAACTTGCAAAGATTGTAAAACCACAACGTATTCTTACAACGAGTATGGAATTTGTGGATATTGCGGGTCTTGTAAAAGGCGCATCGAAAGGGGAAGGTCTTGGTAACCAGTTTTTAGCTAACATTCGTGAAACCGATGCAATTGGCCACGTAGTGCGCTGCTTTGAAGATGACAACATCATTCACGTTGCAGGTACCATTGATCCTGCTGATGATATTGATGTGATCAACACCGAGTTAGTACTTGCTGATATGGATAGCGCTGAAAAAGCCCTTTTCCGTAACGCGAAAAAAGCCAAAGGTGGCGATAAAGACGCAAAAGAACAAAATGCCGTACTTGAAAAAGTAAAAGTACACCTTGATGAAGGCTTAACTTTACGTTCTTTAGCATTAACTAAAGAAGAAAAAGCGGCTATTAGCTCTGTTAACTTCTTAACAATCAAACCAACTATGTACATTGCTAACGTAGCTGAAGATGGTTTTGAAAATAACCCATATCTTGACCGTGTACGCGAAATTGCTGCTGCTGAAGATGCTGTTGTTGTGCCTGTATGTGCCGCGATTGAATCTGAGCTTTCGGAACTAGATGAAGAAGATAAACTTGAGTTTATGGCCGATCTTGGTCTGGATGAGCCAGGTTTGAATCTAGTGATCCGTGGTGGTTATGAGTTACTTCATTTACAAACCTACTTTACTGCAGGTGTAAAAGAAGTACGTGCATGGACAATCCCAGTAGGTGCAACTGCGCCACAAGCTGCAGGTAAAATCCACACTGACTTTGAGCGTGGCTTTATCCGCGCACAGACCATCGCTTTTGATGACTACATCGCCTATAAAGGTGAAAGTGGTGCAAAAGAAGCAGGTAAGATGCGCCAAGAAGGCAAAGAATACATAGTTAAAGATGGCGATGTAATGAACTTCTTGTTCAATGTTTAACACCATCCCAGTGTGACCTATCACCTTTAGTGATTTTTAAAGGCTCGTTTTTACGAGCCTTTTTTATTTTTGCACTATCATTAAATATCAGCTGTTGTGAATAAGTCACAATAAAGCAGTTAAAAAAACACCATTTTTATTAAAATTTAGCCTGTTAGCCTATTTTTCCCGCAAACAAACCAAGATACGTGTTTTTTTGCAAAAAAGGTGTTGACGGATTTGGGTCATATCAGCATAATACGCCCCGCACTCAGCGATGAAGTGCTAACAAAAAAAGATGGCTAAGTAGCTCAGCTGGTTAGAGCACATCACTCATAATGATGGGGTCACAGGTTCAAATCCCGTCTTAGCCACCATTATTTTTTGTTGCTCAATGAAGAGTTTAAAATAACTACCTAGTGTTTTATTACACAACGTATGCGGGAGTGGCGGAATTGGTAGACGCGCTGGATTTAGGTTCCAGTATCTTAGGATGTGAGAGTTCAAGTCTCTCCTTCCGCACCATGTTCTTGATAAGAATTAAAATTATCAATTGTTATTGTTGGGATATCGCCAAGCGGTAAGGCACCAGGTTTTGATCCTGGCATTCCCAGGTTCAAATCCTGGTATCCCAGCCAACAATGGCTAAGTAGCTCAGCTGGTTAGAGCACATCACTCATAATGATGGGGTCACAGGTTCAAATCCCGTCTTAGCCACCATTTCTTTTGAAATGGCTCTGTAGGAGTATAAACTACACTCAATAAAGAGTTTAAAATAACTACCTAGTGTTTTATTACACAAAGTATGCAGGAGTAGCGGAATTAACAGTTGTCTTGAATTAGGCGCTGGATTTAGGTTCTAATACATTGTTACCTGTATGTTCGATGCGGGAGTGGCGGAATTGGTAGACGCGCTGGATTTAGGTTCCAGTATCTTAGGATGTGAGAGTTCAAGTCTCTCCTTCCGCACCATGTTCTTGATAAGAACTAAAACTATCAATTGATTTTTTGTTGGGATATCGCCAAGCGGTAAGGCACCAGGTTTTGATCCTGGCATTCCCAGGTTCAAATCCTGGTATCCCAGCCAACTTCTTCTACCAAAGAATGTTGTTAAAGAATAACTCTAGCTACGAGTATAAACAGCAAAAACGTATATAATTATACGGACTATGCGGGAGTGGCGGAATTGGTAGACGCGCTGGATTTAGGTTCCAGTATCTTAGGATGTGAGAGTTCAAGTCTCTCCTTCCGCACCATGTTCTTGATAAGAATTAAAACTATCAACTGTTTCTTTGTTGGGATATCGCCAAGCGGTAAGGCACCAGGTTTTGATCCTGGCATTCCCAGGTTCAAATCCTGGTATCCCAGCCAACTTCTTCTACCAAAGAATGTTGTTAAAGAATAACTCTAGCTACG